>JAJZHK010000009.1 GCA_021804565.1 Pseudomonadota bacterium | reverse complement strand
TGAACACCGAGGCGGCCAGACGCAGGCTCTGTTCCTGCTCTCTTTGCGCGGAAATATCGCGGCGCACACCGATCATGCGTGTCGCCTTGCCGTCTTCATGGCTGATGACGCGCCCGTGATCCTCGACCCAGATCCAGCGTCCATCACGACGACGCATGCGGTAGCAGGCGTGATAGGGGGTTTCCGGGTGGCGCAGGTGCAGCACCAGGGCGCGTTTTACCGACATGTAGTCGTCAGGGTGCACCAAGGGCTTGAGCTGGCCCATGAAGCCTTTCAGTTCATGGCTGGAAAAGCCGAGCAGCTGTTCGAAATTGGAGTGGTAGGTGACGTCGGTCGGCATGTGCCAGTCCCACATGCCCAGGCCGGCGGCGCTCATCGCCAGGCTCAGGCGCTGCTCGCCACGACGCAGCTCGGTATTGAGCCGGGTCAGCGCCCGGGTGCGTTCACGGACATGGCTTTCCAGGGTGGCGTTGATGTCCTGCAGGCGGGTCTCGGCATTGCTGCGCTCGTAGATCTCCAGGGCCAGCTTTTGCGTCATGTCGAGCATGTCTTTCTTGGAGTGCTCGAGCACGTGGATCAGCGCTTCATTCTTGGATTGCAGCCAGTGCGAGTGACGCGACATGCGGTGGATCTGATAGCCGCTGAAGATGAGCACCGCCAAAAACAGCAAGGCGATCATCCCCATGATCTGCGCCAAGTGCTCGCCGGTGGCCAGCAGGTTGAGGCTGATCGGCAGCAGGCTGAACAGGCTGTAGGCGATGAAGGCGGGAAAATGGGTCGCGTAAGCGGCCAGGGCGGCGATGCTCTGGCAGGTGATCAGGGCAGCGAGCAGGGCATGGTGATCAAAACCCGCCGGGCTGCTACTGAGCAGGTAGGGGTTGATGACCATGCCGGCGCCCCCCCAGAGGGCACCGAAGATGAGTGCGTTGACGAGGATGGCGTGGTGCCAGAACCGGCTGCTGTGGCTGCCCGGGTTGATGCGATAGCCGACGACCATGATCGAGCGGATGAGGGTGGCCAGGGCATAAAGCCCGCCCCACAGCAGCAGCAGGGTGTGTCCGGGAGCGCTCTCATTCCAGTAGATGGCGATGGCAATGATGGCGCAGGCTGAAGACACGGCGATAAAAAAGGGAGCTTGTCCCATCACCTGATGATTTTGTCGAGCCTTCAGCGCCTGACGCAGACGCGAAGGTCTTTCCAGTTCCTCAGAGCGGCCCCCAGTGCCGGCTTTTGTGCTGTTCGATACTCGCTGTTCGGACATCCTTCAACCTCGCCGCAGGACGAGAAAATACCACTTCTCTTGGAATTCTTATGTGAAGAGGGCGTCCTTGACCTTAGAACCACATGCGCATAATGCTTAACTTGGCAAACTATCACATTCGCTTCGCCTTGTTAACTCATATCGGATTATTGGCGGGCCGGCCACGCGCTTGACAATACATCGCCATAGCGACGGAGCTTCTGGCATACTTTCGCTTTTGCTCGGCAGCTCGGATACCTTCATGACCCAGCAACCAGGCCTCAATGCCGCGCAAGCGGCGGCTGTCTGCAGCGATGCCCCGCAACTGCTGGTGCTCGCTGGCGCCGGCTCAGGCAAGACGCGTGTGCTGACCCGGCGTATGGCCTGGTTTGTGCGCGAGCACGGGGTGTCGCCGCACAGCCTGCTGGCGGTCACCTTTACCAACAAGGCGGCGCAGGAGTTGCGGGCACGGCTTGAAGAGCTGCTCGGCGGGCCGCTCGATGGCCTGTGGGTGGGCACTTTCCATGGTCTGGCGCATCGACTCCTGCGTCGCCATCATGAAGCTGCGCGCTTACCCGCTTCCTTTCAGATTCTCGATGCCGACGACCAGCTGCGCCTGATCAAGCGGGTGGCGCGGGAGCAGGGCATCGATGAAGAGCACTGGCCCGCCCGCCAGATCGCCGGTTTTATCAATACCCGCAAAGAGCAGGGGCAAAGACCGCAGGCGGTGAGCACGGGCGATCCGTATCTGCGCACCATGCAAACCATGTATCAGGCCTATGAGCAGGCCTGCGAACGCTCCGGGGTCATCGACTTTGCCGAGATCCTTTTGCGCAGTCTCGAGCTTTTGCAAAACGATGCGCTGATCCTGCAGCACTACCAGAGCCGTTTCCGCCATATTCTGGTCGATGAGTTTCAGGACACCAATGGCGTTCAGTACGCCTGGCTGCGGCTGCTGGCGGCAGGCGGGGCCATGCTCACCGTCGTCGGTGACGACGACCAGAGCATCTACGGCTGGCGCGGCGCCTGCATCGATCATATCCGTGATTTTCGTCGCCACTATCCCGATGCCGACATCATCCGCCTGGAGCAGAACTACCGCTCCACCGCCCCCATTCTGCAGGCCGCCAATGCCGTCATCGCCCATAACCAGGGCCGTCTTGGCAAGGAACTGTGGACCGAGCAGGCGCACGGTGAGCCTTTGCAGCTGTTTCGTGCTTTCAACGATCTCGATGAGGCCCTCTATGTGGTGCAGCAGATCGAAAGACAGCAGCGCAGCGGTTTACGGCGCTCGGAGATGGCCATACTGTACCGCTCCAATGCCCAGTCTCGCGTGCTGGAGGAGGCCTTGATCCGCGCCGGCATCGCCTATCGCATCCACGGCGGTCTGCGCTTTTTCGAGCGCGCCGAGGTGCGCAACGCCATGGCCTATCTGCGCCAGCTTCTGCATCCGGACGACGACCTGTCCTTCGAGCGGGTGGTCAATGTGCCGCCCCGCGGCCTCGGTGAGCGCAGCCTCGCCTTGCTGCGCGAGCAGGCCCAGGCCCGGCGCTGTTCACTCTGGCAGGCGGCACAGCAGGTGCTGCAGGAAGGCCTGCTGCCGAATCGGGCGGCAACCGCCTTGCGTGGCTACATCCAGCTGATCGAAGAACATGCGGCCGGCCTGGCCGAGCTGCCCCTGCATGAAACGCTGGCGACCCTGATCGAGGCGACCGGCCTGCTCGCCTATCATGAGCAGGAAAAGGGCGAGAAAGCGCAGGCCAGGCTTGAGAACCTGCGCGAACTGATCGGCGCCGCCCGTGAATTTGATCCTGCCGACAGCGAGGCCCCGATCGACGTCGTCGCGGCCTTCCTCGATCACGCCGCCCTGGAAGCCGGAGACAAGGCGGCTGGTGAGTTTGAGGACGCCGTGCAGTTGATGACTTTGCACGCCGCCAAGGGCCTGGAGTTTCCGGTGGTGTTTCTGGTCGGGCTCGAAGAGGGCCTGTTTCCTCATGACATGGCGGTACAGGCCGGTCAACTCGAGGAAGAAAGACGGCTATGTTACGTCGGTATCACCCGCGCCATGCGTGAGCTCTACCTGAGCTATGCCGAGTTACGCCGGCTGTATGGCCAGGAGCGCAGCAACCAGCCTTCGCGCTTTCTCAGTGAGATTCCGGCGTCCCTGATGGCGACGGTACGCAGCAGCGCGCCGCTGGAAAAGGCCAGGCCCGAGCTGTCCATGGTGGCCGGCGCCGGCTGTCATCCCGGGCAGGTCGGTCTCGGGCAGCGGGTGCGTCACCCCCGCTGGGGAGAAGGCGTGGTGCTGGCCTACGAAGGCCAGGGACCACAACAGCGGGTGCAGGTGAACTTCGCCGAGATCGGGGCGAAGTGGCTGATCGCCCAATACGCTCGTCTCGAGCCTTGCTGAGTCGCCGGCTTATGCTCACCAGTGCCGAGTTTACCCAGCTCCTGTCCAGCTTAGGTGCCAATGAGCGGCATGCCGGTCTGCGGCTGTTCCGGCAGGGCCGGCTGCTTCTTGAGTTCGACCATACCGACGAGAAGTCCATGCGTTGGGGTGCGCGTGTTTCGCTGGGCAAGGGCCAGGCGGCCGAGGTGCGGCTGTCGGTACAGCGTGACGCCAAGCGCTTGCGCATGGCCGACACCTGCAGCTGTCCCTTGGGCGGAACCTGTCCGCACGTCGCCGCCCTGCTCTGGTCGCTGATGGCCGATCGCCGTGACGAAGAGGCCTGGGAGCGGGAGCAGGGGCTCGATCAGGAACTCCTGCCTGAGGCCAGCGTCGAGCCGGCCACGGTGATCCCCTTGCCTGCCTACCGCCTGCTCTTTGGCACGCAGTCGGCGACCAGCCTGTATTTGCTTGCGGTCGAGCTGGAGCCGGGCAGTCGTGGCGCCCGTCCGGGCACGCGCGCCTATCCGGAGGCCTATTTTGAGAACCTGCCGGAAGGTGTCGACCGCGACATCGCCAGCTTGTTGCGTCAGGGAGCGCGCAGTCACGAGTCTTTATGGGACTGGGGTATCGATCTGGTGCCCTTGTTCGAGGCCCTGCTGCAAACCCAGCGCTGCTTCGTCGGCGAACAGGCCCTGCTGCTGCACCGCGGCGAGCCGCTGGCGGCCCATTGGGACTGGGTCGAAACGCATGAGTCCTGGTCGTATGCCCTGACCGGGCTGGCGGCCGAGCATCTGCGCCTGCCCGGCTATCCCGTGCGCGTGCTGGACCGCCGTCTGGCCAGCCTGCAGGCGCTGAGCGAGGAGCTGCCGGCGGACGCCTACACCGAGCTGGTTGTCCATGGTGCCTGGACCGAGCAGGCGCTGATCGACGACCTGCCGCGTCTGCGCCCCGAGTTGCAGCGTTGGGGCATCGCCGCGCCTGAGCTCATCCACGAGCGTGAGGATGTCCAGGGGGTCCTGCCTTTGCCGCACCTCAGACTTTACCGGCAGCGCAGTCTCTGGCAGGGTTTGAGCAAGGAAAGACTGCTCGCCCACCTTAGTTTTGACTATGCCGGTTACCGCCTGCCGGCGCTGCCTGCCGAGGCGCGCACCCTCTTGCGTCAGCCCGAGCGCCGTATCCTCATCGAGCGGCAGCGCCAGGCCGAGCAGCAGCTGCTGGCCTGCCTGATGCCCCTTCAGCCCATGCTGCGCACCCTCGGCTGGCAATGCCCGCAGGAGATCGGCTATGAACTGGGCCTGCGCCATGATGATATCGACTCCTGGACGCCGGTCCTGCTGCGCCTGCCCGAACTGCTCGCCGAAGGCTGGCAGATAGAGATCGACGAGGATTTTCCGTGGAACTTCACCGAGCTCGACCTCGAGGACTGGAATGGAGAGGTCGTCGAAGAGGGGGATGGCTGGTTCGATCTTTCCCTGCGCATCGAGATCGCCGGCCAGCAGGTGGCCCTGCTGCCCCTGCTGATCAACACCCTCGAGGCCATGTCGACCAGCGCGCTGCACAAGCTGTTGCGCAAGAATACCGACGAAGCGGCCTACCTGACGGTGCTCTATCGCGGCAAGCTGCTGCGTTTGCCGCTACAGCGCTTGCGCCCCTTGCTCGACATGCTCGGTGAACTGCTTGAACGTGAGCCACGGCTCGAGCTGAGCCGGTCGGGAGCCTTGCGGCTGAACCGGCTCAGCGCCGCCGAGTTCATGCAGCGCAGTGAAAGTCACTGGCAAGGTGGTGAGCAGCTGCTGCGTCTGGGCCGTGAGCTCGCTGATTTTTCCGGGCTCAGCGACGTGCCGGCACCGGCCAATCTGCAGGCGCAACTGCGTCCTTACCAGTTGCGCGGTCTGGCCTGGATGCAGTTTTTGGACCGCTACGGGCTGTCCGGCATGCTCGCCGACGACATGGGCCTGGGCAAGACGCTGCAGACCATCGCCCACCTTTGCTGTCTGGCCGAGGCGCAGCAGTTGCAGACGCCGGCGATGATCGTCTGTCCCAAGAGCGTGCTGCACAACTGGCGGCATGAGCTGGAGCGCTTCGCTCCGGGTTTGCGGGTGCTCAGCCTGGAGGGCCAAAGACGCGAGGAAGCCCTCAGCCGGCTGGCGTCCTACGACGTGATTTTGACCAGTTACAGCCTGCTGTCCCGCGACGTCGAGCGTTTGCAGGACCAGCACTTCCGGGTTCTCGTCTGCGATGAGGCGCAGCAGATCAAAAATCATCGGACCCAAAGCGCGCGCGCCATACGCCGCCTGCAGGCGACGCAGCGCCTGGCCTTGACCGGAACGCCCATGGAGAACCATTTGGGCGAACTCTGGTCCTTGTTCGATATGCTGCTGCCCGGCTATCTCGGCCATGAGGCCATGTTTCGTCGTCAGTATCGTCACCCTATCGAGAAAGGTGGCCAGGTCGAACTCATGCAGCACCTGGTGCGACGTATCCGGCCCTTCATGCTGCGCAGGACCAAGGTCGAGGTGGCAACCGAGTTGCCGGCGAAAACCGAGATCATCCAGAACATCCTCATTCAGGATGAGCAAAGGGACATGTACGAGCTGGTGCGCGCCAGCATGGACAGCCATTTGCGCCGCGTCCTCCAGGAGAAGGGCATGGGCCGGGCCAGTTTTGAGATCCTCGAGGCCCTGCTCAAGCTGCGCCAGGTCTGCTGTGATCCGCGCCTGGTCAAGGATGGTCGCTATATGCGCAAGGCCAGCTCGGCCAAGCTCGACTACCTGATGGAGGTGTTGCCGGCCCTCATCGAAGACGGTCGGCGGGTGCTGCTCTTCTCGCAGTTCACCAGCATGCTCGATCTTATCGCCGCGCATTTGCGCGAGGCCGGCCTGGACTTTGTCACCCTGACCGGCTCGACCCAGGACCGCGAGACCCCGGTGCGTCGCTTTCAGGCCGGCGAGGTCCCCCTGTTTCTGCTCAGCCTGAAAGCCGGCGGCGTCGGCCTCAATCTGACGGCCGCCGACACGGTCTTCATCTATGACCCCTGGTGGAACCCGGCTGTCGAGAACCAGGCCATCGATCGCGCTTATCGCATCGGTCAGGACAAGCCGGTCTTCATCTACAAGCTGGTCTGCGAAGGGACGGTCGAGGAGCGCATCATCGCCCTGCAAAAGCGCAAGGCGACGCTGGCCCAGTCGGTCTACGGTGATGAAGCGGGACTCGGCAGCATGCTCACCGCCGAAGATCTTGAAGCACTATTTCAGCCTTTGGGCAGTTCAAGCTGCGCTATCGAGGCCTGAATCAGCCTATACTGACAGCAGATACCCGAAACGGGAGTGGTCATCATGTCCTTCGCGAAGGTCATGGAACTGGAAGACCGTTATGGAGCTTCCAACTACGCACCACTGGACATCACGTTGGTGCGTGGCGAGGGGTGTCATGTCTACGATGAGCAGGGGCGATCCTACCTGGACCTGATGAGCGCCTATTCAGCGCTCAGTCACGGTCATGCCCATCCACGCATCGTCGCTGCGGCCTGTGATCAGCTGCACAAGCTCAGTGTCTGTTCACGCGCGTTTTACTGCGGCACCTTGGGGCCTTTTCTGGCACGCGCTTGTGAACTGACCGGTATGGACAAGGCCTTGCCGATGAACAGCGGTGCCGAAGCGGTCGAGACGGCGCTCAAAGCCGCGCGCAAATGGGCCATGCTCGAACGCGGTATGGCCGACGGCGAGGCGCAGATCATCGTCATGGAAGGCAATTTCCATGGACGCACGATCAGCATCATCAGCTTTTCCAGCGAGAACGCTTATCGGCGGGGCTTTGCCCCCTTGACCGACGGCTTCGTCAGCGTGCCTTATGGTGATATCGACGCGCTGCGCCAAGCGATCAATCCGCGTACCGCGGCGGTCTTGCTCGAGCCCATCCAGGGTGAGGCGGGAATTCGCCTGCCGCCGCCAGGCTGGCTGGCCCAGGTGCGCGAATTGTGCACGCAAAAGAAGATCCTGATGCTGGTCGATGAAATCCAGACCGGCCTGGGTCGCACCGGAGATCTGCTCGCCTGCGATCATGAACAGGTCAAGCCCGACGGACTGATGCTCGGCAAGGCCCTGGGCGGCGGCCTTTTGCCGGTGTCCCTGTTTTTGGCGCGCAAGGATCTCATGGACGTCTTCACCCCCGGCGATCATGGCAGCACCTTTGGCGGCAATCCCCTGGCCGCCCGGGTCGGCCTGGAAGCGCTCAATGTCCTGATGGAAGAGCATTTGATCGATCGTGCCCGGCAACACGGAGCGCTGCTCCTGGCCGGCCTCAAGTCGCTCAGGCACCCGGCTTTGCGCGATGTGCGCGGTCGTGGTCTGTTCATCGGCATGGAGTTTGACCCCGCACAGGTCAGCGCCCGGCATTTTTGTCAGCTCCTGCAGAAGGAAGGCGCCCTCTCCAAAGACACCCACGGTACGGTGGTGCGCATCTGCCCACCTCTGACTCTCAGCGAGGAAGAGGTGGGGCAGGCGCAAGGCTGCATAGAGCGGGCGCTGGCCGCCCTGCGCTAATTCAAGGGTACCGCTTTGACCTTGCCGGCATTGTTTCCCTCCGCGTAGGTGTAACCGATCACATTGGGATTTTTTTCAACCAGATTGAGCAGTTCTTCGGTGCTGCCAACCTGCTTGGGCGGTGTGGCGCGCCCGGTAAAAACCATCTGCGCCCAGTAGGCGCGCACCTGCGCCGGGTCTTTTTTCAGGACTTTCTTGTCGAAATCGGCGTTCAGGCTGGAATCGTCGCCAGCGACCTCGATAGGGATGGCGGTGCCGCCGTTGGGGAATTTGCGCAGTTTTCCAAGAAAGATATTGCGCACATCGTCAGGGCTGAGCGTGCTGGTGTTGCTGGCATTGACCACCGCCACCACCGGCTGGGCGTTGACGAAGGCGGGCAGGGCCATGAGCATCAGCATCGATAAAAATTTCATGTTGGCCTCCTGCCTAAAATACCATGTCGAAACTGGTGGTCACGAGTTTGCTGTCACCCAGGAAGGGAAACTGTGAATGATCGACGAACATGTCGTACTGCAGTTTGAGGTCCATCGATGGCCGGAAGTCCCAGCGTAGCGTAAGGGCCCGCGTGGAGTCCCTTTGCGGTTGCGTGTACAGCCAGGATTTGCTCTCCCGGTAGCGGGAGTAGGTGTACATGCCGGTGACGTCATCCACGCGGTAGCCGACGCCCAGCAGGCCGGAAGGGGCGATATAGCCCATCTGCGGACGGCGGACGATGTTGTATTCACTGCGCAGCAGGAAGCTTTTGTAGTCGATGTTGGCGGCGAAGCCCAAAGCCTGCTGAAACTGCGCATTCTGTATCGGGGTGTCCGGTGTGGCCGCCGTCTGGGTCGCGGAGTTACCAGGATTTTGCGCGCCCTGATAGACCTTGTTCTGCATGTACATGGCGCGCAGGTGCACGTACTCGTTGCTGACATCGAGACTGCTCCCGATGATGTCGCGCCAGGAGGTGTCGGTGGCGTAACCGTTGTAGACCTGTGTCAGCCCGGGGGCATTGAGGCTGCTCTGGTTACCGGCCCAGGTGTTGCTGTAAACCGCCCAGTCTCCCCAGGCATTGTTGTACTGCAGGTTGACGCCGTCATACGAGTAGACCTCCCAGCCGTAGAGATCGACCGGTGGACGTACCCAGATGTAGGCATAGCCGACGTAGTTGTAGTCGGAGTACATGTACCAGGGCAGGCGCTTGCGCCCCACCTGCACGGTGAAGGTGTCGTTTAATTGGTAGGAGGCGTAGGCCCAGTCGACCGAGGGTTGGTAGCCGTTGAGTCCACGCGCGTCGACCTGCAGGATGGCGCTCAGCTTGTCGTCAACTTTGGCGGTCGCCTGCAGGCCCATCATGCTTTCCTGGGCGACATCGACACCCGTATGTTGGTAGATTCCGCCGTATTCGTAGTTGGATACGAAGCAGGGGCACTGGTACTGCAGATGGCTGCCCTGGTTGCTGCCGCCCACAACTTCACCGGCGGTGAAGTTGGCGAAACCATTGAAGCTGATGTCGGTGGCCAGAGCCGTTGTGGCGCCGCCCAGCAGCATGCAGATGAGGCCGTATTGTCGGGAAGTCCTTTTCATAGCTGCTCCTTGATCCTTGCCCAGGCAGATTTCTTTCTTTGACTCTAGCAAGGAAATGCATATCTGCAAGTCCGCGACCGAAGCGGGTCTGAGGAGGGGGCTTACAGCGTTTCCTGCCCTTGTCTTTGCTCGGCCAGCTGCATGCGCCAGTCCATCAGACGCAGGCCTTCGGCGACCGCCAGCAGGGCCATGGTGGCGGTGACCAGCATCGACGAGCCCATGCCGGTGCAGCTCAGATCGCCGCTGTCGCAGGCTTGCGGGCGGAGCAGGGACTCTTGCGAGTAGACACAGGCGACATTGAATTTTTCGCCGGCCCGCTGTGGAAAGTGGTGATGGCGACGCAATTGCCGACGTAGCTTGGCGAGCAGGGGATCACGTTCGGTCCGCGCCAGGTCGCTCACCCGCAGCTGGCTGGGATCGAGCTTGCCGCCGGCGGCACCGGCGACCACCAGCGGTATGCGTCGGCGCCGGCACCACAGCACCATGCTGCGCTTGGCGTCGAGGTCGTCGCTGCAGTCGAGCACCAGATGCGGGGGCGTTTCGAGCAGGCGGTCGATATTGTCGCGGCTGAGAAACTCATCGTGGATGCTCAGCTTGATCTGCGGCTGGATGTCGCGCAGGCGCTCGGCGATGACGTCCACCTTGTTACGCCCCAGGGTGCTTTGCAGAGCGGCCAGCTGACGATTGATATTGGATTCGACGAGGACGTCGAGGTCGATCAGCTGGATTTCACCGACCCCGGAACGGGCTAGCGCCTCGGCCGCCCAGCTGCCGACGCCACCGAGGCCGACGACAGCGACACGGGCGCGCTCATAGCGTTGCAGGGTCGCTGCGCCATACAGCCGTTGCAGACCTTCATGCCAGCGTGGTCGCATCAGATCACCCCGCGTTGACGGAGCTCGGCGATGGCCTCGGCGCTGTAGCCGAGTTCGCCGAGCAGGACCTCGTTATGTTCGCCGAGGGCCGGCCCCAACCAGCGCTGTTGGCCGGGTGTGGCGCTGAGCTTGGGGACGATGCCCGGGGTCATCATCGGGCGTCCATCGGGCAGGGTCGACTTGAGCAGCATCTCACGAAACAAAAACTGCGGATCCTGGAACATGTCGGCGACACTGTAGATACGGCTGGCGGGGATGTCGTGCGCCTGCAGCTGGGCGAGCAGGTCCTCGGCGTCGTGGCCGGCTGTCCAGGCGTCGATGCCGGCGTAGATACGTTCACGCTGGGCGTCACGACCTTCATTGCTGGCCATCTGCGGATCGTCCAGCCAGTCCTGTCTTTGCATGAGACGGGCCAGACGCGCAAAAATAGCGTCGCCGTTGGCGGCGATCTGCAAGGCCTGACCATCGCGGCTGGTATGGGTCGAGCTGGGGGTGATGCCGGGCATGATATTGCCGCTGCGCTCACGGATGAAGCCGAAAACGTCAAACTCCGGGACCAGACTTTCCATCATCGCAAAAACTGCCTCATAGAGCGCGACATCGATGACCTGGCCCTGGCCGCTGCGCTCACGATGGCGCAGGGCCATGAGACAGCCGATGACGCCAAAGAGGGCGGCGATGGAGTCGCCGATGCTGATGCCGGTACGTACCGGAGGGCGATCGGCAAAGCCGCTCACGTAGCGCAAGCCGCCCATGCTTTCCCCGACGGCACCAAAGCCGGGTTCCTGTGCACGCGGGCCATTCTGGCCGAAACCGGAGAGACGCAGGATGACCAGACCAGGCTGGATAGCATGCAGCTGCTGCGGAGCCAGTCCCAGGCGTTCGAGCACCCCGGGACGAAAATTCTCGATCAGGATGTCGGCATCGGCGAGCAGTCGACGCAGGATGTCGAGACCTTCCGCCGACTTGAGGTTGAGGCTGAGCGAGCGCTTGTTGCGGCTTTGTACATACCACCACAGCGAGGTGCCCTCATAGAGCTTGCGCCAGCGCCGCAGTGGATCCCCACCCTCCGGCGCTTCGATCTTGATCACATCGGCACCGAATTCAGCCAGCAGGCGGGCGGCGTAGGGGCCGGCGATCAGGCTGCCGAGCTCGATGACCTTGATTCCAGACAGGGGCATGACAGCTCTCAGGATGACAGGCGTGGACAGCCACGTATGCTAGCACGGTGCGTCGGGGACTTGAATTCTCATCGTGACACCCATATACCCCTGGGTGTATAAAAGACAGGCGCCTTCGAAGGAGATGAATATGCAAATCGTCTGCCCGCAATGCTCTGCGCGCAATCGCGTGCCCGAAGACAAATTGCAGGACAATCCGCTCTGCGGTGGCTGCAAGACCCCCTTGCTGCCGACAAGGCCCGTCGACCTGGATGACGCGCGTCTGCCGGCTTATTTGCAAGGCACATCGATGCCGGTGGTGGTCGATTTCTGGGCCAGCTGGTGCGGGCCTTGCAAAATGATGGCGCCCTTCTTCAAGGAAGCCGCCCAGGCCATGCCCGGGATTCGTTTCATCAAGGTCGATAGCGACGCCAACCCGCAATCATCCGCCCATTACAGGATACGCAGCATCCCGACGCTGATCCTGTTCAGGGATGGACGTGAAATTGCCCGCCAGTCCGGGGTGATGAATACGGCCCAGCTCCAGCAGTGGTTACAGAGCCATCTTTGAGCTAGGCTAGCTGCATCAGATAAGGAGGAGATCTTATGAAACAGCGGTGTGCAGCGCGTCTCGCCCTCGGATGCGGGCTGGCCCTGGGTCTGTCGGCCGGCGTCTGGGCGGAAGAGCCGATACAGCCTGTCGAAGCCGTCAAACCCGCCAATCCGGCCCTGGTTGAACTGGGCAAACAGCTCTACTTCGATCGCCGTCTGTCGAAGTCGGGCGCCATATCCTGCAACTCCTGCCATGACCTGGCGCTCGGCGGGGTCGACAACCTGCCGAGCTCGATAGGCGACCACTGGCAGCAAGGTCCGATCAATGCTCCGACGGTGTTCAATTCGAGCATGTTCCTGGCCCAGTTCTGGGATGGTCGAGCCAAGGACCTCAAAGAGCAGGCAGGCGGCCCGATCGCCAACCCGCGCGAGATGGCCTCAAGTCATACCCTGGCGGTGGCCACCTTGCGCACCATTCCCGGTTACCGGGTGGCCTTCAAGAAGGCTTACGGCAGCGACACCATCGACATCGACCGGGTGACGGGCGCCATCGCCGCTTTCGAGCAGACCCTGGTCACCCCGGATTCGCGCTTTGATCGGTACCTGCGGGGTGACAAGCAGGCCATCAGCGCGGAGGAAAAAGCCGGCTATGAGCTGTTCAAAAGCGCCGGTTGTGTGGCCTGCCACAACGGTCCGGCGGTCGGCGGGCGTTCTTTCCAGAAGATGGGCCTGGTGGCGCCTTACGTCACCAGCAATCCGTCGCAAGGGCGATACGACGTCACCAAAAACGAGGCGGATCGCATGGTCTTCAAGGTGCCCTCCTTGCGCAATATCGAGCTGACCTACCCCTACTTCCACGACGGCGGCGCCAAGACCCTGAGCCAGGCGGTCCAGACCATGGGCCGGCTGCAGCTCGGTCGCAACTTCAGCGCCGACGAGAACGCCAGGATCGTCGCCTTTCTCAAGACCCTGACCGGCAAGACACCGGACATCACCTTGCCGCATCTGCCGCCTTCGAGTGACGCCACACCGGCCCCCCAGCCTTTTGATCACTGAGCCGTCCTCAGGGGGTGGGCACAGCGTCCGCTGTGCTCACCCGCTCAGAGGTTGAGGGCGTAGGCCAGACCGAGAGAGAAGTTGTAGTAGCTGAGGCCATAACCCTGCTGATGACCGGCCAGGTACTGGGCGCTGAACTCGGTGTTCCAGCGGCCGCTGGTGAACACCCAGCGATTGTCCATGAACTCGGTGAGTATGGGTTCGCCGCGCACCGTGGCGACCCAGGCGGCGTTGCCCGGGTTGAACTGGGCACGGCCGTGGTCGTCGAGCAGGGCTGCGCCCAGCGCCAGGCTATAGCTCCAGTAGAGCGGGCGTCCGGCGTAGAGCGGTCCCATCGACAGGCGCAGGCGCGGTGCCGCAGCGATGTAGCCGCCGGTGACCCCGGTGCCGATATTGCTGCCGGTGGTGGCCGAGCCATAGTTGTTGCCTGAGCCGGTGCTTGAAGCGAAGAGCTGGTCATGCACGCCGAGGATGTTGGCGGTCGCCGTCCAGTCGTAACCGAGATGCACCGCCCCGCCATCGAGCATATGCCAGGCCAGCAAGGGATGGGCGCTGCTGTTGACGGTGGCGAGCAGTGCGATCGAGCCATTGTCGGTGAGCTGGCTTCTGGCGCCGGGTCGCGACAAGGTCAGGGTGCCTTGCTGGGCTTGCAGGCCGAGCTGCAGCTGGCTGCCTGAGAACATCGCATCCATCGCCTTGACGCCTTCGAGAACCGAGGTGCCGATGGACTCGGCGCTGCTGTCGGCGGCGTTCGCACCCGCACAGATCAAGCCCAAGCCCAGCCCCAGCAGCAAGCATGAATATCGCATGTCGGTCTCTCCTCAGTGCCAGCGATAGCCGAGGGTGAGCCAGGCCCCGGTACGCTGCTGATTACGGCTGAAATACAAAGCTTGCGGCGCATCGAGCTGCAAGCCCAGCGTCAGTCCCTGCACCGACTCATAACCGAGGCCGAGGCCAAGTCCCGGGCCAAAGCTGCTCCGGACGATCCTCCGGTTTTGCAGCAAGCCTTCGACGTCATACTCGAGGACCGGTCCTAGGTAGACATTGTTCCACCAGTGCCGCAGTGTCAGGCCGCCCGAGGCATTGATCAGCGACGCAGCCTCGTCGTGGCTGTACTCGTAGGCCCATTGCAGATAAGGGTTCAAGGACCACTGCGGGTTGATCACAAACTGCGCATCACCGGCCAGGCCCATGCCATGGCTGTTGTAGCGCTCAAAAACGGGTGGATTGAAGCTGACGTCCGCATGGTGCTCGGAGAAGGCCAGAGCCAGGCCAAAGCCGGCCTGCGGGTCGGCATGCCCGACGCTCAGTCCTCCGGCGAGGAGCAGTGCCGCACAGCGCGAGGAGAGTGATCCCATGGCATTCCCTGGCCTTCGCTCATCATCATTGATGGAAACAATCATAAATCATTATTTAAGGCAAGGGTATCTCCAAATGCAGCCGGGATGAGCTGGATCAGGTGGGGCCCTAGGCTGATGACTTGACAGGCTCTCCAGCCGCAGGCTAAGCTGGGCATGGAGGATGCCGATGAACGACTCAGTGCTGCGCCATCCCTTGCTACGCCTGTGCATCGTCGCAGCTTTGCTGCTGACGCTGTTTTGTCGTGGCTGGTGTGCAGCGCCTGCCGTGCATCATGCCTGCCCGACGATGACGGGGATGATGACGCCGCCGCATGCGCCCATGCCTATGGACGCGTCGATGCCGGACCATCACCCGGTACAGCTGGGTGTGCAGCCTTTGCCCTTGTTGAGCGCGGTGGGTATGGCCGCCGCCGTCTTCATGCTGTTTTCGCTCATGTTCAATGCCGGCATTCTGCCGCCCGCTCCAGTGCTAAGGCGCGGTCGACCTCCAATGCGCCTGCTCAGTATGCGTACGCAGCAATAGATTCCAGCCGACCTCAAACAGCGGCATGTTGGTGCATGTCGTTCCTGATGGCCAAGCTGGAGACAGGCTGTGCAAGGTATCGTCGTGAAAGGGGCCCTGATGGCCCTGCTGTGGCCCGCGGTCGCATCGGCCGACCTTGATTTTGAACAAGCTTTAGCCGCGGTAGCGGTCCAGGCCCATCCTGTGCAAGAGGCCCGTTCGGCGCTGTCAGCGGCTGAGCAGGACGCCGTGGCGGCCGGGCGTCTGCCCGACCCTCAGCTCGGTCTCGGCATCAACAATATGCCGCTGGCCTCGAGCGCCGGGGTGCAGGCCTACAGCCTCGGTCAGGATCCGATGAGCTCGCGTGACATCAGCGTGTCGCAGAACCTGCGTAACAGCGCCAGTCTGGAGGCCGAAAAAGCCCAGGCCCAAGCCCGTATCGGTGTCGAGCGCGCGCGCCTGGCGCGGGCCTTGCTCGAGGCGCGCATCGCTTGCGCCGACGCCTGGCTGGACCTCTGGTACGGGCAACAGCGGCTGGCTGTTTTTGATCAGCAGATGGCAGAAAACCTGCGTCTTCAGGCTGTAGCCCGTGCCGACCTGGCGGCTGCACAGATCAGCCCGGCCGAGGCCCTGGCACCGGCTCTCGAGGAACAGGAACTGGCCAATGCGCGCGACGCCGAACAGGCACGCCTGGCGGCAGCGCGCGCCAGACTCGAGCGTTGGATAGGCCCGCTGGCCACCCAGCGCCTGGCGGGGAGCGCGCCGGCCTACAGCGATCGTCTGCCCGATCTGGAGGCGGCTATCGACCAGCATCCCGAGGTGCAGATCCAAAGCCACCAACAGGAGGTGGCGCGTGGCGAGCTGGCCGCCGCCGAGTCCGCGCGGCATCCGCAGTGGGGCGTCAATCTCGACTATGCCCACCGTGGACCGGCCTATGGCGACATGATCAGTCTGGGGGTGAGCGCCAGCCTGCCGCTATTCTCGGCACAGCGGCAGGGGCCGCGTATCCAGGCCAGCCACGAGAAGCTGCTTGCGGCGGGCGACGCCCTCGAGGACGCACGCCAGCAGCAGCGTGCCCAGCTGCACGCGGCCTGGGCCGAGGAGCAGTCCCTGCAAAGACAGATCCAGCGACTGCAGGAGCGTAGCCTGCCGCTGCTGCAAGCCAGCATCGCCGCCTTGCTGCACGACTATGCCCATGCCACAGCGCCCGCCCCTGCGCTCACCCAGCTGCTCGAGCAGCGGCAGACCTTGCGTCGTCTGCGTTTGCAGATCGCCGATCTGGCCGACCAGCGCGATCGCCTCAACAGTGAACTCCACCTCAGCTATGGGCGTCTGCATACGCCCTTATCAGGAGAATGAAGATGTCCCGTCAGTTGTTCGCCTATCTCGCGGTGGCCATCCTCGCCGCCGCCTTGGCCACGGCGATCAGTTTCAGGCTCTGGCACCCTGCCCAGGCGCCGGCAGCAGCGGCTAAGGCGCAGATCCTCTACTGGTACGATCCGATGCGGCCGGAGGTGCACTACGACCACCCGGGTCGATCGCCGTCCATGGACATGCCCCTGCAGGCCAAATACGCCGACACCGCCTCGCTGCCGGCGGCCCGCTTAAGCCTGTCAGGTCAACAGCAGCAGGAGCTGGCCGTACGCACCGGGGTGGTCGAGCGGGCGAGTCTGGCGCCGCACCTGCGGCTGGCCGCGAGCATCGCTTTTGATGAGCGTCAGCTGTCCGTCATCCAGTTGCGCAGCGCTGGATATGTTGAACGTGCCTACGCCTATGCGCCCGGCGACACCCTGGCCCGTGGCGCACCGCTGGCCGATATCCGCATGCCGGCCTGGAGCGCCGCCCAGGCCGAGTACCTGGAGTTGCTCAAGCACGGTCCTGAAGATCTGCTCCCGGCCGCCCGTGAGCGTCTGCTGCAGCTGGGCATGAGCCCGGCGCTCCTGCAGGAGCTGGATCGCAAACGGCAGGTGCAGGATGTCGTACGTGTGAGCGCGCCCCGTGCTGGTGTGCTGCTCAGCTACGAGGTGCGACCAGGCATGAGTCTGGCCGCCAACGACACCCTGGCGCGCATCAATGCCATCGACAAGGTCTGGCTGCAGGTTTTCGTACCGCAGGCGCAGGCCGGATCCCTGCGTGCAGGTCTTCCGGTGCAGATCCGCATTCCGGGCCTGCAGCATCGTCGGCAAGCCCGTATCGAGCAGATCCTGCCGGCCATGGACGCCAGTGCGCACGACCTCAGCCTGCGTATCGGTATCGACAACCCCCAGGGGCGGCTGCACCCCGGGATGTACGCCGACGTTGACCTCGACCTGCCGACCTTGCGTGATCAGCTTTGGGTGCCGCGCGCTGCGGTGATCCGCACCGGTCAGAGCGATATCGTGTTTGTCGATCAGGGTCAGGGGCACTTTCAGCCGGTCGAGGTGAAAACCGGTGTGGAGGCCGAGGACAAGCTTCAGATCCTCCAGGGTCTCCAGGCTGGACAGTCGATCGCCACCCGCGGCCAGTTCATGCTTGACTCCGAGGCCAGCCTCGACGACATCAAGCCCAAGCCCCTGGCGCCGGCCGCCATGCCGGCGATGGCCATGCCGGGAGGGTCGATGTGATGCTGGCCCAACTCATTCGTCGCTCGGTCGACAACCGTTATGCGCTGCTGCTCGCCGGTGTGGCGCTGCTGCTGCTTGGTCTCTGGGCGCTGCGTCATACCCCGGTCGACGCCCTGCCGGATCTTTCCGACGTGCAGGTCATCGTGCGTGTGTCCTACCCGGGCCAGCCTCCGCAGATCGTCCAGGACCAGGTGACCTATCCGCTCACCACCGTCATGCTCTCCGTGCCGGGAGCGCGTACGGTACGTGGCTACTCGATGTTCGGCGATGCGTATATCTATATCCTCTTCGCCGAGGGCACCGACCTCTACTGGGCGCGCTCGCGGGTGCTCGAGTACATGAATCAGGCGCAGTCGCAACTGCCGGCCGGGGTCACGATGGCGATCGGGCCGGATGCCACCGGGGTCGGCTGGATCTACGAGTACGCCCTGGTCGACCGCAGTGGTCAGCACGACCTCGCCGAGCTGCGCAGCCTGCAGGACTGGTTTTTGCGTTTTGAGCTGAAGACCCTGCCCAATGTCGCGGAGGTGGCCAGTGTGGGCGGGATGGTCAAGCAGTACCAGGTGCAGCTTGATCCACAGGCGGCGCGGGCCTATGCCATCACTCCGGACCAGGTCGTGGCCGCTCTGCGGCGCGCCAACAATGAGGTCGGTGGTGCGGTCATCGAGATGTCGGGCCGCAATTTCATGGTGCGTTCGCACGGCTATCTGCATCAGCTGAGCGACTTCGAGCAGGTGCCCTTGCGTACTTTGCCGGAGGGCCGGGTCATCCGTATCGCCGATGTCGCCCATGTTCAGCTGGGGCCGCAGCTACGGGTCGGCATCAGCGAGCTCGACGGCCAGGGTGAGGCCCCGGGTGGCATCATCCTGCTGCGCTCCGGCAAGAATGCGATGAGCACCTTGCAGGCGATCAAGGCCCGCCTGCATGAGCTGCAGGCCAGCCTGCCAGCAGGCGTCGAGATCGTGCCGGTCTATGATCGTTCCGAGCTGATCCGCCGCGCCATCGAGACCTTGCAGCACAAGCTGGTCGAGGAGTTTCTCATCGTCGCGCTGGTGACCTTCATTTTTCTCGGCCATCTGCGTTCCAGCCTGGTCGCCATCAGCATCCTGCCCCTGGGTGTGCTGAGCGCCTTCATCATCATGCACCTGCAGGGCATCAACGCCAACATCATGAGTCTGGGCGGCATCGCCATCGCCATAGGCGCCATGATCGATGCCGCCGTGGTCATGATCGAAAATGCCCACAAGCATCTCGACCGGGCGCAGGCGGCCAAGCCGCAACAGCCCTTGCGCGGCGAAGAGCGCTGGCAGGTCATCCTGGCGTCGGCCGTCGAGGTTGGACCGGCTCTGTTTTTCAGCTTGCTCATCATCACCGTTTCATTCATCCCGGTGCTGACCCTGAGCGGCCAGGAAGGCCGCCTGTTCGCGCCCCTGGCCTACACCAAGACCTACGTCATGGCTGCGGCAGCCCTGCTCAGCCTGAGCTTGGTGCCGGTCTTGATGGGTTTTTGGATCCGTGGACGTATTCCTGCGGAGTCGGCCCATCCTATCAATCGCTGGCTCATCCAGGCCTACACGCCCTGGGTGCGGCGGGTGCTGGCGGCGCCCTGGACGACACTGCTGCTCGGTGTGCTCCTGAGCGTCAGTCTGGTCTGGCCCATGCGCCATCTCGGCGGTGAGTTCCTGCCGCCGCTCGATGAGGGCAGCCTGCTCTATATGCCCTCGGCTTTGCCCGGACTGTCCAACGCCGGCGCCGCGCATCTGCTGCAGCTGGCCGACCGCATGATCAAGACGGTGCCCGAGGTCGAGCATGTCTTCGGTAAAGCCGGCCGGGCTGACACCTCCACCGATCCTTCGCCGCTGGAGATGTTCGAGAATGTCATCACCTTCAAGCCCAAGGCCGAGTGGCGTCCGGGCATGACGCCGGCGAAGCTGCGTGACGCCCTGGATCAGGCGGTGCACATTCCCGGCCTCAGCAACATCTGGGTGCAGCCGATACGCAATCGCATCGATATGCTCAGCACCGGTATCAAAAGCCCGATAGGGATTAAGGTCTATGGCGAGGATCTGGCCGAGCTCGACCGCCTGTCGCAGAGCATCGCCGCCCAGGCCAGGACGGTGCCCGGCGTCAGCTCGGTTTTCGCGGAGCGGGCGCAGGGCGGCCACTACATCGACGTCGACATCGATCGCGAAGCCGCGGCGCGCTACGGGATGAACCTGGCCGATGTGCAGAGCTATATCCGTCAGGCCGTGGGCGGCGAAGACGTCGGTCAGACCGTGGAAGGCCTGGCGCGCTATCCTATCCAGGTGCGCTATCCACGCGCCTGGCGCGACAGCCCGGAGGCCTTGGCGGCCTTGCCGGTGGTGACCCCCAGCGGACAGAGCGTCACCTTAGGGATGCTCGCCAAGATCCGTATGGGGCCGGGTCCGGCGATGCTGCGCAGCGAAAATGCCCGCCTGAGCAACTGGATCTATATCGATATCGACGGTCGTGATTTGGTCTCGGTGGTGCACGACCTGCGTCGGGTGGTCGCCGCACGCACCCGCCTGCCGGCCGGCTACAGCCTGCAATATGCCGGTCAGTTCGCCGCCTTGCAGCATGCCGAGGCTCGCCTGCAGTGGGTGATTCCCGCCACCTTGGCGCTGATTTTTGTTTTGCTCTATCTCAACTTCCGCCGTATCGATGAGGCCCTGCTCATCATGGCGACCTTGCCTATGGCGCTGACCGGAGGCTTTTGGCTGCTCTATCTCCTGCACTATGATCTGTCGGTGGCCGTGGTCGTCGGCTTTATCGCCTTGGCCGGGGTGGCCGCCGAGTTTGGTGTGGTGATGCTCATCTACCTGCGCTCGGCGATCGCCAAGCGTACGGTCGAGGGTGCGCCCCTCGATGATGCGGCGCTCGACGAGGCCTTGCATGAGGGTATGGTGCTGCGTATCCGGCCCAAGGCGATGACCGTCTCGGTCGTTCTCGCCGGGCTGCTGCCCATCATGCTCGGTCAGGGCGCCGGATCAGAGATCATGCGACGTATCGCGGCACCTCTGGTCGGCGGCATGATCAGTGCGCCACTGCTGTCGCTGCTGGTCTTGCCGGCGGCTTATCGCATCCTCTACCGCTGGCGGCGCGCTCAGTCCTGACGCGCAAAGAGCAGGTCCCAGATGCCGTGGCCCGAGTCCAGGCCACGTTTCTCGAACTTGGTGAGCGGACGATAGGCCGGGCGCGGATGGAAGCCGCCATCAGCGGCCAGATTGACATAAGCCGGCGCCTGGCTCATGACCTCCAGCATCCACTGTGCATAGGGCTCCCAGTCGGTCGCCATGTGGAAGACCCCACCTGGCCGCAGATAGGTGTGCAGGAAGGCGACGTTCTCGGCATTGACCAGGCGGCGCTTGTGGTGCCGTTTCTTCGGCCAGGGATCGGGAAAAAACAGCTGCAGGCGGTCCAGGCTGGCGGCGACACCGTACTGGCGCAGATGCTGCAGCGCGTCACCTTCGAGAATGCGCAGATTGCTCAGTTGCCGGCGCCCCGCTTCATAGCAGACCTGGGCGAGGCCCGGTCGATGCACTTCGATGCCGATAAAGTTGCGTTCAGGCTCGGCCTCGGCCATGGCGATCAGGGACTGACCCATGCCAAAGCCGATCTCCAGGGTCAGGGGCTGGGTGTTGGCGAAGACGTCTTCGGAGCACAGCCGGCGTACGTCCGTCAGCAGCCATTGTCCATAGAGCTGGCGACCCTGATGCTGTTGCTGGGTGAGGCTGGAGCTGCGCCGGACAAAGGTCTGGATCCCGCGCAGAGGCAGTCCAGCGCCGCTCACTGGATACGCCCTTGCTGGGGCGAAGAGGCGGCGCCATGCAGGCGTTTGGGCATGCGCCCGGCGAGAAAGGCGTCACGACCGGCCTCGACCGCCAGGCGCATGGCGCGCGCCATGCGTACGGGGTCCTGGGCCTGGGCGACGGCGGTGTTCATCAGCACCCCGGCGACACCCAGCTCCATGGCGATGCAGGCGTCCGAGGCGGTGCCGACACCGGCATCGACCAGAACGGGAACCTTGGCGCGCTCGAGGATGAGGGCGAGATTGTAAGGATTGACGATGCCCAGGCCGGAGCCGATCAGGCTGCCCAGCGGCATGATGGCGATGCAGCCGAGCTCTTCGAGTTGACGGGCCACGATAGGATCGTCCGAGGTGTAGACCATCACCTCAAAACCTTCGCGCACCAGCACCTCGGCGGCCTTGAGGGTTTCGCCGACGTTCGGGTAGAGCGTCTGTGGATCGCCGAGCACCTCCAGCTTGACCAGCGGCTGGCCATCGAGCAGCTCACGTGCCAGCCGGCAGGTGCGCAGGGCTTCCTCGGCGCTGTAACAGCCGGCGGTGTTGGGCAGCAGGGTGTAGCGATCGGGAGGCAGTACCGACAGCAGATTGTCGGTGTCGCCATGCTGGCCGATGTTGACCCGCCGTACGGCCACGGTGATGATCTCGGCGCCGGCGGCTTCGACCGCAAGGCGGGTCTGCTCGAGCGAGGCATATTTGCCGGTGCCGAGCAAAAGGCGTGAGTGCAGGGTGCGTGAACCCAGGGTCCAGGTGTCAGACATGATGACCTCGGTGCCGGTGCGCAAGCCCGGTCTAGGGTGTCGTGAAGAAGAGAGCGACGATTCTGCCACGAGGCCCAGGCGGCCGCAAGCGGCGCCGCCAGTCCCTCGGCGCATGGCTTGATCTGGCCGCAGACAGCGGACATAGTAGCGGCGCGACAGCGCACGATATCGAGGTAAGCATATGCACAGGCAGGCTGGGGCGGTGGCAGCGATAGACTCGGCTCGGCGGCCGCGCCTGATGCTGGTCCACTTTTGGGGCTCTTTGCACGATCTGCGCGGCAGCGTGCAGCAGATCATCGACACCCAGTGCCGCCACCTGCAGGGTTTTGACATCGCTGTCGCCTATGTCGGCGAGGCGCAGCCTGCCCAACAGATCCCCGGCGTCGAGTACTTCGCCTTCCGTGAAGACGCCTGGCGCAATCGTTGCCTGAACAAGATCTTGGGGCTCAAGGTTTTTACTTTCAGTCAGCTGCCGCGCCTGATCGAGGCCTGGCGACCGGACATCCTCCACCTGCACAACCGCCAGGAAACCCTGCCCGCCCTGCTCAAGCGGCTTTCCTACCGCCCCGCCTGTGTCTTGCATTACCACCGGCACTTTCAGAATCCAGCCTTGCCCGAGGCCGATCTCTGCCTGCTGCCCAGCGCAGCGTCCCAGGCCTACTTTGCGCAGCTGCATCCACATCGACCCTGGCAGGTTCTCGCCAATCCCGTTGATGCCCAGGCCCTGGCGATCGCCCCCCTGCCGGCGCAGCCCGCGCCCGGACCGGCGCGTCTGCTGTTCAGTGGCGGTGTGCAGCCCGGCAAGGGCTTTGATCTGCTGAGGGCGGCGGTGGACGCGTCTATGCCGGTGTCTGTGCAGGTGTGCGGGCGCGATCTGGAGCGCTTGCAGGGACTCGATGCGCGCTGGCATCTCGCCTCTTATCTGCAGCGGCCGGCTTACCTTCGGCAGCTCGCCGAGGCCGAGGTGGTGGTGCTGCCTTCCTTGACCGAGAGTTTTGGTCTGGCCGCCATGGAGGCGGCAGCCGCCGCCCGTTATCTGGTTTTGAGCGATTTGCCGGCGTTTCGTGAGCTTTTGCCTGCGGATGCCGCATGGTTTTTTCGCTGTGCCGATGTTGAGGATCTGCGCCGCGCCCTCAAGGAGGCCCTGGCGGCTCGCCAGGCGGGCGATCTGCGTCGCCCACAAGCGGCACGGGCGGCTGCCACGGCCTACGACACCGCGCACTTCATAGCTCGTCTCGAGCGACTCTACCAGGATCTGCTGGACAGCCGATGAGCCTGTTCAGCCGCCACCGATGGCGCGCACGATCTCGACCCGGTCACCGGGCTGCAGGCGCCACTGGCTGTGCTGGCTACGCGGAATGACCTCTTGGTTGATCTCGACGGCGATGCGCTGGCCCTGCAGGTCCATGCTCGCCAGGAGCTCGGCCAGCAGACAGCCGTCCGCCAGTTCGCGCGCTTCCCCCTGGACATGGATCAGCATGTTCAGGACGCCTGCCACAGTCGGCGGGCGAGCAGCAACCAGCCGCTCAGCATCATGGTGCCGCCGACCGGGGTGATCAGGCCGCAGGCGCGCGGTGCGCCCAGGGCCAGGGCATACAGCGAAGCGCTGAACATGAGGCTGCCGGCGAGTATCCACAGGCTGAGACGCTGATCACAAGCCGGCAAGGCCAGGCAGGCGAGCAGCCCGAGCGTCTGCCAGGTCTGATAGCGTACGCCGGTCTGCCATTGCGTCAAAGCTGCAGCGCTGAGCTGGCCTTGTAAGGCGTGCGCCGCAAAGGCGCCGAGCAGCACCGACAAGGCCAGACTCAGCGCCAGCAGCGCGGCCAGCTTGCTGGCGCTCATGGGGTCAAAGCCACCTTGATCTTGTCCATGGCGACTTTTTCGATCTGGCGTATGCGCTCGGCCGAGACCTTGTATTCACTGGCCAGTTCCTGCAGGGTCGCCTTGTCCTCGATCAGCCAGCGACGGGTGAGGATGTCGCGGGAGCGCTCATCGAGGCGCATCAGCGCCGTTTGCAGGCGATCCACCTCATGCGCCTCCTGGTCGGAGTCCTCGAGCACCCGCGCAGGGTCGTAGCGGTGGTCCTCAAGATAGTGCGCCGGCGCCTGCATGGAGCGCTCGTCGTCGTCGTCCGGTGCGGCATCGAAAGCAGCGTCATGCGCGGCCAGACGACCTTCCATCTCCAGCACCTGCTCGGCGGTCACGGCGAGTTCCTGGGCGATGGCTTCGGCCTCGGCGCGATTGAGACGGTGTCCCTTGCGCTTGCTGCGCAGATTGAAGAACAGCTTGCGCTGGGCCTTGGTCGTCGCCACTTTGACGATACGCCAGTTGCGGATGACGTATTCATGGATTTCAGCTTTGATCCAGTGCACGGCGAAGGACACCAGGCGCACGCCCATGCGCGGATCGAAGCGCTTGACCGCCTTCATCAGGCCGACATTGCCTTCCTGGATGAGATCGGCCTGCGGCAGGCCGTAACCGGCGTAGCTGCGGGCGATGTGGACGACAAAACGCAGGTGCGCCAGCACCAGCTGCCGGGCAGCATCGAGATCCTGCTCAAAAAACAGGCGCTCGGCCAGGCTGTGTTCTTCCTCGGCGGACAACAGGGCCACCTGGTGCACCGCATGGATGTAACTGCCCAGATTCACACCCGGGACGGCCATGGCTGGGCTCAGGGCGGGCAGCATGGTTGGGGCATGGAGTATAGGCTTGCTCATGAGAGACACTCCTCGACGGTTTGCCCATATTGTAGCAGCTTCTATCGTGCGCGATGTATCGAATTTGTTACCCCCAGGGGTATCATTTGGGCTCGAGTTCGCGGAGATGCCGGTACATCGCCAGGTAGGCGCCGCTGAGCCCGAGGATGACGGCAAAAGCCGGCAGCTCACACCAAAAGGCCAGCCCCGGTACCTGCAAGCTGAAGTCTGAATGGTAGAGTCTCGCCAGGGCTTGTACCGGCTGGTTCAGCCAGAGCAGGGCCAGCGCCACTAAAGCGGCACTACAGAGTCCGCCGAGCAGGCCGGTCCAGAAGCCGGCGTACAAAAAGGGACGCCTGACCATGCCGTGCGTCGCACCGAGCAGCTTCAGGGTGACGATCTCGTCGCGCCGGGCCTCGATCGCCAGACGGGTGGTGTTGGTCACCACCAGCAAAACCGCCAGGCCCATGCCGCCGAACAGCAGCACGAAAAGCCGGCTGGCGATTTTCAGGCTGGTGCTCAGGCGCTGTACCCAGGCCATGTCGAGTTCGACCTCGGCCTGCGGCAGGCCCTGCCGCAAGGTTTGCTGCAGGGTTTGCAGAGACTGCTGATCGCGCAGCAAGGGATAGACCGTGAGCACCGCCGGCAAAGGATTTTGTCCGAGCAGCGCCAGGGTGCCGCTGCTTTGCGTCAGCTGTTCGAACTCGGCGAGCGCAGCGCTGGCCGATTGCGCCTCGACACGCGCTACGCCGGGCATGTGCTCGACGAGACGGACATCTTCTGCCAGGGTCGCAGCATCGGTCGCTGGCGTCAGATACACCGACAGGCTGGTATGCTCATTTTCCTGCTCGATGACCGAACGGGTGTCCGCCAGCAGGCTGAGCAGCAGGGCGGGCAAGGCCAGGGCGAGGGCGATGACGAGGATGGTCAGGGCGCTCGACCAGGGGGTCGACCACAGGCGCGACAGGCTTTCGCGAGCCTGCGTTTGATGATGCTGTCGCCAGTGCAGCAGTCGCGATGCGATACTGGCGCGTGACAGGCGCACACCGGATTTCATCAAGACTCTCCTTGCAGTTGGCCCTGTTTCAGATGCAGGATGCGATGTTCGTAGCGGCTGGTCAGATGCAGATCGTGCGTGGCGACCAGCACCGACATGCCGGCCTGGCTGAGGGCATGGAAGAGATCCATGATCTCGGTCGCCAGATCGGCATCGAGGTTGCCGGTGGGTTCATCAGCGAGCAGCAGTTGCGGCCTGTGGACGACGGCGCGGGCGATGCCGACCCGCTGCTGCTCGCCCCCGGATAGCGTGATCGGCAGCATATGCGACTTGCTGGCCAGACCCATCCAGTCCAGCGAGGCCTGGACGCGGTGCTTGATCTCGCGTAGCGGGAGTCCGGCGATGACCAGCGGCATGGCGACATTGTCGAAGACATTGCGGTCAGCGAGCAGGTTATGGTCTTGATAGACCATACCGATGCGCCGGCGCAGATGCGCGATGCTGCGGCTGCGCAGGCGCGCATAGTCCTGTTCGTCGAAGCTGATCCGGCCTTCGCTGGCGCGTTCGATGAGCATGATCAGGCGCAGCAGGGTGGACTTGCCGGCACCGGAGTGGCCGGTCAGGAAGGCCATCTCGCCCTTGCCCAGGGTGAAGCTGACATTTTTCAAGGCGGCATAGCCATTGGGATAGCATTTGCCGACGTTCTGGAAACCGAGCATGGTCAATCCTCCTCCGTGAGCAGGGCCTGGACGAAGTCACGCGCCTTGAAGGGGCGCAGATCGTCGATTTTCTCACCAACACCGATAAACCGCAGGGGGACAGGAAGCTGTGCAGCGAGGCTGAAAATGACGCCGCCTTTGGCGGTACCGTCCAGCTTGGTCACGGCGAGGCCGCTCAGAGGCACCGCCTGGTGGAAGTCGCGCGCCTGCTGCAAGGCATTCTGGCCGGTGCTGGCATCGACGACCATGAGCGTCTCGTGCGGTGCCTGCGGATCGATCTTCTGCAGGACACGCACCACTTTGCGCAACTCTTCCATGAGATGGCTTTTGTTGTTGAGGCGGCCGGCGGTGTCGGCAAGTAGCACGTCGATGCCGCGTGCACGCGCACTTTGCAGGGCGTCAAAGATGACCGCGGCGCTGTCGGCACCACTGCCCTGGGCGATGACCGGCACATCATTGCGCTGTCCCCAGCTGACCAGTTGTTCGACGGCGGCAGCACGGAAGGTGTCACCTGCGGCGAGCATCACCGACAGCCCCTGTTTTTGCAGGAACTTGGCCAGTTTGCCGATGGTGGTGGTTTTACCGACGCCGTTCACCCCGACCACCAGGATCACGAAAGGGCGGCAACGGGTGTCGATCTGCAAAGGCGCGACGCTGGGCTCGAGCAGGCTGCACAATTCCTCGCGCAGGGCCTTCATCAGCGCCCCGGCATGGGTGAGTTCCTGGCGCGACACCCGTTCGGTCAGGGCGGCGAGGACCTTGCTGCTGGCTTCGATACCGATATCGGCGGCGATCAGCTGGGTCTCGATGTCTTCGAGCAGCTCATCGTCGATTTCCTTGCCACCGATCAGGACATTGGCCAGGCCGGCGCCCAAAGACTGACGGGTGCGGCTGAGGCCACTGCGCATGCGTTCGAGAAAGCCGCCGCTGCCGGCAGGTTCTGTGGCGTCGCTGGCGGTCGCTGGCGCGTCGGCGACGTCCGGCGCGGCCTCCTCCTGAGCGCCCAGCCAGGATTTGAGGCGCAGTCCCCACCTTTTTCCTGCTTCTTCCGGATCTTTTTTTTCTTCACTCATCGAGACGGCCTGTCTTTGCATGGCTGCGCCTGATCGATTCGAGAGGCGGCAGAGGTCACAATAATTCACGGAGTTGCAACTGCCACCTCCGAGACTGATGCGCTATGCTACCACTCTGTTCGAATGGCCCATAAGTCCCATGATAAGAAAGATTCATCTGCTGCTGAGTGCTTTTTTAGGTTTAGCCCCGCTGGTCGCCCAGGCTGGCATCACCACCGAAGCGACGCTGGCCAATGGCCTGCAGGTGGTCATCCGTGAAGACCATCGAGCGCCGGTCATCGTCGTCGAGGTCGCCTACAAGGTCGGCGCCGTCGATGAAAAAGACGGCAAGACCGGCCTGGCGCACATGCTCGAGCACTTGATGTTCAAGGGCACCGAGCAGGTGCCGAGCGAAGAATTTTCGCGCATCGTGGCGCACTTCGGTGGCGAAGACAATGCCTTCACCACCGACGACTACACCGCCTACTACCAGATGTACGCCGCCGACCGGCTGCCTTTGGCTCTTGAGCTGGAGGCGGATCGTATGCAGCATTTGCAGATCAGCGACGCGGACTTTGTCCAGGAGCATCGCGTCGTCATGGAGGAGCGGCGCTGGCGTATCGATGATCAGCCCATGGCCCTGGCCAGTGAGCACTTTGCGGCGGTGGCCCATATGTCCTCGCCTTACCGGCGGCCGACCATAGGCTGGATGCCGGACATCCAGGGCTTGACCGCTGCGGACGCGCGCGACTGGTACCACCGCTGGTACGCCCCCAACAATGCCGTGCTGGTCATCGTCGGCGACGTGCAGTCTGCGGCTGCCATGGCGGCTGTACACCACTACTTCGATGCGGTGCCCGCGCACAGCGTGCCGGCGCACATCGTCCCGCGTGAAGCGGAGGTGCCGGGTTTGCGTGAGCTGAAGATGAGTCTTCCCAAGGTCAAGGTGCCAAGCCTGATGCGGGCATACACTGTGCCAGGGCTGCTGACGGTGAGCCACGCTGAGGATGTCTACGCCCTGACCATGCTGGCCGGTATCCTCGATGAAGGGGACAGCTCCCGCCTGGAGCAGGACCTGGTGCGACGCCAGCAGGTTGCCGCTGCGATCAATGTCGGCTACGACGCGCTGGCGCGTGGCGATACCCTGTTCGAGATCGACGCGGTGCCTGCCGCCGGTCACACGCTGGCCGACGTGCGCCAGGCGCTACAGACGGAAATCGAAAAAATACAGCAGACGCCGCCCAGTCAGGCCGAGCTCCAGCGCGTGCAGGCGCAGTTGGTGGCCGGGGAGGTCTACAGCCATGATTCGGTCGGTGCGATCGCCGGCGAGCTGGTGCATTTCCTCGCGCTCGGCCTGTCCTGGAAGGACAGTGACGAGTACACCCGCCATCTGCAGGCGGTCACCCCGCAGCAGGTTCAGGATGTGGCGCGCCGCTATCTGGTGCCCGCCGAAATGAGTGTGGCCAATATCGAGGGAGCTCATTGATGAAGCGTCTCCGTCTCATCCTCGCGGTCTTGGTGGTCAGGCTGGCTTGTGCCGGCGGCGAGCAGTTCGTCACCCCCGGGCCGATCACCTCGCTCGGTCATCTGCATAGCCTGAGCAGCCTGAGTGTGCAGCCGCCCTCACGGCCTTTCGATGTGCGCCACTGGCAAACCCGGCAGGGCAGCAAGGTGATCTTTGTCCATGCCACCGACGTACCGATGCTCGACCTGCGGCTGATTTTCAATGCCGGTTCGGCGCGCGATGGCGACAAACCTGGTTTGGCGTCGACCACCTCGCTGATGCTCTTCGAGGGCAGTCGCGACAAGAGCGCGGATCAGATTGCCCGTGACTTTGAAAGCCTGGGGGCGCAGTACAGCAGCTCATCGGCGCGCGACATGGCGGTGGTCGATCTGCGCACCTTGAGTGACCCACGTTATCTTGACGCTGCGCTCGCGGAGTTCATTGATGTCATCAGCCAGCCGGCCTTTCGCGCCGCCGACTATGCACGTGTCCACGATCAGCAGCTGGTCGGGCTCAAGCAGCAGGAGCAATCGCCGGCGGTCCAGGCGAGCCTGAGTTTTTATGCGCACCTCTATCCAGGTCACCCCTACGCCTCTCCGGCCCAAGGCACGGTGGCCAGCCTGAATGCCTTGCGACCGGCTGACCTGCAAGCTTTCTTCAAGCATGAGTACACCGCCGCCAACGCCGTCATTGCCATGGTCGGCGATATCAGCGAGGACAAGGCGCGGGCCATCAGCGAGCAGCTTTCCGCGCGCCTGCCGCAGGGCCCGGCAGCACCGCCTCTGCCGGTGGTGGCGGCCTTGCCGAAGGCGACCCGTGTGCACATCGACTTCCCCTCCGAGCAGACCCATATCCTCCTCGGTAGCGTCGGCGTCAGTCGTCAGGATGCGCAGTACGAAGCCTTGCGTCTCGGCAATAACATCCTCGGTGGTGGTGGTTTCAGCTCCTTGCTGACCCGCGAGATACGGGTCAAACGCGGTCTGTCCTATAGTGTTGACAGCTATTTCTTGCCCATGCAGGTGCAGGGCCCGTTCATGATCTCCATGCAGACGCGCAATGACCAGACCCAGGCGGCCCTCGATGTGACGCGTGCCCTGCTCAAGCAGTTTCTCGAGCAGGGTCCAAGTGCCAGTGAGCTGCAGGAGACCAAGGACCATGTCATCGGCGGCTATCCTTTGAGCCTGGCCAGCAACTACAGCATCCTCGGCGGCCTTGGCGTGATCGCTTTCTATGGTTTGCCCTATGACTATCTCGAGAGCTACCCGCAACGTGTCGCCAGGATCAGCGCCGACGACATCCGTCGGGCTTTTGAGCAGCACATCGATCCGCAGCGGCTGCTTACCGTGACCGTAGGCCATGACACGCGCCCGACCCAGCCCTGAGTCGCGGCATGGTGGTCGCGGTCAGGTCAAGCTGATCGCCGGGCGCTGGCGCGGTCGGCTGCTGCGCGTCGTCGACAGACCCGGTCTGCGCCCGACGCCGCATCGTGTCCGCGAGACCCTGTTCAACTGGCTGCAGGGCGAGCTCAGCGGAGCGTGTGTCCTCGATCTGTTTGCCGGTTCGGGAGCCCTGGGCTTTGAAGCTCTCTCGCGCGGTGCTGTGCAGGCGGTTCTGCTCGAGAAGGATGGCATCACGGTGCAGCAACTGCGTCTCGAGGCCGAACGGCTGGGTGCCGGGAGCAGCTGCCGTATCGAGCAGGCCGACGCCATCAGCTGGTTGCAAGGCACGGCCCAGCCCTTCGATCTGGTCTTTCTCGATCCACCCTTCGCGGCAGGACTTTGGCAAGCCGCCCTGGCCGCCCTTGATCAGGGTGGGTGGCTGCGCCCGGGGGCCTGGGTCTATCTGGAAGCGCCCGAGGAGCTCGAGCTGGCCAGCGCTGCGTCCTGCTGGCAGCCCTACCGCCAGCTCAAAGCCGGGGAGGTCCGCTGCCAGCTCTGGCGCTACCAGCCTGAGCTTGTCGGCTAGATGCTCCAGGGTGGATCCGGAATGGTCATGAACAGCTGACGCAGGCCGGAGGACCAGCTTTGGCGCAGATGGCTGAGATAGAGGTCGCCTTCATCGAGGCGTGCTTGCAAACCCACCTTCAGGCTGTCACGGCGATAGAGCAAGAGATCGAGGGGCATGCCGACCGACAAATTCGAACGCAGGGTGGAGTCGAAGGAGACGAGCACGCACTTGGCGGCCTGCATGAGCGGAATATCGTAACGGATGACGCGATCGAGGATGGGCTTGCCGTACTTGGACTCGCCGATCTGCAGATAGGGGGTTTCCGGTGTCGATTCGATGAAATTTCCCTGCGGATAAATGTTGTAAAGGCGCATGTCGCCACCGGCGATTTGTCCGCCCAGCAGGAAAGAACAGCTGAAGTCGACGTGTGGGTTCTGCTGCGCCACCTGCTCATCGCGCAGGCTCACTTCGCGCAGCGTCGAGCCCAGCAGGGCGGCGAGATCGAACATCGAGCTGACGGCAAGGACGCCTTCATCCTGACGCTGCTGGAGCAGGTTGACCACGCTCTGGCTGGTGCCAAGATTACCGGCGCTGAGCAGACAGATGACCCGATCGGCGGCCGTCCAGGTGCACATCTTGCGGAAGCTGGCGATGTAGTCGACGCCGGCATGGGTGCGTGAGTCGGAGACCATGACCAGGCCCTCCTCGGTGCAGACCCCTACGCAATAAGTCATGCCGCCACCCCCATGTAAGCGTTTTGGATACTCTGTCCGAGTGTGGTGAGGCGCTGCAGGTAAGCGCTCAGCATGGGCGCGACGCCGGCCGTCAGCTCCTGTTCGATGCGGGTGAAACGCAGTGCTGCCAGCATCTCCGCACAGAGGCGCCGTGGCGGATAGCCATTGTCGCCCTGGATGGCGGCGAGAGCGACCTCGATCCCGGCGCAGCAGGCCAGCAAGGAACGGGGAAATTCAGCGTCGAGCAGCAGCAAGGCCATGACCTGCTGCATGCCTATGGTGTTGCCATAACGCTGGCGATAGTTTTCCTGGGCCGACAGCGAGTGCAGGAGAATCTCCCAGTTCGAGGCGCTGTCGGTGTTGGCCGCGGTATGCACGAGGAGAATGCGCAAGGTGTTGTCGGCGCGCTCCAGCCAGGTGCCCAGACGGCAAAAATGAAAGGTGTCATTGCGCCGAACCGTCGCAAAGGTCACCCCGCGAAACAGGTGGGAACGCTCTTTAACCCATTCGAGAAAGGGCCGGTAACCCTGTAGTGACTGGGACTCGCTTTTCATATCGCGCAGTTCCAGCCAGGTGGCATTGATGGTTTCCCACATCTCCGTGGTGATGTTGCCGCGCACACACAGGGCGTTATCGCGAGCGGCGCGCAGATTGCAGAAGATGCTCGCTGGATGACGTGCATCCAGGGTACAAAAGCGCATCAGCGATCGGATTTCCAGGGCCTGACCGGTCGCCGCATAGTCGTCTTCGCTGCCACTGAGACGCAGCGGCGAGCGCAGGGTCGCGCTACTGAGCATGCCCGGCAGCAGCGACATCTGCTGGAGAACATCGAGCAGGCGAGCCAGGTTTTCGGCACGTTCTATCTGTCGTGACATCCAGTAGATAGCATCAGCGGTACGGCTTAGCATGACGTGGATACTCCTTCATGATCGACCACCCAGGTGTCCTTGGTACCGCCACCTTGTGACGAGTTGACCACCAGCGAGCCTTCCTGGAGGGCAACCCGGGTGAGGCCGCCAGGGACGATACGCACCTCTTTGCCGCTGAGCACGAAGGGGCGCAGGTCGATGTGGCGGGGGGCGATGCCTTGATCGACAAAGGTGGGGCAGGTCGACAGCGCCAGGGTGGGCTGGGCGATGTACTGCTCAGGATGGGCGACCAGCTTCTGCCGGAACTGTGCCAGCTCCTTGGCGCTGGCGCGAGGACCGATCAGCATGCCATAACCGCCTGAGCCATGGCACTGCTTGACCACCAGCTCGCTCAGGTGTTCGAGCGTATAGGCCAGGTCTGCCGGCCGACGAGCGCTGTAGGTGGGGACGTTGGCCAGCAGTGCATCTTCACCGAGATAAAAGCGGATCATCTGGGGTACATAGGGGTAGACGGCCTTGTCATCGGCAACCCCGCTGCCCGGGGCATTGATGATGGCCACCTGGCCGCGCTGGTAGGCGCTCATGAGGCCGGGGGTGCCGAGCAGCGAGTCGCGGCGCATGCACAAAGGATCGAGATAGTCGTCATCGATACGGCGGTAGATGACATGGACGCGTTCCAGCCCGTGCGTGGTGCGCATCCAGACCTTGTCATCATGCACGACGAGATCACGGCCTTCGACCAGTTCGACACCCATCTGCTGGGCCAGGAAAGCATGCTCGAAATAGGCCGAGTTGTAACGACCCGGGGTGAGGATGACCACCGTCGGTGCGGCGCTCGACGAGGGTGCTGCCTCACAGAGCACCTGATGCAGCAGGTCTGGGTAATGGTGTACGGGCGCGATGGTCTGCTGGGTGAACAGCTCAGGGAACAGACGCATCATCATCTTGCGGTTTTCAAGCATATAAGACACCCCGGAGGGGGTGCGCAGATTGTCTTCGAGAACGTAGTAACGGCCATCGGCATGGCGCACGAGGTCGATCCCGGCGATGTGCGCATAGACTTGATGGGGCAGTTCCAGGCCGCGCATGCAGGACTGGTAACTGGCGTGCTGGAGGATGAGTTCGCCAGGTATGATGCCGGCCTTGATGATCTCCTGGTCATGGTAGATGTCGTGCAAAAAGGCATTCAGGGCCTTGACGCGCTGGACCAGACCGGCCTGCAGGGCGAGCCATTCTGATCCTGGCAGGATGCGCGGGATCGTGTCGAAGGGGATCAACCTTTCCCGGCCTTGCGGCTCTCCGTAGACCGAGAAGGTGATGCCGACGCGGTGAAAAAGCTGCGCCGCTTCGGCTCTGCGGGCCTGCAGCTCGCTCTCATCATGGGCATGCAGCCAGTCGGCAAAGCGGCGATAGGTGGCGCGTATGCGGCCAGGCCCCGAAAACATCTCGTCGTAGGGCAGCAGCGATGGCGATGCAGTCATGGACGCTCCTTGACCTGTCATGAAGACGACCAGGAGGTATCAGCATGAATCATGCCAGTCTGGGTCAGCGCCCCTTGAACGGCGTGGCAGCGCCCTTTGAGCAGCTCATCCAGTACGCTGGAGAGGGGCGGGCCTGCACCACGTTGGAGCGTGGTGACGGGTGATGCGCCAGGATCGATCAGCCATGTGCGCCATGCATGCTGCGTGCCTGGGTGCGCAGGCCCTCTTCGATGACATGCATGAGCTTGAGGGTGTCTTTGAGGGTCTGTGCCTCGATGCTGTCATCCGGCATCAGCTCGTCGTGCATTTTTTGCAGTTGTTCGATCTGCTGATGGATGGCTTTGGCGTCGAGGTGGGTCAGCGTAACGGTGTGCGGTAACATGATGACAGCTCCTTTAGGGTCGTTCACCAAGAGGCTTACAGCTTCAAGATAGTCCACCAAGGGGCGCTTCGCCAGTCAGTTGCAGCTCTGTGTACGACTGCGCATCCAGCGGAACACCGGGGCTCCGAGCTCCTGTCCGGTGAGCTGACCGGCCACCACGATGCCTTCCTGCAGGGCTTCGAGATCGACGCCGGTGTGCAGTCCTTCACGCTCACATAGATAGACCAAGCTCTCCGTGGCGACATTGCCGGTGGCGCCGGGGGCATAGGGGCAGCCGCCGAGGCCGCCAACGCTGGCATCAAACCGGCGTAGGCCCAGTTCCAGCCCGGCCAGGGCGATGGGCAGGGCGAGACCGCGGGTGTCGTGCAGATGCAGACCCAGTCGATCCGCCGGAAAGCTTTCCAGCAAGGGCAGCAGCAGGGCGCGGGCCAGGCGTGGGTGGCCCGCACCTATGGTGTCGGAGATCACCAGCTCGTCGGCACCGGCGCCTAGCAGGCGCTCAGACAGTGCCAGGATATGCCGCACCGGCTGCGGGCCGTCGTAGGGACAGCCCATGGCCCCGGACAGGTGGACACGCAGGCGCAGGCCATCCACGTGTGCGCGCTCGATGAGCGCGAGCACCCCCTGCAGGGCCGACTCGAGGTCTTTGTTGATGTTGCGGCGATTGAAGCTGTCCGTGCTGGCGACGACCGCCGACAGCTCGCGGTAAGGGTGTTGCCGGGCGCGTTCGTAGCCGCGCAGATTGGGCACCAGGGCAGCGTAGTCCTGTGCCGGAGCGCCGGCGGCGAACATCGCTTGGCTGAACGCATCAGCGTCGACCATCTGTGGCACCGCGCGCGGGCTGACGAAGCTGGTCAGCTCAAGGTGATGCAGGCCGGCAACCTGCAGGGCCCGGGCCAGCTGCAGTTTGTCGGTGGTGCCCAGCAGGCGCGGCTGGTTCTGCAGTCCGTCGCGCAGGCCTACTTCATTGATGATGACACGATCCATGCTCTTCTCCGGCCTCGGCTGTGCTGCCTCCGCGGTGCAGACTATGACACAGGTGGTCGATGTTTTCTTCGATGACCGCACGAGCGTGGCGGTTGAAGACCTCCTCACTGCCGGCCGGTAACCAGCTCGGCAGTTTGCGCAGGCGCAAACTCCAGGAGAGCAGGCAATGGCCGTTCTTGCAGGTGCTGCGGGTGACCATGCAGACCACCGCGCCATCATCAGGACCGATGCCATGGGCATGCAGGATCTGGTAGCACAGGCGCCGTTCATCGTCGTCACGCACCAGCAGCTGATGCAGCAGGGGTCGGCCATGGCAGAGAGCTTCACGGAGCAGTCCATCCTGATGACGGCGCAGGTGCAGGTGGCTGATGGCAGGCATCAGGGCATCGAGACGGGCAAAATCGCGCAAAATCTCCCAGACACGATCGGCGCTGAAAGCCAACTCACGATCGACGTCTATCATAAGATTGAGCATCGGCATCAGGACCTCGCCTCAGGACAGTCCCGGCGTGGCATACGGCCAGCGATCTGCCTTACAATTCCCTTCTGGCGTCGCTGCGCATCCTGGCTGCGACATCCTTACCTTCCTTGAGCATAGTGATATGAGCGTCGATAGCCAAGAACTGAATTTGTTTCGCGACAATGTTAAACGTTTTTTTACCCAGGAATTGCTGCCGCACTACCCGGAATGGGAAAAAAACTCGTGGATGCCTCGGGAAATATGGAGTCTGATGGGCGAGCAGGGCCTGTTATGTGTCGATCAGGCCGAGGAGCACGGTGGCGCCGGCGTGCCTTTCCCCTATTCGGCCGTGGTTCTTGAAGAAGCGGCCCGTCTGGGCCTGGGCTCGGTGGCCACCGGCCTGTCTGTCCACTCGGACATCTGCGCGCCTTACATCCAGCATATAGGCAATGCCCAGCAGCAAGCGCGCTGGCTGCCGCAACTGGCCTCGGGGGCCTGTGTCGCTGCCATCGCCATGACCGAGCCCGGCGCCGGCTCCGATCTGCAGGCGATGCGCACCACGGCCTTGCGTCAGGGTGACCATTACCTGCTCAACGGCTCCAAGACTTTTATCACCAATGGCCAGCATGCCGGCCTGGTGATCGTCGCGGCCAAAACCGATCCGCAGGCGGGTGCCAAGGGGATCTCCTTGCTGCTCGTGGACACCCAGCTGGCGGGTTTCTCGCGCGGCCGCAAGCTCGAGAAGCTGGGTCTGCACGCACAAGACACCTCCGAGCTGTTTTTTGATCAGGTCAAGGTGCCGCTGGATTGCCTGCTCGGCGAAGAAGGCCGCGGCTTTGCCTACCTGATGCAGGAGCTGCCGCGTGAGCGGCTGGCGATCGCCGTCACCGCGGTCGCTGCCGCCGAAGGGGTGCTGCAGGAGACCCTGCGCTACGTCAGCGAGCGCAAGGCGTTTGGCCAGGCGATAGGGCAGATGCAGAACACCCGCTTCGTGATTGCCCAGTGCGCCACCGAGATCGCCTGCAACCGGGCCTTCCTCGACAGCTGTGTCGATCGCTACATGCGCGCCGAACTCGACGTGCCGACGGCGGCGATGATCAAGATGAGTGCCACCGATCTGCAAAGCCGTGTCGCTGACGCCTGCCTGCAGTTGTATGGTGGCTACGGCTACATGACCGAGTACGCGGTGGCGCGTGCCTTCGTCGATGCGCGTGTGCAGCGCATATACGGCGGTACCAACGAGATCATGAAAGAAGTGGTCGCGCGCAGTTTGCTGGGCCGTTGACTCAGGGCTCCGGCAACGTCCCGGTGACCGGGTCGATATGGGTCATGACGTCGGCGACGTGATGATGCGCGAGGACGCGCTCCTGGGCGTTTTCGGAGATGGCGTGGCCGGCAAACACGCTGAGCTGGCCATCGACTTCCAGGTGCACGTCGACCATGAGCAGGTCGCCGACCTTGCGCGTGCGCAGATTATGCAGGCCGAGAACGCCAGGCGTGCTGCGCAAGGTGGCGGCGATGGCCGCGGCTTCTTCCTGGGAGGCGGAGCGGTCCATGAGATCGTTCAGGGCTTCCCAGGCGTAGTGCAGGCCCATGCGCAGCACCATGATGCCGACCAGCAGGGCGGCAACGCCGTCGGCCATGCGATAGCCGAGAAGATTGCCGGCAACGCCGATGCTGACCACCAGCGACGACAGGGCGTCGGAGCGGGCGTGCCAGGCATTCGCCGCCAGCAGTGAGGAGCGTACCCGGTGGGCGACGCCGAGGAGGTAGCGAAACAGCAGTTCCTTGCTGACCAGCCCGAGCAGGGCCACCCACAGCGCTGGTGCGGCAATGGCTGCCGGCGCCTGGCCGCTGTCGAGACGGTCGAAGGCGCTCCACAGCATATGGGCCCCGACCGCGCACAGCAGCAGGCCGAGCAGCAGTGAAGCGGCATTTTCAAAACGGTGGTGACCGTAGGGATGGTCGTCATCAGCGGCTTTATGGCTGTGCTGATTGGCGAGCAGGACCACCGCGTCGGAGAGCAGATCGGCCAGCGAGTGCAGGCCATCGGCGATCAGGCCTTGCGAATGACTGAGCAGACCGGTCAGCACCTGCAGGGTGGCGAGCAGGGCATTGGCGACAACACTGACATAGGTGCTGCTGCGCGCGGCTCTTTGTCGCTCGGGTGTGGCTTCTTCAGCTTTTGCGGGTACACTGTTCATGATGGGTATGGTGGGTCCTGGTCTTCAGGGTTCAGGGATGATGTGCGTCCAAAGTCTCATGCTGCTTGGACGGGAACTGTCCTGGATCAAGAAAATCATCCGCTGAAATCACAAATAATTTTACAGGCTACGGTGCCTATCTTATCATTTCCAGCGATCAATTTAGGTGCACGTCGCTCTGTCTTGGAGTGATCGCCTGTTCAATCGAAGGAGCTCGCGTATGTCGCCTGCCGTAACCGCGCTCGCAGAACACTGGTCATTCGCTGTCTATATCGTCGGTGTATTCGCCATCTGCGCCATCATGCTGATCCTGCCACCTTTGCTCGGTGGACGCGCCTGGGGTCGCGCCAAGGAAGAGCCTTTCGAGTCCGGTGTGGTGTCGCAAGGCGGTGCCCAGATCCGCTTCTCGGCCAAGTTTTATCTGGTGGCGATGATGTTCGTCATTTTCGATGTTGAAGCTTTATTTCTCTACGCCTGGGCTTCTTCGGTACGCGAAACCGGCTGGGCAGGTTATGCTGAGGCGCTCACCTTCGTCGTCGTGCTGCTGCTCGGCCTGGTTTATATATGGCGCGTTGGGGCTCTCGACTGGGCGCCGGCACAACGCAAGCGTCATATCCTGCATCATGAATCTTCTCCGGAGTGAGGCGCTGCCATGAAATACACCCTGACACGCGTCAATCAGAAAACTCCGGACCAGCGCTACCCCATGCAGGATCAGCAGAGCGTCGATCCCATGGATGGCCAGGTGCACCGCAACATCCTCATGGGCAAACTCGAGGACATGCTGCATGGCGCCATCAACTGGGGGCGCGCCAACTCGCTGTGGCCTTACAACTTCGGTCTGTCCTGCTGCTACGTCGAGATGGCGACGGCTTTTACCTCGCCGCATGACATCGCCCGCTTTGGCTCGGAGGTCATCCGCGCTTCACCGCGTCAGGCGGATGTCATGGTGGTGGCGGGCACCTGTTTTCTCAAGATGGCGCCGGTGGTTCAGCGCCTCTACGAGCAGATGCTGGAGCCCAAGTGGGTGATCTGCATGGGCGCCTGTGCCAACTCGGGCGGCATGTACGACATTTATTCTGTGGTCCAGGGTGTCGACAAATTTCTGCCTGTCGATGTCTATATCCCCGGCTGTCCACCCCGCCCCGAAGCCTTTCTGCAAGCGCTGATGCTGCTGCAGGAGTCCATAGGCAAGGAGCGCCGGCCTTTGTCCTGGGTGGTGGGAGAGCAGGGGGTCTATCGCGCCGAGATGCAGGCCGAGCGTGATCGCAAGCAGGCCGAACGCATCGCGGTGACGCATTTACGCACGCCAGATCAGATCTGAGCATTGCAATCGGATAACGGGGATAAAAGTTCGATGGCAGATGACATCGTGGTGGGAGAAAAACTGGCGGGTCACGAGCATGCCGTGGTTCGTGAGCTGAGCGATCGCTTTGGCGCGGAGTCGCTGCTCTTTCAGTCGACCGTGGATCAAGTGCCGACCCTGTGGGTGGCGCGCGAGAGCCTGCTCGAGGTCATGCGCCACCTGGCCAGCCTGCCGGGTCCCTACAGCATGCTCTATGATCTGTCGGCCATCGATGAGCGCCTGCGCCAGCACCGCGAGGGTTTGCCGGCGGCAGCTTACACGGTGTTTTATCATCTGCTGTCGATCGACCGTAACAGCGATGTGCGCATCAAGGTGGCGCTGGCCGAGAACGATCTGCGCCTGCCTTCGGTGATGGCCGTCTGGCCGAACGCCGACTGGTACGAACGTGAAGTCTGGGATATGTTCGGTATCGAGTTCGAGGGCCGCCGGCGTCTGCGCCGGCTGCTCATGCCGTCGACCTGGCAGGGCCATCCCCTGCGCAAGGATCATCCGGCGCGGGCGACCGAGTTCGATCCCTTCATGCTCACGGCGGCTCGTCAGGATCTCGAGCAGGAGGCCTTGCTGTTCAAGCCGGAAGAGTGGGGCATGGAGAAGTCGGCGGACGGTGAGGACTACATGTTCCTCAACCTCGGCCCCAACCACCCCTCGGCGCACGGCGCTTTCCGTATTGTCCTCCAACTCGATGGCGAAGAGATCGTCGACTGTGTGCCGGACATCGGCTACCACCATCGTGGTGCCGAGAAGATGGGGGAGCGGCAGACCTGGCATAGCTTTATTCCCTACACCGATCGCATCGACTATCTGGGCGGGGTGATGAACAACCTGCCCTATGTGCTGGCGGTGGAAAAACTCGCCGGTATCTGCGTGCCTGAGCGGGTCAAGGTGATCCGGGTGATGCTGGCCGAGCTCTTCCGCATTACCTCGCATCTGCTCTTCCTCGGCACCTATATCCAGGACGTCGGCGGGATGACGCCGATCTTTTTCATGTTCACCGACCGCATGAAGGCCTACGACATCATCGAGGCCATCACCGGCTTCCGCATGCATCCGGCCTGGTATCGTATCGGTGGTGTGGCGCATGATCTGCCGCGCGGCTGGGACAAGCTGGTGCGCGAGTTCGTCGAGTGGATGCCGAAGCGCCTCGACGAGTACGAGAAGGCGGCTTTGCGCAACTCCATCCTGATCGGCCGTACCCGCCATGTCGCGCAGTATGACAAGCAGCAGGCCCTGGCCTGGGGGGTGACCGGACCGGGTCTGCGCGCGACCGGGGTCAACTTCGACCTGCGCAAGGCACGTCCTTACTCCGGTTATGAAAACTTCGATTTCGAAGTGCCCCTGGCGCACAATGGCGACGCCTATGATCGTGCCACGGTCCGCCTTGAGGAGATGCGCCAGAGTGTGCGTATCATCAAGCAGTGCCTGGAAAATATGCCGGAAGGTCCGTACAAGGCCGACCACCCGCTGGCGGTGCCGCCACCCAAGGAGCGCACCCTCAAGGACATCGAGACCTTGATCACCCACTTCCTGGCGGTGTCCTGGGGGCCGGTCATGCCGGCCGGCGAGACCAGTCAGATGATCGAAGCGACGAAGGGCATCAACAGCTACTACCTGACCTCCGATCGCAGCACCATGAGTTACCGGACGCGCATACGCACGCCCAGTTTCGCGCACTTGCAGCAGATACCCTCGGTGATTCGCGGCTCCATGGTCCCGGATCTTATCGCCTATTTGGCTAGCATTGACTTTGTGATGGCAGATGTCGACCGATAACCCCCAATCCAAGATGATCGTCACCGACCGTGGCGAGGCCTTCGTTTTCAGTGACGAAGAAAGGCGAGCCATCGAGCAGGCTATGCATCACTACGAGGATGCCCGTGCCGCGACCATCGATGCGCTCAAAATTGTCCAGAAAAGCCGGCGCTGGGTCAGCGACGCGGCGATCGCTGCCATAGGTCGCATCCTCGGCATCGCTGCCGCCGAAGTGGACGGTGTGGCGACTTTCTACAATCGCATCTACCGGCAGCCCGTCGGGCGCCATGTGATCCTGGTCTGTGACAGCATCGGCTGTCATCTGCTGGGCTACGAGCAGGTTTATGCGCGTATGCAGGAATTGCTGGGCATCAAACCTGGACAGACCACCGCCGATGATCGCTTTACGCTGTTGCCGGTGGTCTGCCTGGGGGCATGTGACCGGGCGCCGGTGTTGCTCATCGATGAGGACACCCACTACAAGGTCACTCCTGAGGGCGTCGAGGCCATTCTGGAGCAATATCTATGAGTTCGCTGATCAATGCCGGTCTGCAGGTGCGCCGCGAAACCCACCCTTTGACCTGGCGCTACAACGCCCATGGCGGTGCCGTCCTTGATCTGGCCACCTACGAGTCGCTGGACGGTTTCCAGGCTTTGCGCAAAAGCCTGGATCTGGCGCCGCAAGACCTCCAGGCGACGGTCAAGAACGCCAATCTGCGCGGTCGCGGTGGCGCCGGTTTTCCGACCGGGGTCAAGTGGTCGCTCATCCCCATGGGCGCCGACTCTGGTCGCAAATATCTGATCTGCAACGCAGACGAGATGGAGCCAGGGACATTCAAAGACCGCATGCTGATGGAAGAGCTGCCCTTCCAACTGGTTGAGGCCATGGTCGTGACCGCCTACGCCATAGGTGCCCAGGTCGGTTATATTTTTCTGCGCGGTGAGTACCTGCTCGCCGCTGAGCGGCTCAACGCCGCCATCGCCCAGGCCCGGGCGGCCAACTACCTGGGCGAACGCATCCTCGGCAGCGATTTCAGCTTCCAGCTCTACGTTCACGAAGGCGCCGGCCGTTACATCTGTGGCGAGGAAACCGCGCTGATCAACTGTCTTGAAGGGCGACGCGCCAATCCGCGCACCAAGCCGCCCTTTCCGCAGCAGGCCGGCGCCTGGGGACGGCCGACCATCGTCAATAATGTCGAGACCCTGGTCAATGTGCCGGGCATCATCCTGCATGGTGCCGACTGGTTCCGCTCGCTTTCGCAGGGTCGCAGCAGCGATGCCGGCAGCAAACTCTATGGTGTCTCGGGACGCGCGCAACGCACCGGCTTGTGGGAACTGCCCATCGGCACCACGGCGCGTGAGCTGCTGGAGACGCACGCGGGGGGCATGCAGGAGGGGCTGAGTCTGCAAGCCTGGCTCCCCGGTGGCGCCTCGACCGACTTTTTGTTGCCGGAACATCTCGATCTGGCGATGGACTATGACACCATCGCCAAAGCGGGCAGTCGCATGGGCACCGGTCTCATCATGGTGGTCGATGACCAGCAGGACATGCTCAAGGTGCTCAGCAACCTGATGATGTTCATGGCCCGTGAATCCTGTGGCTGGTGCACGCCTTGCCGTGACGGCCTGCCCTGGGTACGCAAGGTGGTGGATGCTTTGCTGGCCGGTGAGGGTCAGGCCGGTGACATCGAATGGTTGCGCGGCATGACCCGTAACCTCGGCCCCGGCAAGACCTTCTGTGCGCATGCCCCAGGAGCGATGGAGCCCCTGCAAAGCGCCCTCAAGTTTTTTCCGAAGCGATTTGAACAAGGTATTACCCCGGTTTGAGCCTCCAGGTTCAACCTGATCAGTCAAGGGCCCTCGACAGAGGGTAAGGTGCAGAAGCGGCGATGGCGACCATACACATCGATGGCAAGTCTTATGAAGTCGACGGTGCAGACAACCTGCTACAGGCCTGTTTGTCTCTCGGACTCGACGTTCCCTATTTCTGCTGGCATCCGGCCTTGGGCTCGGTAGGAGCCTGCCGCCAGTGTGCCGTCAAGCAGTACAGTGATGAGAATGACCAGCGCGGTCGTCTGGTCATGTCCTGCATGACGCCCGCCGCCGACAAAACCTATATTTCGATCGAGGATGCCGAAGCCAAGGCTTTTCGGCAGAGCGTGATCGAGTGGCTGATGACCAACCACCCCCATGACTGTCCGGTGTGCGCCGAAGGCGGCCACTGCCATCTGCAGGACATGACGGTCATGAGTGGACACTCGCTGCGCCGCTACCGCTTCAACAAACGCACCCACAACAACCAGTACCTGGGCCCGTTCATCCGTCATGAGATGAATCGCTGCATCGCCTGCTACCGCTGTGTGCGCTACTACCGTGACTACGCCGGCGGCACCGATCTCGGTGTTTTCGGAGCGCATGACAACGTCTACTTCGGGCGGGCCAGCGAAGGTGTGCTGGAGAGCGAGTTCAGCGGCAACCTCAGTGAAGTCTGCCCGACCGGTGTGTTCACCGACCGCACCCACGGCGAGCACTACACCCGTAAATGGGATATGCAGTTTGCTCCCAGCATCTGCCAGGGCTGCGCCGTCGGCTGCAACATCAGCCCGGGCGAGCGTTATGGCGAGATACGCCGTATCGAGAATCGTTACAACGGTAGCATCAACCACTACTTCCTCTGCGACCGCGGTCGCTTCGGCTATGGTTTCGTCAATCGCAGCGACCGGCCGCGTGCGCCGTCCTGGCTGCAGGGCGGACAACGCAGTCCGCTCAGCCTCGACGCCGCTCTTGATCTCGTCGGCGGCTGGGTGCGCTCGCGTCAGCGCATCGCCGGCCTCGGCTCGGCGCGTGCCAGCCTGGAGAGCAACTTCAGTCTGCGCACCCTGGTGGGTGCCGAGCGCTTCTTCCAGGGCCTCAGCCGTGATGAGCTGAACTTGCACCGGCAGGCGATCGACAGCCTGCGCCTCGAAGGGGTGCAGTTGCCTTCCCTGGCCGATATGGAAGCCTGCGATGCGGTCTTCGTGCTCGGTGAGGATCTGACCCAGACGGCGCCCAGGGTGGCTCTCGCTTTGCGCCAGTCGGTCAAAAACGAAGCCCTCAAGCAGGCCGCTGCCCGTAAGGTACCGGCCTGGAATGCCGAGCCGCTGAAGAACATCGCCCAACACGCGCTCAGCCCCCTGCACCTGACCATGGTGCAGGCCACCCGGCTCGACGACGTCGCCGCCAGCGTCTATTGTGCGACGCCCGAGGCCCAGGCGCGGCTGGGCTTTGCGGTGGCCCACGCCATCGACGCGCAGGCCCCGGCGGTCAGCGATCTCAGCGCCGAAGAAAGCGCATGGGCTGCGCGTATCGCTGCCGACTTGATGGCGGCAGCACGGCCGCTGGTCATCTCCGGCGTCAGCCTGGCCTGCGCCGCGCTGGTCGATGCCAGCGAACAGATCATCTGCGCCCTGCTTCGTCAGGGCCGTCAGCCGGCGCTGGCGCAGGTGCTGCCTGAGGTCAACAGTGCCGGTCTGTCGATGCTCGATGCCGCTGCTGTGGAGGCTCTCGAGCAGCTTTGCTTGGCTGGAGAGATCGACACCCTGGTGGTGCTCGAGGCGGATCTCTACCGCATGCTGCCCGAAGCACGGGTCGCGGCGATGCTCGCCAAGATTCAGCATCTGGTCGTGCTCGATCACCAGATGACGGCCACCGCCGAACGAGCCGACGTGCTTTTGTCCGCCGCCAGCTTCGCCGAGGCGGATGGTACCGTGGTCAGCATGGAAGGGCGTGCGCAGCGCTACTTCCAGGTTTACGACAGCAGCTACTACCGTCCTCAGGACTGCCTGCGCGAGAGCTGGCGCTGGCTGCATGCCATCGATCAGGTCAGCCAGGGACGGCAGGTGCAGTGGACCCATCTGGACCAGGTCACCGCCGAAATCGCGGCGTCCTGTACGGCCCTCTCCGCCATCGTCGAGGCCGCTCCCGATGCACGTTATCGCATCGCTGGGTTGAAGGTGGCCCGTGAGCCCCGCCGTTACTCGGGGCGCACCGCCATGCGCGCCAATATCTCGGTGCATGAACCGCGTCAGCCGGTCGATCATGACAGTGCCCTGACCTTCTCCATGGAAGGCTATGTCGGCCCCCAGGAGTCTTCAGCCCTTATTCCTTTTGCCTGGTCGCCAGGCTGGAACTCGCCGCAGGCATGGAACAAATTCAAGGATGAGAACGGCAGCCTGCGCCAGGGTGATCCGGGCGTGCGCCTGTTCAGCGCCGGTCGCCGGGCCGACTACAAGCCGGTGCCGCCGGTGGTGCCGGCAGCGGGCTTGCGCACGGTGCCGCTGTACGAGATCTTCGGCAGCGACGAGCTCAGCCTGCGCTCGCCCGTCATCGCCGATCGCGCCGGCGCAGCCTGCGTGACCTTGCCGGCCGACAGCGGTCATGCCGAAGGCAGCATGCTCGAGATCAGCGTCGATGGACAGCTTCTCAGCCTGCCCGTGCGTCTCAGCACGAGCCTGGCCAAAGACTGCATAGGATTGCCAGCAGGACGGGTCAAGGTCGCTGCCGGTCGCCACGTGGACCTGGGGAAGGGGAGATAAGCCGGCATGGATAAGCTCTGGAATGAGATCATGGGCTGGTGCACGCCTGATGTGATCGGCGTGCTGGTGGCGGTGCTCAAGGCCGTCGTCATCCTTCTTGTGCCGGTCCTTGTGGCAGCCTTGCTGCCCTGGGTCGAGCGTCGACTGCTGGCACTCTGGCAGGATCGCTACGGACCTAACCGGGTCGGACCTTTTGGTCTCGGCCAGGTCATCGCCGACATGGTGAAGATGTTCTTCAAGGAGGACTGGACACCGCCTTTCGTCGACAAGTTCACCTTCTGGCTGGCCCCGGCCATCGCCATGAGCGCCTTGCTGCTGGCTTTTGCCGTTATTCCCATCACCCCGAGTTGGGGCGTCATCGACATGAATGTCGGTCTGCTCTTTTTCTTTGCGGTAGCCGGTCTGGCGGTCTACGCCGCCATGCTCGGTGGCTGGTCGAGCAACAGCAAGTACGCGCTGCTCGGTGGTGTCCGTACCACGGCGCAGACCATCAGCTACGAAGTGTTCATGGGCCTGTCGCTGATGGGGGTGGTGGCCATCACCGGCTCGTTCAGCCTGCGCGAAATCGTCCTCAGCCAGCAGCAGGTGTGGTTTGTCCTGCCGCAGTTCCTCGGCTTTTTTACCTTCGCCATCGCCGGGGTCGCCGTCGCTCACCGCAGCCCTTTCGACCTGCCCGAGGCCGAACAGGAACTGGCAGCGGGCTTTCATACCGAATACTCCGGCATGAAGTTCGGGATGTTCTTTGTCGGTGAATACGTCGGTGTGGTGATGGTCTCGGCCCTGATGACCACCCTGTTCTTCGGCGGCTGGCTGTCACCCTTTGGGCAGTTCATGGATTGGCCGATCTTCTGGTTTTGCCTGAAAACCTTTGTCTTTATCGCACTGTTCATCCTGGTGCGCGGTGCCTTGCCGAGACCCCGCTATGACCAGATCATGGATTTTGGGTGGAAAGTCTGTCTGCCGCTCACCCTGGTCAACCTGATGGCGACAGCCGCCGTGGTGTTGTGGCGTAGCCACGGCAGCCCGTTTTGAGGAGGAGAGCTAGGCTATGAATCTTTTGAAAGGCATCTTCTCTAACGTGCGTAGCATGTGGATGGTGTTCATGCACAGCTTCCGCAAGCGTGACACCATCCAGTACCCGGAACAGGCGATCTATGTGCCCCCGCGTTACCGCGGCCGTATCGTGCTGACGCGTGACCCGGACGGCGAGGAACGTTGCGTCGCCTGCAACCTGTGCGCGGTGGCCTGCCCGGTAGGCTGCATCTCCCTGCAGAAGGCGGAGACCGAGGACGGACGCTGGTACCCGGAGTTCTTCCGTATCAATTTTTCACGCTGCATCTTCTGTGGCATGTGCGAGGAAGCCTGTCCGACCACGGCGATACAGCTGACGCCTGACTTCGAAATGGCCGAGTTCAAGCGCCAGAACCTGGTCTACGAGAAGGAGCACCTGCTCATCTCCGGTCCGGGCAAATACCATGAGTACAACTTCTACCGCCAGGCCGGCCTGGCGATCGCCGGCAAGCCCAAGGGCAGCGGTGAAAGTCAGGCGCTCCCCGTAGACGTGAAGGGCTTGCTGCCTTAGGAGATGATCGTGGATATGACCAGCCTTGCCTTTTACAGTGCCGCGAGCGTCGCCATACTGGCGACCCTGCGGGTGATCAGTGCCGCCAACCCGGTGCATGGACTGCTCTACCTGGTGCTGTCGCTGATCAGCGTGGCGATGATCTTTTTCACCGTCGGCGCACCCTTTGCCGGTGCCCTGGAAGTGATCGTCTACGCTGGCGCGATCATGGTGCTCTTCGTCTTCGTGGTGATGATGCTCAATCTCGGCACCCGCGTCTCCACCCAAGAGCGCGACTGGCTACGGCCCAAATACTGGCTAGGTCCGGGCCTGCTCGCCCTGCTGCTGCTCGGTCTGCTGCTCGGTCTGCTGCAGGGCCAGCATCCTTTGGGCAGCTTTACGCTGTCGACACAGGATGTCGGTGTGGTGCTCTTTGGTCCCTATATGCTGGCCGTCGAACTGGCCTCCATGCTCTTGCTGGCGGCCATGGTCGCAGCCTGGCATCTGGGCCGGCCTGACGAGAAGAAGGAGTAAACGATGGTCACCGCGATACCCATGGAACACGGCCTGATCGTCGCTGCCGTACTTTTCAGCTTGGGCCTGTGCGGCCTGTTGCTCAGGCGCAATATTCTGTTCATGCTGATGAGCATTGAGGTGATGATGAACGCCTCAGCCCTCGCTTTTGTCATCGCCGGCAGCCGCTGGGGACGTCCTGATGGTCAGGTGATGTTCATCCTGATCCTCACCTTGGCGGCCTCTGAAGCGGCCATAGGCCTTGCCCTTGTACTTCAACTCTACCGCCGCTTCAAGACGCTCAACGTCGATGCGGCAAGCGAGATGCACGGATGAACTACCTGGCCCTCACCCTGCTGTTTCCCTTTTTGGGCTTTCTCACCCTGGCCTGCTTCAACCGCCGTCTCGGTGAAAACGGTGCGGCAGCCGTCGGCGTCGGTTCCATGGCGCTTGCTGCAGCCACAGCTTTTTACGTTGGCCTCGACTTTTATGCGCACGGTACGGCGACGTCGTACGATCTGTTCCTGCTGAACTGGATCGACCTGCCCGATCTGCACCTGAGCTGGACCCTGCACCTCGATGGCCTGGCGCTGACCATGCTCGGTGTCGTCAGCGGTGTCGGTTTCCTCATCCACCTGTTCGCTTCCTGGTATATGCGCGGTGAGGAAGGCTATGCGCGCTTCTTTGCCTACATGAACCTCTTCGTCGCAGCGATGTTGATGCTGGTCCTCGGCAGCAGCCTGCCGACCATCTACGTCGGCTGGGAAGGCGTCGGGCTGTGCTCCTATCTGCTCATCGGCTTTTACTACAAGACCTCGGCCAATGGCGCGGCGGCTCAGAAAGCCTTCATCGTCACCCGCATCGGCGACGTGTTCTTTGCCCTGGGCATGTTCCTGCTCTACCAGGAGCTCGGCACCCTCGATGTGCAGCAATTGCTGGTTCTGGCGCCACAGCACTTTGCCCAGGGCTCGCTGCTGATGACCGCGGCCACCGCCCTGCTGCTCGGCGGTGCTGTCGGCAAGTCGGCGCAACTGCCCTTGCAGACCTGGCTGGCTGACGCCATGGCCGGTCCGACACCGGTCTCGGCGCTGATCCATGCGGCCACCATGGTGACCGCAGGGGTCTATCTGATCGCGCGTACCCACACACTTTTCGAGCTGGCTCCGGCCACCCTCGACCTGGTCGCCTGGGTCGGTGCCATCACCCTGATCCTGTCGGGATTTGCCGCCATCGTGCAGACCGACATCAAGCGTATTCTCGCCTATTCGACGATGAGCCAGATCGGCTACATGTTTCTCGCCCTCGGCGTGGGGGCTTGGCAGGCTGCCATCTTTCATTTGATGGCGCATGCCTTCTTCAAGGCCCTGCTTTTCCTCAGTGCCGGCGCTGTCATCGTCGCCTGCCATCATGAGCAAAGCATCTTCAAAATGGGTGGCCTGTGGCGGCGGATTCCGCTGGTCTATGCCTGCTTCCTGGTCGGTGGTGGCGCTCTCGCCGCCCTGCCCTGGATCACGGTGGGCTTCTACTCCAAGGATGAGATCCTCTGGCAGGCCATGGCAGCTGGCCACACGACTTTCTTCTATATCGGTCTGTGCGGGGCCTTTCTCACCTCGCTGTACACCTTCCGTCTCATCTTCACCGTGTTTCATGGTCAGGAGCAGGGGCATCCGCACGCTTTGTCCGGTCCCAGCTACTGGTTGCCTCTGAGCATCCTCCTGGTGCTTTCGACGGCGGCTGGCGCACTTATCCATCCGCCCCTGGCGCATGTGCTGCCGGCTGCGGTGGGTGCCGCTGAATCGGCGCAGCGCAGCCAGGTTGAAATGATCTCGGCGGCGGTGGGCGTCAGCGGTGTCGTCCTCGCAGCCCTGCTTTACCTGTGGCGGCGGCAGACACGAGCAGAGTACGAAGGGGGCTTTTTTCTCTACAGGCTGTGGTACCAGGCCTGGGGTTTCGACGCCCTTTACGAGCTGGTCTTCGTCAAAAGCTATCGTGGCCTTGCCCAGCTGATGCGCAAGGATCCTGCGGACCGGCTGATCAATCTCATACCACGACTGATCAGTGGGCTGCATGGCCTGGCCAGTCGTACCCAGAACGGGCAGCTAAGGATGGGCGCGGCGGTTTTTGCCAGTGGCGCCATACTCCTGCTGTTCATCGCCAGCGTCATCTTCAATTAGGCCCAGGAGCACATCCATGATTTTGACCTGGTTCATACTCATCCCCTTCATCGGCGGCTTCAGCTGCTGGCTGGGGGAACGCGTCAGTGTGCAAGCCCCGCGCTGGATCGCCGTTTTTTCCATGATGGTCTTGCTGGCCCTGGTGGTACGCGTCTGGATGATCGGCGACTATCACGTCATCACGCCTTTGCTGGGACAGCCGCACTGGGGTCTCGAAGAGCAGCTGCCGTGGATGCCGGAAATCGGCGTCAGCTACCATCTCGGCATCGATGGCCTGTCCCTGTTGCTGATCGCGCTGACCGCCTTTCTGGGCGTGCTGTCGGTGGCCTGTTCCTGGTCGGAAGTGCAGCAGAACGTCGGCTTCTTTCACCTCAACCTGCTGTGGATCCTGGCGGGGGTGATCGGTGTTTTTGAAGCCATGGACATGCTGCTGTTCTTCTTCTTCTGGGAGGTCATGCTGGTCCCGATGTTCTTCCTGATCGCCTTGTGGGGTCACAATGCTCCGGGTGGCAAAGGACGCATCTACGCGGCGACCAAGTTCTTCATCTACACCCAGGCCAGCGGCTTCATCATGCTGCTGGCGATCATCGGGCTGGTGCTGGCCAATGCCCATGCCACCCATCACCTCAGCTTCGACTACGGTGACCTGCTCCATGCGCCGCTCTCGCATGGTCTGCAGTGGGCGTTGATGCTGGGCTTCTTTATCGCCTTTGCCGTCAAGCTGCCGGTCGTGCCCTTGCACGCATGGCTGCCGGACGCCCATTCGCAAGCCCCAACGGCCGGCTCCGTCGACCTCGCCGGCATCCTGCTGAAAACTGCCGGCTACGGCCTGCTGCGTTTTGCCGTCCCGCTCTTTCCGCAAGCCGCCCACGAGTTTGCGCCCTTCGCCATGGCTCTCGGCGTGCTTGGCGTCTACTACGGGGCCTTGCTGGCCTTCAAGCAAACCGACATCAAGCGTTTGGTGGCTTACACCTCGGTCTCACATATGGGCTTCGTCCTCATCGGCATCTATTCCTTCAATGCCCTGGCCTTGCAAGGCGTGATGATGCAGATGCTCGCGCACGGCATCTCGGCGGCAGCACTGTTCATCCTCTGCGGCCAGCTCTATGAGCGTCTGCACAGCCGCGAGCTGGCCCATATGGGCGGCCTCTGGGCACGTATCGACCGGCTGCCGCCTATGGCGCTGTTTTTCGCTGCCGCCTCGGTGGGCTTGCCCGGCCTGGGCAATTTCGTCGGCGAGTTTCTCGTGCTGATCGGGACTTTCAGTGTCGACCGGATCATGGCCATCATCGCCAGCGGGGGTTTGATCATGGCCGCGGTCTACACCCTGTACATGCTGCAGAAGGCCTTCTATGGCCCGGCGGCGGAAGGGGCACCGCTGCTCAAGCGCCTGGGCAAGCGCGAGATGGCGATGGTGCTGAGCCTGGCTGCAGTCACCGTCTGGCTGGGGGTTTATCCCAGCCCGATACTGCACACCGCCAGTGAGGCCATCGCCCAATTTCAACATTTGACAGGCGTGCAGAGCGTGCCTGGCGCACTGCATTGAGGAGCCAGCGATGAATCTGACCCTGCTGTCAGCACAAGCCATGTTGCCCCTGCTGATCATGGCGACCACCATCATCGTCGTCATGATGGCGATCGCCATACGCAGGCACCATTGGTGGAACCCCCTGCTTGCCGTGATCGGACTCAATCTCGGCCTGGTCAGCATCTTCAGTGCCTGGTTGGCCGGACCGCAGGTGGTGACACCGCTGTTTCTCGTCGATGGCCCTGGATTGTTCTTTGTCGGGCTGACCCTGATCACCACCCTGGCCTGCCTGACCCTGGTGCATGCCTACATCGATCGCTACGCCGAGAACCGTGAGGAGATGTACCTGCTGATGCTGACCGCCGCCCTTGGCGGTATGGTCATGTCGATCTCCATCAGCTTGGTCTCCGCCTTCATCGGCCTGGAAATCATGTCGGTCTCGCTCTATGGTCTGGTGGCCTACACCCGGCAACGCCGGCACAGCCTCGAGGCGGGCATCAAGTACATGGTGATGTCCAGCGCCTCCTCAGCTTTCATGCTGTTTGGCATGGCCTTGCTGTACGCTGAGTTCGGCAGCCTGGACTTCCCCAGCATCGGCCATTTCATGATGCAGCCGGATCGCAAGGACATCGTCCTGACCATGGCGGCCACCATGTTGCTCATGGTCGGTTTCGGCTTCAAGCTGTCACTGGCCCCCTTTCATATGTGGACGCCGGACGTCTACGAGGGCTCACCGGCTCCGGTCGGCGCTTTCCTGGCCACCACCGGCAAGGTGGCGGTCATGGCCATGCTCTTGCGCATGCTCATCATCATGCCGGCCATGCGCTCACCGGCCATTCTGATCGCCATGCAGGTGCTGGCGATCGCTTCGGTGCTGGTCGGTAGCCTGCTGGCGCTCAAACAGAGCAATATCAAGCGTATGCTCGGCTACTCGTCGATGGCCCATTTTGGTTATGTGCTCATCGGCATGCTGATGTTCTGGCAGCCGAAGACAGCCTTCATGGTGGTGGCGGTCTATCTGAGCGTCTACAGCGTCACTGCGATCGCCTCTTTCGGGGTCATCGCCCTGATGTCCTCGGCCGGCGAGGCGCGTGATGCCGACGGCCTGCAGGACTACCGCGGTCTGTTCTGGCATCGTCCACTGCTGTCCTCGGTGATGACGGTGGCCTTGCTCTCGCTGGCCGGCATTCCCCTGACGGCGGGCTTTATCGGCAAGTTCTACGTCGCCCTGGCGGGTATGGCTTTAGGGCAGATCCCCCTGCTGGTCGCCTTGTTCCTCGGCAGCGCCATCGGCATCTACTTCTACCTGCGCACCATGATCGCACTCTATCTGCGCGCTCCCGGTATGCGCGGCTACGACGCCAAGCTCAACTGGGGCGCCCACGCCGGCGGGCTGATGGTGCTGGGGGTGGCGGGTCTGGTCCTGCTGATCGGCGTCTATCCGCATGCGCTGACCTGGCTGATCGAGCGGGCTATGTCGACCCCGCAGTAAGACTACCGAAAGGGCGCAGGCCAAGCTGCGAGCTCGAACTCAGCAGCTTGAGCTGCTCGCGCAACCACCGGTGTGCGGCTTCCTCGTCGCGGCGCATATGCCAGTACATGTGCATGGACAGGCCCGGCTGAGCCAGAGGCAGCGGCCTGACACAGTTGCCGTGATCGTGTTCAAGGCGGCGTGCATAGTGCTCAGGCATGGTCAATAAGAGATCGCTGCTCGCCACCACGGCGCTGGCTGCATAGTAGTGTTGACAGCGCAGCACGATGCGCCGCTGGCGTCCCTGGCGGGCCAGTTCGACATCCTCCAGACTCAGGCCCTGGCGCCGCGAAGACACCAGCACGTGGCCTGCCTGCAGATAGGTGTCGAGGTCCAGCTCCTGCGCCAGAGGGTGCCCGCGACGCATCAGCACGACCAGCGACTCCTGCAGGAGTGGCGCCTGGCGCAGGCTGCCGACACTGGGGCGGAGCACGTCGATGACCAGGTCCAGACTGCCTCGCGCCAGCTCATCTTCCATGTCCTGGCGCTCGCAGCGCATGCTGCTGATGCGCAGACCTGGCCCCAGGCGCTGCAACAGCGGCGGCAGCAGCATCGCTTCGAGCACGTCGCGCAAACCGAGACGGAACTCCAGCTGGCTGTGGCCGGGATCAAAGGGCTCGGGCAGCTCGAGAACCTGGCGCAGCTGCTGCAGAGCCTGTGACACCGGCAAAGCGATCTGTCGTGCCCTGGCCGTCGGCTGCATCTGTACCCCCTGACGAATGAACAGCGGATCGGCGAAGCGCTGGCGCAGCCGCGCCAGGGCATGGCTGACCGCCGGCTGCGACAGGTTCAGGGACCAGGCGGCACGGGTCAGCGAGCCTTCACGGTAGATGCTGTCAAAAACCTGCAGCAGGGCCAGGTCACTCTTGTGCACATGCATGAAACTAATACTCTAGTATAGATAGAATGAACTAGCATAATGACTGCGCCTTGCCTAGGCTAGATCCCATCGAGTCGTGGAGACGGTCATGGATTTTGCCTACAGCCCCAAAGCACGCCAGCTCATCGCCCAGGTGCGCGCGTTCATCGAAGAAGAGATCCTCCCTGCCGAGGCCAGCTACCGGGAGCAGCTGCGCACCGACGGAGGACCCTGGCGCCAGCCGGCGATCATGGAGACGCTCAAAGCCCGGGCACGCGCCGCCGGCCTGTGGAATCTGTTTCTGCCCGACAGCCGGTGGGGTAGCGGGCTCAGCAATGTCGACTATGCGCCGCTGGCCGAGCTCAGTGGCCGTTCATTCCTGGCCCCGGAAGTGTTCAACTGCAATGCCCCCGACAGCGGCAATATGGAAGTGCTGGTCAAGTACGGCTCCAGTGCCCAGCAGGAGCGCTGGTTGCGGCCTTTGCTGGAAGGGCGCATACGCTCGGCATTTTGCATGACCGAGCCTGAGGTGGCGTCTTCGGACGCCACCAATATGCAGGCGCGGGCGGTGGTCGACGGCGACAGCATGGTCTGTGAAGGCCGCAAGTGGTGGAGCTCGGGGATCGGTCATCCGCACTGCGAGGTGCTGGTGTTCATGGCGCTGACCGACCCGCAGGCACCGCCTTACGCCCGTCATTCCATGGTTCTCGTGCCCCTCGACACCCCGGGGGTCAAGGTCGAGCGCATGCTGCCGGTCTTTGGCGCCTACGACGAGCCTTTTGGACACGGTGAGGTCAGCTTCAACCAGGTGCGGGTGCCGCTGGACCATGTCATCGCCGGGCCCGGCCGTGGTTTTGAGATCGCCCAGGGGCGACTCGGACCCGGCCGCATCCACCACTGCATGCGTGCGCTCGGCGCCGCTGAACGGGCGCTCGAGCTGATGATCGCGCGAGGCAGGTCACGGCAGGCCTTCGGCAAGGCACTGATCGATCTGGGTGGCAACCGCGACATCATCGCCGAGGCGCGCATCGCCCTTGAGCAGGCCAGACTGCTGACCCTCAAGGCGGCCTGGATGATGGACACCGTCGGCGCCAAGGCGGCGATGAGCGAGATATCCCAGATCAAGGTGGTCGCCCCCCGGGTGGCGGCACGCATCATCGACCAGGCGATACAGATGCATGGTGGCGCCGGGCTCAGCGACGACACGCCGCTGGCGGCGCTCTATGCCTACGCCCGGGTGCTGCGCATCGCCGATGGCCCTGATGAGGTGCACAAAGCCTTGATCGCCAAGCTGGAGCTGCGCAAAACCGAGGAGCGTACACGATGAACGCTGTCGTCTGCATCACCGGCGCGGCCAGCGGCCTGGGGCAAGCCCTCAGTGCCGAGTACGCGCGCCGCGGCGCCCGCCTTTTGCTGGCCGACAAGAACCAGGAAGGGCTCTACAGCTGGGCCGATCAGCTGCGTGCCGGCGGCAGCGAGGTGCTGGCCCAGGTGTGCGACGTCACCCAGGAGCAGGACGTCGAGTCGCTGCTCCTGCGCGCCTGCCAAAGCTACGGCGGTCTCGACATCATGATCAACAATGCCGGTGTCGCGGTGGCCGGACCGGTCAGCGACGTGCCCATGAGCGACTGGCGCTGGGTCATGGATATCAATCTGTTCGGTGTGGTGCACGGCTGCCGCGCCGCAGCGCGCATCATGCAGGCGCAAGGCCATGGCCAGATCATCAACATCGCCTCGATGGCCGGTCTGCTCAATCCCCCCGAGATGGCGGCCTACAACGCCAGCAAGGCGGCGGTGCTCAGCTTGAGTGAGAGCCTCGCCGCCGAGTTGGCCCACCAGGGCATCAAGGTGCTCGTCGTCTGTCCAGGATTTTTCAGCACCGGCCTGGGTCGCAGCCTGCGCAGCACGCGTGCCCATACCGGCGCAGCCCTGGAAAAGCTCATGCAGGCCTCGCAGATCGACGCCAAGGACATCGCCAAGGCTATCGTCGCCGCTGCCGAGCGTGGTGAGCCGATCCTGCTGCCGCACGCTGAAGGTCGCCGGTTCTGGCGTGTCAAGCGCTGGTGGCCGCAACTGTTTGCCCGACGCATGCAGGAGATGGGCCGGCGCATGGCGCAGAAAGCCAAGAAGGGGAGTGTAGAACATGCCTGAATCGACGACCGAGATGCTAGGCGCGGAACGTGCCGGGGAAGAACTCGATCGGGCGGCCCTGCAGGCCTGGATAGACAGCTTGCAGCTGGGGGTCAGCGCTCCGCTGGAGATCCACCAGTTTCATGGTGGCGCGTCCAATCTGACCTATCTGCTGCATTATCCGCAGCGCGACCTGATCCTGCGCCGTCCACCGGCAGGACACAAGGCGCGCGGCGCCCACGACATGCTGCGGGAGGCCAGGCTGATGCAAAGTTTGCGCCCCTACTACCCCTATGTGCCTGAGGTGCTGGGCATCCATGAGGAAGAGGACGCTCTCGGCCAGGCTTATCTCATGCAGCGCTTGCAAGGCGTCATCCTGCGCAAGGATCTTCCCGGCGGACTGTCACTGGCCGCCAGCGACGCGCGCCAGCTATGCTGCGCCTTCGTGGATCGATGGGTCGAGCTGCATGGCATCGATGTTCAGGCCAGCCAGCTGAGCGTCTGGGGCAAGGGAGAAGGCTATGTGGCGCGCCAGATCAGCGGCTGGAGCCAGCGTTATGCCCAGGTGCACACCGACGATGTCGCCAGCTTTGCCGAGATCATCAGCTGGCTGCAGCGCGAGCTGCCGGCAGACAGCGCCAGCTGTCTGATCCACAATGACTACCGCTTCGACAACGTCGTCCTCGCCAGCGACGATCCCAGTCACATCATCGGTGTGCTCGACTGGGAGATGGCCACCATCGGTGACCCGCTCATGGATCTCGGCAATACCCTGGCCTATTGGGTGCAGGCCGACGACGATGCCGAGTGGCAAAGCCTGCGCCGGCAGCCGACCCACATCGCCGGTATGCTCAGTCGCCAGGAGCTTGTCGACTACTACGCCGAGCGCAGCGGCCGCACGATCGACAAGCTGCTGTTTTACAGCGTCTACGGTCTCTTTCGGCTGGCGGTGATCGCCCAGCAGATCTACTACCGCCATGTCCAGGGCCAGGTCGCCCACCGCGCTTACGCCGGCTTTGGTGCTATCGTCAACCTGCTCGAAAAACGCGCTTTGCGCATGCTCGAAGGCCAGCTGATCTGATGGCCAGCATCCTGCTCGTGCGTCATGGCCAGGCCTCATTCGCCGCGGCCGACTATGATCAGCTCTCGCCCCTGGGTCTGGAGCAGGCTCGCCGGCTCGGCTTGCGCCTGCAGGGGCGGCGCTACAGCCGCTGGATCAGCGGCAGCCTGCAAAGACAGACGGCCACCCTCCAGGGCATACGCCAGGCGCACGGTGAACAGGGCGACGGCGAGATCGATGCGCGCTTCAACGAGTTCGATCATGAGCAGCTGCTACGTGCCTACCATCCGCAGCTCGCCGATGCCGAGGGGCGCCAGCAGCTGCTCAGCAGCCATGCCGATCCGCGCAAGGCCTTTCAGCGCCTGTTCGCGCAGGCCTGGCAGCGCTGGCTGGATCCCCGTCATAGCGCCGACTACAGCGAGAGCTGGGCGGCATTTCGGCAACGCTGCCAGCAGGCGCTGCAGGAGGTGGTCGAAGACAGCCAGGGTGACGTCCTCATCGTCAGCTCCGGTGGCGTCATCGCCGCCTTACTGCAACAGCTTCTGCAGGTGGCCGATGAACAGGTGCTGGCCCTCAATGCCGTGATCTACAACGCCAGTTGCAGCCGCCTGCTCTACCATGCCGGCAGGGTCAGCCTGTCCGGCTTCAATGATGTCGCCCATCTCGAAGACGAGCATGGGCATCTACTCAGTTACCGCTAGCTTGGGAGAGTACATGAGCACGCCAGGAATGGATCTTACCGGACGTATCGCCTTGATCAGCGGCGCCAGCCGCGGCATCGGTGCCGCCATCGCCGGCCTGCTGGCGCAGCAGGGCGCCCATGTCCTGCTGTGCAGCCGCAAGGTGGAGGCCTGTGCAAGCGTCGCCGCGCATCTGCGCCAGCAAGGCTGGCAGGCCGATGCCCTGGCTTGTCATATCGGCGAACCGGCGCAGATCGATGCCCTCTTCGATCGTATCGAGCGCGACTACGGCCGCCTCGATATTCTCGTCAATAACGCTGCGGCCAACCCTTACTTTGGCCCCATCCTCGAGACCGATCTGGCGGCCTTTCAAAAGACCGTCGACGTCAACATCCGTGGCTACTTTTTCATGTCGGTGCGCGCCGGCAAGATCATGAGCCGGCAGGCGCAAGGCGGCAGCATCGTCAACGTGGCCTCGGTGAATGGCGTCATTCCCGGCCCCATGCAGGGCATTTACTCCATCACCAAGGCCGCTGTCATCTCCATGACGCAGGCCTTTGCCCGTGAGCTGGCCGCGCAGAAGGTGCGCGTCAACGCCCTGCTGCCAGGTTTCACCGACACCCGCTTTGCCAGCGCTTTGACCCAGAATGAAGCCATCGTCAAGGAGGTGCTCAAGCATGTCCCGCAAGGGCGTATCGCGCAGCCTGAAGAGATGGCAGGAGCGGTACTCTACCTGGTGTCTGATCTGGCCAGCTACACCACGGGGGTGGCGCTCAACGTCGACGGCGGCTATCTCATCGCCTGATCGGTGCTTATGACCCCGCAGACTTAACAAAGCGGTGCTTCCTGTTGCATGATGGCGCTACGCCACCGTCAGCCTGAAGGCGCTTATGACCCTGCTATTTTTGCTGGCCGCCCTGCTCTTCATCCTGCTGGCGGCCTTGCTGTTTACCGAAGCCCTCGAGGCGATGATCGCTCTCTACGGCCTGCACCATGGCTTCGCCGCCTCGGTGCTGGCGGCGGTGGCAACCGCCCTGCCGGAGACCCTGGTGCCGGTGGTCGCCTTGCTCGGCGGCGGGCATGTCGCGGTGGCGACGGGGGCCATCCTCGGCGCGCCCTGGATGCTCAGCACCTTGAGTCTGGGCTTGCTCGGCGTGGTCGCCGCCAGCCAGCGCGGCTGGTGGGCTGCCATCGATGCCGATCCCTGGCAGTGTCGACGTGATATGGGTGTTTTTCTGCTCGGCTTTGGCTACGCCCTGATCTGCTCGGTGCTGCCCTTGCCGGGTCCGCGGGCAGCCTATGCGCTGCCTTTGCTGCTGCTATATGGAGCGCATGTGCGCGCCTTGTGGAAGCTCTCGGCCTCCAGCGCTGCGCCTGCGGACAGTCCGCTGCCGCCGCTGAGCCTGATGCGCTTGCACCTGCCGGTGCAGTGGGCCGCCCCGCTCCAGGTGCTGATCGCATTGGTCCTGCTGATCGGCGCCTCACACCTGCTGGTCGAGGCCCTGGAGACGCTCGCCCTGCGGTGGTCGATATCACCGCTGCTCTTGAGCCTTTTGCTGGTACCGGTCGCCACCGAGTTGCCGGAGAAGCTCAACAGCATCATCTGGCTGAGCAAGGGGCAGGATAGCTTGGCTTTGGGCAATATCACCGGTGCTTTGGCCTTTCAGGGCTGTTTGCTGCCGGCTTTGGGCATACTGGCCAGCCCTTGGCGCGCCGACAGCAGCAGCCTGTTGCCGGCGCTGCTGACCTGGGGGGCCGGGCTCTGGCTGTGGATCTGCGGAGGCCAGCTGCGGCCTTTGCTCCTGCTGCCCCCCGGTCTGCTCTACCTCGGCTACCTGCTGGCCGCCTGGCTCAACGCTTGAACAGGCTGCGCGCGCTGATGTTGATCGCCACCACCGAGAGCGAGATCAAAGCCGCACCGGCCCAGGCCAGGGCCTGCCAGTTGTCGTAGGGGCTCATGGCGAACTGGAAGATGACCACCGGCAGGTTGGCCATGGGCTGGTTCATATTCAGCGAGTAGAACTGGTTGTTGAGGGCGGTGAACAGCAGCGGCGCCGTCTCGCCGCTGATGCGCGCCAAAGCCAGCAGAACCCCGGTGACGATGCCGTTTCGAGCGGCCGGCAGGCAGACCATGAGCACCGTCTGACGCCGGCTGGCGCCCAGCGCCAGGGCCCCTTCACGCAGCACATCGGGGACCAGCAGCAGCATGTTTTCGGTGGTGCGCACCATGATCGGCAAGGCGATGATGGCCAAGGACAGCGCCCCTGCCCAGCCGGAGAAATGGCGGAGGGGGACGACGATGATGACGTAGACAAACAGGCCGATGACGATGGACGGCGCCGACAGCAGAATGTCATTGATGAAGCGTATCGCCGCCGCCGTCTTGTGATGGCGACCGTACTCGGCCAGATAGATTCCGGCGATGATGGCGACCGGGGTGGCGATCAAGGTGCCGCTGAGCACCATGATGACACTGCCGACGATGGCATTCCACAGACCGCCAGCGGCATCAGGCGGCGGCGTCATCTGGGTGAACAGGCTGAGGTGAAAGGCGTGCAGACCGCGCATCACCACGGTGCCCAGGATCCAGATCGGGATCAGCAGGCCTACGGCGGTGATCAGCGTGGCGATGACCAGCACGGCGCGATTGATCCAGCGGCGTTTGCGCTCGTGCAGGGTAGGGGCTTGTGTCAGCAAAGTGGTCATGAGCGGCGCTCCACACGCAGGATCAGCAGCCTGGCGATGGCCAGCACGATCAGGGTAATGACAAAGAGGATGAGCCCCAGCTCGGTCAAGGCGGCGGCGTGCAGGGGGTCCGAGGCCTCGGCAAACTCGTTGGCGATGACCGAGGCGATGCTGTTGCCGGAATCGAACAGCGCCGGACTGACATTGTTGGAGTTGCCGATCATGAAGGTGACCGCCATGGTCTCGCCCAGGGCGCGGCCGAGACCGAGCATGATGCCGCCGACGATGGCGACGCGCGTGTAGGGGAGCACGACGTCCCACATCACTTCCCAGGTGGTGCCGCCTATGCCGTAACCGGCTTCCTTGAGGTTCTGAGGAACGACCTCAAAGACCTCGCGCATCACCGAGGTGATGAAGGGCACGATCATCACCGCCAGGACCAGCGCCGAAGGCAGCAGCCCAATCCCGATGGGGGGGCCGGCAAACAGCTTGTTGAGCACCGGGACGTGATGGAACATCCGCTCCAGACCGGGTTGCACGTCTTCGGCGAGCAACGGTGCCAGCACAAACAGCCCCCACATCCCGTAGATGATCGAAGGAATGCCCGCGAGCAGTTCGATGATGCCGTTGACCAGGCCGCGCAGGCGGCGCGGGCACAGCTCGGTGAGAAAAAAAGCGACAAAGAAGCTGACCGGAACCGCCAGCAGCAAGGCGATGCCGGAGGTGACCAGGGTGCCGTAGATGGCCGGCAGGGCGCCGTAGTCGTTGCTGACCGGATCCCAGGCCTTGCTGATCAGAAAGTGCCAGCCAAAGGCTTTGAACGCGGGCAGCGAGCCGATCAGCAAAGAAGTGATGATGGCGCCGAGAACCAGCAAGACCAGCCCGGCCATGCCGAGAACCCACCAGCGAAAGCGTACATCCCTGGCCTTTTCTTTGCCCAGGGCGTCGTCCTGGGCCTCGAGGCCCTGCACAAAGCCTGCTTCTGTGCTGTTCATCATCTCACCTATAGCCGTTTTACAAGGAAACCATCAAAACAAAGGCCCCGCCATGCAGCCGGGGCCTCGAGGATCCATCCTGCGGCGCCTATCTTACCAGACAGCGTGGCCCGACTTGTCCTTCACTTCCTTGCTCCAGTCCTGCTCGATCAGTTTGACCACATTGGCCGGCATGGGCACGTAGTCCAGCTGACGGGCCTGGGCCTGGCCGTTGGCGAAGGACCAGGAGAAGAACTTCATCACGTCCTTGACGCGGGCCGCATTGTCCACCTTGGTCGGCAGCAGGACGAAGGAGGCACCGGCGATCGGCCACGTGGTTTCACCCGGCTCATTGGTCAGCACCTGGTAGAAGTTGGCTGCATGCGTCCAGTCAGCGTAAGCGGCAGCGGCCTGGAAGGCTTCGATGCTAGGCTGCACGGTCTTGCCGGCGGCATTGAGCATGGCGCTGTGGTTCATATGGTTGGTCAGGGCGTAGGCGTACTCGACATAGCCGATAGAGCCACGGATACGCTGCACGTAGGCGGCCACGCCAGGGTTGCCCTTGCCGGCCACGCCGACCGGCCAGGCGACGGCGGTGTTACAGCCGACCTTGCTCTTCCAGGCGTCGCTGACCTTGCTCAGGTAGTTGGTGAAGATGAAGGTGGTGCCGGAAGCATCGGCACGGCGCACGACAGTGATCAGCTCGTCCGGCAGTTTCACCCCGGGGTTGAGAGCGGCGATGGCCGGGTCATTCCACTGGGTGATTTCGCCCATATAGATATTAGCGAGAACCTTGCCGTCCAGGCGCAGCTTGCCGGCAGCGATGCCTTCCAGGTTGATGACCGGCACCACGCCGCCCATGATGGCGGGGAACTGCATCAGACCCTTGCTGTTCAGGTCAGCGGTGGTCAAAGGCATGTCCGAGGCACCAAAATCGACCGTGCGCGAGGTGATCTGCTTGATGCCACCCCCCGAGCCTATGGCCTGGTAGTTGAGTCCGATGCCGCTCTTGGTTTTGTAGGCGTCGGCCCACTTGGCAAAGATCGGATAGGCGAAGGTGGAGCCAGCACCGGTGATGTCGCCGGCCTGGGCCATGACGCTGGCAGCGGCTAAGGCGATGCTCAGGGCGAGTCGTATCATACGCATGGGGTTGTCCTCAAGAATGACAAAAAATAGCGAGTTCTAGCAGGCGCGATTGTGTGGATTATATATTGCAGAAATATTACCACAGACAGGCCGGCATCAGCTCTTCGATCAGATCATGGGGCCATGGTGCATCTGCAGGTTTTGCCACTGCTCCTGGAGCAGTTGATGCGGGCCGAGCGGGTGCATGAGCAAGCCATAGATCAGGCTCGAGACCAGCAGCAGCAAGAGCCCCTGCCAGCCGCTGCAGTGCAGTGAACGGGCCAGGCTGCTGCTGGCGAGAACGAGGAGCAGCGGCGCGAAGGCGAGCAGCAGGACGAGGGCGATCAGTGGGCTCAGGCTGAAGAGGATGAACAGGCCACCGTAGCACAAGGAAAAAAAGCCGATATAGAGATAGACGCGCAAGGTGGCGCCCAGACATCTCAGCAAGCTGCGTCCGCCAAGAAGCAGCCAGCAGGACAACCAGAGGGTGAGCGCGTGGCCGAGCGCGAGGACGCCGAGGCCCAAGCCGGCGATGACAGTCAGGGTCAGCAGGAGCACGATCATGCCTGGGCGCGCTCGACCAGGGGCTGGCCGTCAAAGCGCAGACCGGCCCAGCCATCGCGCATGAAGCGACGAATATTGGCGTGGCTGTAGGCCTCAGGCCGGGCGAGGACCTCGCGATAGTGTTCGGCGAACAGGGCCAGGGTCTGTTCGCGGTCCAGCCCTTTGAGCAGGGCGTAAGCGAAGGTCTTGCAGGAGCCTTCGTTCTGACCGGCTTCATTGACGATGGGGTCGGCGCCACAACCGTTGTAAAAACGTGTCGGCGTATAGGCGTAGAGGGCATCGATGTGGCGCAAGGTGTCGGCGAAAGTGCTCATGGCGAACTCGGCATTCAGTTGTACAGTGGTGGTAGCGATTGCAGTGCCAAGCCCGCTTCGCCACGCAGATAGGGTTTGAGCAGGTACATCACCTGGTGGATGCCGCGCTGGATCATCTCCTGGCTGAGATCGGTGTCGAGGTCGCCAAAGAGAGCGGTCGAATGCAGAAAAGGCGCCCAGGACGTGGTGATGACCCAGATATTGATGATCAGGGCATCGAGTTCGCTGTCACTGGCTTCGATGAGCCCCTGTTGCCGCATCAGCGCCATGATCTTGCGTCCTGAGCGGATGACGTCCTGAGCAAAGGTGCGATAGCGCTGCAGCAGGCTTGCGTCATTGCTCAGCAGTTGCTCCATGTCGCGGTGCAGAAAGCGGAATTCCCAGATATT
>JAJZHK010000084.1 GCA_021804565.1 Pseudomonadota bacterium | reverse complement strand
ATCTTGACCATCACGACGACCGCACGTAGCGATGAAGAAGGTCGTGCCCTGTTGCGCGCCTTCAACTTTCCGTTCAAGTGAGGTGTCGCCGTGGCTAAGCAGAGTATGAAAAACCGCGAACTCAAGCGCCAGCAGACGGTGGCTAAGTACGCGAAGAAGCGTGAAGAAATCAAGGCCGTGATCAAAAGCAGCAAGGCCACTGAAGAAGAGCGTTGGGAAGCGATGCTGCGCCTGCAGCTGTTGCCGCGCAATGCCAACCCGGTGCGTCTGCGCAACCGCTGTGGCATCACCGGCCGTCCGCACGGCTACTTCCGCAAGTTTGGTTTGGCGCGTAACAAGCTGCGTGAAGCGGTCATGAACGGCGATGTGCCGGGCGTGGTCAAGGCCAGCTGGTAAGGAGATAGAGCATGAGTATGCAAGATACCGTTGCCGATATGCTGACCCGTATCCGTAATGCCCAGATGACGCGTAAGGCCGAAGTGGCGATGCCCGCCTCCAAGCTTAAGGCTGCCCTGGCGCAGCTGCTCCAGGATGAAGGCTATATCGCCGGCTTTGCCGTCGCTGGTGAAGCCAGCAAGCCTGTGCTGTCGATAGCTTTGAAGTATTTTGAAGGCAAGCCGGTGATCGAGGAGATCCGTCGGGTGAGCCGTCCAGGCCTGCGTGTTTACAAGGGTAAGGACGAGCTGCCGCGAGTCAAGCAGGGTCTGGGTATAGCCGTAGTTTCCACCAGCAAGGGGATCATGACCGACCGCGCCGCCCGTCAGGCGAACGTGGGTGGTGAAGTGATCTGCCTGGTCTCCTGATCGAGGTCGCCATGTCACGTGTAGCGAAGAGTCCTATCGTTGTGCCCAAAGGAGTGGAAATCACTCTGAACGGTCGCGAATTGCAGGTTAAAGGCGCCAAGGCGACCCTCAAGACGCAGCTCAATGAGCTGGTCAGTCTGGATCAGGGTGAAGGCCAGGTGCAGCTGAAGCCGGTACAAGAATCGGCTGAAGCCTGGATGCAGGCCGGTACCGCCCGTTCGATTTTGAACAATATGGTGGTCGGTGTGTCGACAGGTTTTCAGCGTCGTCTGCAGCTGGTCGGTGTGGGCTACAAGGCCCAGGCCAAGGGACAGGTCCTCAACCTGACCCTCGGCTACTCGCATCCGATTGACCATCAGCTGCCTGAAGGTGTCACGGCCGAGACGCCGACCCCGACTGAGATCGTGCTGAAGTCAGCCGATAAGCAGTTGCTCGGTCAGGTGGCTGCCAACGTGCGCGCCTACCGTCCGCCTGAGCCTTACAAGGGCAAGGGTGTCAAGTATGCGGAAGAGACCATCCTCCGCAAAGAAGCGAAGAAGAAGTAAGGAAGGTAGTCGACATGCACGAGAAGAAAGAAGCACGTCTGCGTCGCGCTCGCGCTACCAGATTGCATATACGCGAGTTGGGTGCCGTTCGCCTTTGCGTGAACCGTACACCTCGCCATATTTACGCTCAGGTCATCACGGCCGATGGTGGCGCCGTTCTGGCGTCGGCATCGACGGTGGAGACCGAGCTGCGCAGCGCTGCCACCGGTAATCAGGAGGCCGCGCGTAAAGTGGGTCAGCTGATCGCTGAGCGTGCCCGTCAGGCCGGCGTGACCGCTGTTGCTTTCGATCGCTCTGGCTTTAAATACCACGGTCGTATCAAGGCTTTGGCTGATGCGGCGCGTGAAGCCGGTCTGGAATTCTAAGAGGTCGTCATGGCAAAGGTCGAACAGCAACAGACGGAAGGCTTCACCGAGAAGCTGGTGGAAGTCAATCGTGTCGCTAAAGTGGTGAAGGGCGGACGTATCTTCTCTTTCACCGCGCTCACCGTGGTCGGCGATGGCAACGGCCGTGTCGGTTTCGGTCGCGGCAAGGCGCGTGAAGTGCCGGCTGCGATACAGAAGGCGCTTGAAGCAGCACGTCGCAACATGATCAGTGTGGATCTCAAGGGTAGCACCTTGCAGCATCCTGTGACCGGTCAGCACGGTGCCTCGCGTGTCTTCATGCAGCCTGCTTCGGAAGGTACCGGTGTCATCGCGGGCGGCGCCATGCGTGCCGTGCTCGAAGTTGCCGGGGTGCGTGACGTGCTCGCCAAGTGCTACGGTTCCACCAACGCCTGTAATGTCGTGCATGCGACATTTGAGGGTCTGAAGTCGATGACTTCGGCGGCCAAGGTGGCGGAAAAGCGTGGCAAGACCATTGCAGAAATCCTGGGGTAAGCCATGAGCGTAGCCAAGAAAATTCGTGTGACGCAAGTGCGCAGCAAGGCCCATCGCCTGCAGGCGCACAAAGATACTTTGCGCGGACTGGGTCTGCGTCGTATTGGTCATAGTGTCGAACTGCAGGATACGCCGGAAGTGCGCGGCATGGTCCGTGCCATCGGCTATCTGGTTCGCGTGGAGGAATTGTCGTGAAGCTGAATGAACTTGCTCCTGCTGAAGGTAGTAAAAAGCCCGGTCGCCGTGTTGGCCGTGGCATAGGCTCGGGCCTCGGCAAGACCGGCGGCAAGGGTGTCAAGGGTCAGACCTCACGTGGCTCAGGCAAGGTACGTCCGGGTTTTGAAGGCGGCCAGATGCCCATCTACCGTCGTCTGCCGAAATTCGGCTTTACCTCGCTGACCGCTGCCGGTACCGCCGAAGTGCGTCTGTCCGAGTTGTGCAAGCTTGAAGGCAGCGAAATCACGCTGGCCAGTCTCAAGGCGGCCAACATCGTGCGTAAGGACAAGCTGCGTGCGCGCATCATTCTGTCGGGTGAAGTCGATCGTGCTTACCAGGTGAAGGGCGTCGCCCTGACCAAGGGCGCCCGTGAAGCACTCATCGCCGCCGGCGGCAGCGTCGAGGAATAATCAGCATGGATCGCAGGGAACAGGCTCGTCAGATCTTGCAAAAACCAGGCATGCAGGCCGGGCTCTCGGAGCTTTGGTCGCGCCTGTGGTTTTTGCTCTTGGCCTTGCTGGTGTTCCGCATAGGGACCCACATACCTGTTCCTGGCATCAATCCTGAGCGCCTGGCGCGCATGTTCGAGCAGAACAAGAACACCATCTTGTCGATGTTCAACATGTTCTCCGGTGGCGCTTTGCAGCGCATGAGTATCCTCGCCCTGGGCATCATGCCGTACATCTCGGCCTCCATCATCGTGCAGCTCCTGACGACGGTGCTTCCCGAGCTGGAAGTCCTGAAAAAGGAAGGTGAGGCGGGACGTCGCAAGATCAATCAGTACACCCGTTATGGCACCGTGGGCCTGGCCTTCGTGCAGGCTTTCGGCATGTGTGCAGGCCTGGTCACACAAGGCATCACCCTGACCGCAGGCATGGCTTTTTACCTGCCCGCGGTGGTCAGCCTGGTGGCCGGCACGATGTTCCTGATGTGGCTGGGTGAACAGATTTCAGAGCGGGGTGTCGGGAATGGCATCTCCATGCTCATCTTTGCCGGTATCGTCGCGGGCATACCGGCGGCCATAGGTCGCTCGCTGGAGTCGGCTCGCCAGGGTGATATGAGTCCTCTGCTGCTGATCGTCCTGCTGGTTTTGTCGGTGGCGGTGGTGGCGGCGGTGGTGTTCATGGAAAGAGCGCAGCGGCGCATCACCATCAATCATGCCAAGCGGCAGACCGGTCGTCATATCTATGCGGCGCAGCAGAGCCATCTGCCCCTGAAGATCAATATGGCCGGGGTGATACCGGCGATCTTTGCCAGTTCGATTTTGCTCTTCCCGGCCAGTCTGGCGACTTGGTTTGCGCATAGCAGCCATCCCTCCTGGTGGCAGCGTGCCTTGACCGATATTTCGCTGAGCCTGTCGCCAGGTCAGCCTTTGTATCTGCTCTTGTTTGCCATATTGATCGTCTTCTTCTGCTTCTTCTACACGGCTTTAATGTTCAATCCTAAAGATGTGGCAGATAATCTGAAGAAGAGCGGTGCTTTCATCCCGGGCATACGTCCGGGGGATCAGACAGCACGATATATCGATGGCGTCATTGGCCGTCTGACCCTGATCGGTGCTGTCTATATGATCGCTGTGTGTCTGTTGCCCTTGTTTTTGCAGGTCTCTCTGCATGCTCCGTTCAGCTTGGGGGGCACCTCCCTGCTGATCGTGGTGGTGGTGGTGATGGATTTCATGGCGCAGGTGCAGTCGCATATGATGTCGCACCAGTACGATACACTGTTACGCAAGGCCAATCTGAAAAACTATGGTCCTTCTGGACAGATCAAGTAATGCAAGGTGGAGATGATTCATGAAGGTCCAAGCTTCGGTGAAGAAGATTTGCGGCTCGTGCAAGATTGTGCGTCGCAATGGTGTGGTAAGGGTGATCTGCAGCGCTGAGCCGAGGCACAAACAGCGCCAGGGTTGAGGGGCTTGATTTTTGGTTAGTCTGGCGATAGAATACCGCCCCTTTCGCGGCCGTCCGTCAGCGTCTAGTGGAGTGAAGGTGAATGGCTCGTATAGCCGGCGTTAATATTCCTGACAACAAGCACGTGGTCATCTCTCTGACCTATATCTTTGGTATTGGCCGCACGACGTCTGAAAAGATTCTTGCGGCAACGGCGATCACGCCGAGTGCCAAGGTCAAGGAACTGAGCGATGCCCAACTCGACGCGATACGCGCCGAGATTGCCAAGATTTCGACCGAAGGCGATCTGCGCCGTGAAGTCAATATGAATATCAAGCGACTGATGGATCTCGGTTGCTATCGTGGTTTGCGTCACCGTCGTGGTTTGCCGGTGCGTGGACAGCGTACCAAGACCAATGCGCGCACCCGTAAGGGCCCGCGTAAGGCCATCAAGAAATAAGTGAATACGGGAAGCTATCGTCATGGCTAAAGATACGCGCACACGCAAGAAGATTACCCGTACGGTGTC
>JAJZHK010000045.1 GCA_021804565.1 Pseudomonadota bacterium | reverse complement strand
GCAGGCCAGGAACCAGATACTCGAGGCCCTCCCAGTCCAGGCTCCAGTAGCTGCCCAGTGGACAGATCAGGGTCACGCCATCCGCGGCGCTGCCGGGAGCAAACTCGTATTGCAAGGCATAGTGACCGAGCCCCGTGACCCACTCATCAGGAAAGTCGGCGGCATCAACCCGCTCCTCAGACTGTTCAAGCAACTGTCGCGACATGAACAAGAAGTCGGCCTGCGTCTTCTCAAGCTGCCGTCGCCAGACGTCGAAACGGCGTACATCGGCAATATCGGCAGGTATGCGCTCAGCATAGAAGTTTTTTTGCACCTGCTCGTCGGCGAGGACATCACGGCGCCGGACCTTGTCTTCAAGCTCCTGGAGATCGTCCACCAAAGCCCGGTTGGCCTTCAAAAAGTCGGCTTTGAGCTGGATATCACCACGCACCAGGCCCTCCAGCAAAAAAAGCTCGCGGGCGGCCTCCGCATCGATCGGCTGCAAAGGAACAGGTCTTTCGGCATAAATGACCAGGCCCATGAGCGTCGCCTGCTCCATGATCAGGGCCCGTCCTGCACGCCGTGACCAATGCGCCTGGGTATGGCTGAACTTGAGCAAGTGATGGAGATGCTTTTCGATCCACAAGCTGTCCAGACGCGCACACTGACGCACCAGCACCTGTCCGGTCTCTACCATCTCGGCAGCCAACAGCCAGGGGGCCGGTTTTTTGGCCAGCACCGAAGCTGGATGCAAACGCGCTTTTTGTTGCCTGCACATCAGGACCTCACGGCCGCTTTGATGCCGGCCGATCTGCGCCGGCAAGCCCAGCATCAAGGCGGTGTGTATGGCCTCATAACTGGCCGGCTCGCTATTGAGCTGCCAGTGGCGCGCGTGCACATCGAGCAGCAGTTGCCTATGCAGCTCGCGCCATTCCCGCAGCCGCTGCCAGGACAAGAAATTGTAGCGGGCAAAACTACGGCGTGAGCTTTCGCCGCCCTGCTCCCAGACCTGCTGCATGGCCTCCCACAGGCGCACATAAAAGAGAAAATCTGAATTCTCGTCACGAAACTGGGCATGGCGCTGATCCGCCGTCGCAGCGTGTTCCGGAGGGCGCTCGCGGACATCCTGGATGGCCAAGGCGGCGACGATGATCAAGACCTCGCGCAAACAGGCCAGCTCATGGGCGGCCATGAGCATACGGCCCAAACGCGGATCGAGCGGCCAAGCCGCCAGATCACGGCCGAGCGCCGTCAGCCCCTGCGCCGGCGACCAGGCCCCCAACTCTTCCAGCACACGATAGCCGTCCTTGATATAGCGCTCGTCCGGAGCATCCAGCCAGGGGAAGTGCTGTGGATCCCCCAGTTGGAGATCACACATCTGCAAGATGACCGCTGACAGATGGGTGCGCAAAACCTCGGGATCGGTGTACAGAGGCCGATTCTGGAAATCGGTTTCGCTGTATAAACGCACACACAAACCCGGCGCCAATCGGCCAGCTCGCCCGCGTCTTTGATTGGCGGAGGACTGGGCGATCGGCTCGATCGGTAGTCTTTGCACTTTTGAGCGGTGGCTGTAACGACTGATGCGCGCATAGCCCGGATCGATGACATAACGTATGCCCGGTACCGTCAGCGAGGTTTCGGCCACATTGGTGGCGATGACGATCCGGCGTCCCGTGTGCGGGGCAAAAACCCGTTGTTGCTCGGCCGGCGACAAACGCGCGTAGAGCGGCAAGATCTCGCGCTGTGGCTCGGCCTTGCGCAAAAAAGCGTGCAGGTCACGAATCTCCCGCTCGGTACTGGCAAAGACCAGGGTGTCACCCGGGCCCCAGCGCCGACGGCGCTCTTCGGCGTCACAAAAATGCAGTGCCTGCAAAACCGCCGTCGCCAGATCCTCAGCAGAGGGCGCTTCATCCTGCTTGAGCAGGGGCTGATAGTAGGTGTCGACGGGGTGCTGTCGCCCACCCACCTCGATCACCGGCGCTTGCGAAAAAAACGCCGAAAATCGGTCCAGATCGATGGTTGCCGAGGTGATGATGAGTTTGAGATCAGGGCGGCGCGGCAGCAAAAGCCGCAAAGCGCCGAGCAGAAAATCGATATTGAGGCTGCGCTCGTGCGCCTCGTCGATGATGATCGCCTCATAGTTGGACAGGTGGCGGTCACCGCGCATCTCGGCCAGCAGCATGCCGTCGGTCATCAGCTTGATATAGGTCTGCTCCGAGACTTGCTCGCTGAAACGCACCTTGCAGCCGACCTGATCGCCGAGCGTGCTGCCCAGTTCCTCCGCCAGGCGCTGCGCCACCTGTCGTGCTGCCAGGCGGCGCGGCTGGGTGTGGGCGATGAGTCCTCGTGCGCCCCAACCGGCCTCGAGCAAAAACTTGGGAAGCTGTGTCGTCTTGCCCGAACCGGTCTCGCCCGCCACCACCAGAACCTGATGCTGGCGCAAGGCCGCGATGATCGCCTCACGCGCCTGAACCACCGGCAAATCAGGATATTGGCAAGGCGGGCTGTTGGCTCGCCGGGCCTCGACCCAGGCGCGCGACGCCTCAATTTGCGCCTGAACAGCGGCATCCCCGGGCCGCCGGGCGAGCGTGCGCAGCAGCCGGTGCGCATCACGGCACGCCAGCTGCAGGGGATCACAAGGCGCTATGGACGACTTACTGGTCACGCAGTTCGCGACGCAGTATCTTGCCGACCGGCGACTTGGGCAGAGCATCCCGGAACACGATGCTGCGTGGCACCTTGTAGCCGGTCAGATTGGCGCGGCAATGCTCGAGCAGCTCAGCTTCCGTCAAACGCGGATCTTTACGCACGACGAAGAGCTTGACCGCCTCGCCTGACTTGGCGTCCTGCACGCCGACGGCGGCCGACTCCAAAACACCGGGATGGGTGGCCACGACGTCCTCGATCTCATTGGGATAAACGTTGAAGCCGGACACCAGGATCATGTCTTTTTTACGATCGACGATGCGCAGATAGCCATCGGCTTGAATGATCCCAATATCCCCTGTATGCAACCAGCCATCGCTATCGATCGTTTCGGCGGTGGCTTCCGGTCGCTGCCAGTAACCTTTCATCACCTGCGGTCCTTGCACACAGATCTCGCCGGCTTCTCCGACGGCCATCTCCTGGCCATCGTCACTGACGATCTTGATCGCCGTATTCGATACCGGCAAGCCTATCGTACCCAGCTGTATGGCGTCGAAAGGGTTCATGGAGATGACCGGCGAGGTCTCGGTCATGCCAAAACCCTCGCAAATACGGCAGCCGGTGACGCTTTCCCACTCCTCGGCCGCCTTGTGCGTCAGCGCCATGCCACCCGCCACGGTCAACTTGAGGCTGGAAAAATCCAGCTGGCGAAAGGCGGCATTGTTCAAGAGAGCGACAAAAAGCGTGTTCAAGCCAGCGAAGGCGGTGAACTTGTACTGGGACAATTCTTTGACAAAGGCCGGCAGGTCACGAGGGTTGGTGATCAGGACCGAATGACAGCCAATTTCCATCATGCCCAGGCAACAAACCGTGAAAGCAAAGATGTGGTAGAGGGGCAAGGGCGCGATCATCACCTCCTCACCCGGATTGAAATGGCTGAGCTGCACGCGCATCTGCATGAGATTGGCCACCAGATTGGCGTGCGTCAGCATGGCCCCCTTGGCCACCCCCGTCGTGCCGCCGGTGTACTGCAAAATGGCCACGTCATCACTGGCCGCACGATGTGCTTTCAGCTTGAGGCGACGACCACCTGCCAACACATCACGCAGCTTGTGCGCCTTCGGCATATGGTAAGGCGGGACCATCTTTTTGACGTGCTTGACGACCGCATTGACGAGAAGACGACGCGGCCAGGGTAGCAGATCACCCAGTTCGGTCATGATGACGTGACGCACACTGGTCTGTGGCAGCACCTTCTCCACCAAATGCCCGACATTGGCAAAAGAGACCAGGGCCTTGGCCCCCGAGTCATTGAATTGGTGCACCATCTCGCGCTCGGTGTAAAGCGGATTGGTATTGACCACGATCAGGCCGGCGCGCAAGGCGCCGAAGACCACCACAGGGTACTGCAGCACATTGGGCATCTGGACCGCGATACGATCACCCGCCTGCAGGTCGGTGTGCTGCTGCAACCAAGCGGCAAAGGCCGCGGACTCGCGATCGAGGTCGGCGTAGCTCAGCGTATGCCCCATATTGCTGTAGGCGGGTCTTTTGGCGTAGCGCTTTACGGACTCGTCAAAGAGATCCAGCACACTCTGATACTTGCGCGTATCGATGTCGAAAGGCACGCTGGCCGGAAACTTGTCACGCCAAAACTCACGATCCATTCTTGCAACCCCCGACTTTCTTCACTTTATTGTTCATCCCTATATTGCAACGCGTCCGGCCAGCTTCCCGCTGTGATGACCTGGGTCTCCAACTCGAGATAACAGGTGTCCTGCGGTGCTTCCTGCAGGCATACACTGGCCTCGATCAACTCATCTCCACGAAAAGCATAGATACTGAGATGCTCTCCTGGCGCATGGTGGCGCAGTATACTCTCGATTGTGGCCTCACTGGCACGCAAACCGGCCACCGCCACAACGACATCCTGCGCTGCCAGCCCTGCCTGCTCCATGGCCCCCTCATGAAAGACATGACTGAGCAGCAAGCCTGCATCACTGGTCTTCCAACGCGCCCCCAAAGCACAGCGCAGGCCGCCTTGACCGGCCTTGCCACCAAGATCCTGGGCGCCATCGCTGACCCGCAGATGCATGACGATGCCCTGCGTCGCGAGCAGTTCGGCCAAGGGCAAGGCTTGCCGCCCATACACCCACTGGTCATGGCAGACGCCCAGTTCAGGCCCACCATGGGCGACTAAGGCGGCACGTATCTCCTCGCTACCGAGGCCCTTTCCACTGAGCCCAAATTTTGCATAAAGATCGCGCATGACCTCATCAAGACTGGCCTGTCCTGGTCGGCGCCGGCGCAGTTCCAGATCCAGGCACAGTGCGACCAGCGCACCGTGCACATAGTAGCTGGTCTGCACATTGGGGGTGTTCTCATCCTGCCGATAATATTTGCTCCAGGCATCAAAGCTGGATTCGGCGACACTTTGCCAATGACGACCGGGCTGACGCAAATAGCGGGTGATCTGCTGGGCCAGCAACTCCAGATAGGCCGTTCTCCCCAGGCAGCCGGCGCGCAACAGCAGCAGATCGTCATAATACGAGGTCACCCCCTCAAAAAACCACAAAAGAGGGGTATGTATTTCTTCATGCAGGGCATACGGAGAAAAAACCGCCGGGCGCAGGCGCTTGACATTCCAGGCATGGAAGTACTCGTGGCTGATCAGCCCGAGCAGCCCGCGGTAGGCACTGCCGGGCTCCTCACCCTCGGCATAGTCAGGCAAGTCTCGTCGCGCCAGCAGCAGGCTGCAGGAGTCCGCGTGCTCGAGACCGCCATACGCATTGCCGACCGCCTGCAAGAGAAAAAGATAACGCGTAAAAGGGGCCGGCTGGGCAAAAAACCGTATGCAGGCGGCGGTGATGGCCGCCACATCCCGCTCCAGACGCTGCATGTCAAAGTGCGAGGCGCCACTGACGACGATGTCATGCAGCACCCCTTCGGCACGTGCCTGGCCATGCCGCCAACGCCCCACCTCAAACGGGTGATCGATCAAATGGGCATAGCTGCTGGCCCGATAGCAGCCCCAACCCTGGGCATCAACATTCTCTGCCGGCAGGCTGGTGGCCACCTGCACCGGCGTCACGAAGGTGGCAGGATCTGCCGCCAACAGCAAAGTATGCGGGTCGTCCTCATGACCGGCAGCGGCCAGAAAGATCGCCGCGCCATTGAAGTAGGCGTGCCGCTGGTCAAAATGCGCACCACGTACCGACAGGTCCCAGGCGTAGACCTGATAGCGCACATGGACGAGCTCCTCCACACCAGCCGGCAAACGCCAGTGATTTTTATCCAGCTTCTCCAGCACCAGCGCGCGGCCACCCGCATAGGCCTCGATGGCCACCACATGCCGGGCAAAATCACGGATCATGTAGCTGCCGGGTATCCAATTCGGCAACCACAGAACCTGACCTTGCGGATCGGGCTTGGCGATCTGCAGTTCAATATCAAAAATATGACGGGTGGACTGTTTCAAGTCCATGCGGTAAACGATGCCGTGCATGGCGGGCGATCATCCAGACGATTTGGATTGAAGGCGGCTAGAATAAAACAAATTGGCTTGCCATGCCATTTGGCTGCATAGTCATCGCACCATGACATCACCAGCAAACGACGACCCCGTGGAGGTCACATGCAACGCAAGGAACAGCATATCGCCGTCGGCGATGGACACGCCATCCCTCTTTACACCTGGGAGACCATATCACCACGGGCGATCGTTCATATCATGCACGGCATGTCTGAGCATGCCCTTTGCTATGAGGACACCGCGCTCGCCCTCACCGAGGCCGGTTATGGCGTCGCCGCGCATGACCATCGATGCCACGGCCACGCCTGTGCCCAGGAGAAGCTAGGGCAGGCCAGCGAACGCGACAGCTTTGCACGCATCTGTGACGATGTGCTGCTGGTCAACACCCAGTTGCGTCATCAATACCCGGGCCTACCCATCTATCTGCTCGGTCACAGCATGGGCTCATTCATCGCACAAATCTTTGCCCAGCAACACCCCGGATTGATCCATGCCCTGCTGCTCGAAGGCTCAGGCTATAACCCGGTCTGGTTCTTGCGTCTGGCGGCCTTCATCGCCCGTGTTGAGGTCTATCGACAAGGGGCCGATGCGCAGAGCCGGCTGCTGCACCGCATGAGCTTTGGTGACTTCAATCGTCATTTTCGCTCGCCACGGACGGACTACGACTGGCTCAGCCGTGACCAGGCTTTCGTCGATCGCTACATGGCCGACCCGCTGTGTGGCCGCCAAGTCAGCAATCTTTTTTGGGCGCAGATGCTCCGCGCGCTGATTCCGATGTCGCGCCCTGAGCAGATGCGACATATCGACAGCTCGCTCCCCATCTATCTGTTTTCTGGCGATTGTGATCCTGTCGGTCATATGGGACGCAGCGTCGGCAAGCTGCAACACAAGCTCAAGCGCGCACATATACGCCAGGTCGATCTGCGTCTTTACCCGCAGGCGCGTCACGACCTCCTCCACGAAACCTGCCGGGATGAGGTGATCCGCGATCTGCTCGACTGGCTGCAGGGTCAGCGCGCCAAATGACGCATGGCGGCCTCCAGCCCTGACAGATTAAGCTCGAACATGCGCTCACCGATGAGTTCGAGCACCTGCACCGTCGATGCCGTCATGCGCCAGTGTGTCGACGGATTGGGGTTAAGCCAGACCAGGCGATGAAAATGCTGGGTCAGCCTTTGCATCCAGCGCGCACCGGGCTCTTCATTGAAGTGCTCGACCGATCCTCCCGGGGAAAGGATCTCATAAGGCGACATGGTCGCGTCACCGACGAAGATGATCCGGTAGTCGGATCCATAGCGATGAAGGATGTCATAGACCGGGGTACGCTCACTGAAACGCCGGGCATTGTCCTGCCAGACGCCCTCATAGATAAAATTATGGAAGTAAAAATGCTGCAGGTGCTTGAACTCGCTGCGGGCAGCGCTGAACAATTCCTCGACCACCGGCACATGGTCATCCATGGATCCACCGACATCGAGAAAGAGCAGCACATTGATTTGATTGCGACGGGGTGGACGCATACACAAATCCAGCCAGCCGCCCTGATGCGCCGTCTGCCGGATGGTGCCATCGATATCAAGCTCTTCTTCCTGCCCGTGTCGGGTCAGCTTGCGCAGGCGCCGCAAAGCCAGTTTGATATTACGTGTGCCCAGCTGCTCCCGGTCATCCAAGTTGCGAAACTCACGCTGCTCCCAGACCTTGACCGCCCGGCGCAAGCGTGAGGGCCCGGCCAGACGGATCCCCTCCGGATGCGCGCCATAGGCGCCAAAAGGCGAGGTCCCGCCGGTACCGATCATGCGTTGCCCGCCCTGGTGGCGATGCTCCTGCTCACGCAGCCGCTCACGCAAAGCTTCCAGTAAAGCCTCCAGAGAGCCCAATCCTTGCATCTGCGCCAGATCCTGAGCCGCCAGCAGTTTCTCCAGCTCCTTGCGCAACCAGTCCTCCGGCAACTGCATCGCCAAAGGGTCTTCAGTGACCGGCAAACCCTCGAGAAAAGCACTGAAAGCACGGTCGAACTTGTCGTAATGAGCTTCGTCTTTGACCAGGGTCAGGCGCGCCAGGTGATAAAAATCCTGCAGGTCCGCGTAGGCCATGCCGGACTCCAGCGCTCGCAAGAGATCCATCAGCTCACGGACGCTGACCGGCACCCTTTGCTGGCGCAGACACTCAAAGAAAGTGACCAGCAAGATCAGGAACCCCGCCGGCTCATGAAGGCCAGGCGTTCGAGCAGATGCACATCGGCCTCAGATTTCAGCAAGGCACCGTACAGCGGCGGTACCGCCTGGCGTGCATCACGGGCGCGCAAGGCCTCCGGCGCCAGATCATCGGAGGCCAGCAGACGCAGCCAGTCGATGAGCTCGGACGTGGACGGTTTCTTTTTCAGGCCAGGCACCTGGCGTAGCTCGAAGAAGATCTCCAAGGCTTCCTGCACCAGTTGATCGCGCAGATGGGGAAAGTGTACGGCAACAATGCGCTTGAGCGTTTCCGCATCGGGGAAACGGATATAGTGAAAAAAGCAGCGACGCAAAAAGGCATCCGGCAGCTCTTTTTCATTGTTGGAGGTGATGATGACGACCGGCCGTTGACGGGCACTGATGGTCTCCTGGGTCTCATAGACATGAAACTCCATACGATCGAGTTCCAGCAGAAGGTCATTGGGAAACTCGATATCCGCCTTGTCGATCTCATCGATCAGGAGGACACAGCGCTGCTCGCTGCGAAAAGCCTCCCACAACTTACCGGGCTTGATGTAGTTGGCGATATCACGAACGCGATCATCACCCAGTTGCGAGTCGCGCAAACGCGACACGGCATCGTACTCATAGAGTCCTTGCTGAGCCTTCGTCGTCGACTTGATATGCCAGGTGATCAGCGGCATGGAAAAAGCTGCAGCGACCTCCTCGGCCAGGCGGGTCTTACCGGTTCCCGGCTCGCCCTTGATCAACAAAGGACGCTCCAGCCTGACCGCAGCGTCGACCGCCAGGCGCAGATCATCCGTGGCAATATAGTGCTCAGTTCCCTGAAATTTCATAGTGTTCTCACCAGCAAGCCGCGACTTAAGCGACAGATCCATCGACGGGTACGAGCGTATAACTTCGGCTCGACGACCGGGTCCTGCCTAGAATACGGCCTGAACCGGCCCTTGTCACGACGACAGCCCAGGACCGCACCCTCAATTTTGGTCGATGATACGATCCGCACTCGCGGCGGCCATGGCCATTTCCTGGTCATAGATGGAGGTCGAGTAACTGGCACTCCGGGCCTCGACCTGAGAGCGCAAGACCGGCAGATCGCTGTAGTTGTGGGTATCGATATCGACACTCACCGACATGCCCGGGCGCAGCGGTCGCGCCGCCAGCTCCGCCACCTGCAAACCGATACGCACCGGTATACGCTCGACTATATGGATGTAATTGCCGGTCGCATTGTCGGGAGGAAAAAGGCTGAAGGTGCTGCCACCTGCAGGCTCGATACCGAGCACCTTGCCATGATAGATCGTTTCCTCACCATAGACATGGCGCACCACCTGTACCGATAATCCGGGGCGCACATGCCCCATGTCGGTTTCCTTGATATTCGCCGTCACCCAAAGATCCTGCAGGGGGATGAGATTGAGCAAGAGCTGACCGGCACTGACCGTCTGACCGGCTTCTGCACGGCGGTTGGCGACATAGCCTTGCACCGGGGCCACCACGTTGGCACGACGGTACTCGATGTCACTTTCGATGAAATCGGCCCGCTTTTGCAAAATCAGTGGATTGTTATGCGTGTCGGTGCGGGCCACCAGCGCTTGTGCCTTTTCATAGTGAGCTTGCGCTTCACGGATCTGGTGCTCGAGTACGAGCAGATCGGCACGTGTATCGCTGACCTTCTGACTCGACACCGCCCCACCAGCCTGCGCCTCGACATAGCGGGCCAGATCTGCCTCAAGTTTGTCATGCTGCGCCTGCAAGGCGGTGATCTGTGCCGCAAACTGGCTCACCTGGGCGATCTGGCTACGAATCTGACGCACCGCCTCAGCCAGGGCGGCCGCGGCACGCTCACGGTGTTCGTAAGCCAAATTATGCTCTTGCTCAAGCAGGGGCTGACCCACATGCACCTGCATACTGTTGTCGACGTCGACCCGTACCACGACACCGGGCACCAAAGCCTGCACAGGAATGATGTTGCCGGATACATAGGCATCGTCACTGCGGACATGGGCACTGAGGAACAACTGCTCATAAACCACGGCCAGCAGCAACAGCATGATCGCCAGAACGACGACGTAACGCAGGCGGCGATAGCGTGTCTTGATTTTCATCGCCTGACTCATGGCTTTTGTCCCCCACCGAGATCGCTTTCTATATCCGTGATGGCATAAAGCCAGTTCAGGCCTTGGGTCTGCTCATCCATTTGGGCGTCGATCTGTCTGGCCTGCGCCTGCACACGATGGTATCGATCGCTGACCCCGCTGCGGTAGCCGGCGTCGGCAATGGTGACGAGCTGGTCGGCCTGCTCGCGCGCCTGCCGGATATCGACGAGCTTGTGCTGGCTGTTGTCGAGATGGGCCAGGTCTTTGGCGACCTGGGCAGCCGCATCGAGGACGGTCTTGTTATAGGCGTCGATGGCTGCCGCATAACGTGCCGCCTGGGCTTGCAACTGCGCATCCAGAGCGCCGCCTTCGAACAGGGGCAAGCTGAGGGCCGGACCAAAGGCGTAGGTGGCACTGCGCGACTTGAACAGTTGGCTGAGCTCGATACTGCTGACCCCCGCCAGGGCGTAGAGATTGATATTGGGGTAGTAGGCGGTTTTCGCCAGCTTGACACGGTGCAGCGCGGCGCGTGCCTGCCATAGCGCCATACGAACATCGGGCCGTAGCGATAGTGCCTCAAGGCCAAGGGTGGCCGGCAGCGCCGGCGCTGCCGGCAGCAGCTGAGGCGCCATCCGGGTCGGCAAGACTTGCGCGTCCGGCGCCTGACCTAATAAAGCCAGCAAGGCATAGTGCAAGGCCTGATGGCGCTGCCGCAACAGACTCTGCTGGGCCAGCGCACGATCGAGATCAGCCTGCTCGGCGACCTGTTCCGCCTCCGGCGCGATGCCTGAGCGCACCGCCAGCGCTTTGATCTGACGGGCCTCCTCGGCCAGCCTGACAAGGCCTTCCTGCTCTTCGAGCAGACGTCCTGCCGTCTGCCAGGCGAAGTAAGTTTTGATAACCGCGCTACTCAACAGCAAAACGCTGAGATCGTGACGTGCCCGGGCCCGTTCGGCACGAGCACCGGCGATGGCGATCAGCTCACGATCCTGCCCCCAGAGATCCCAGTGGTAGCTCAGTTGCAAAGGATCGATGCTACCCAGGGTGTAGGTTTGCCCGTTATAGATGGCGCGATCGGCGTTCCAGGCGTTGTGCAGGCGGGTGACACGGTCACGACTCTCGACGTGTACCGCGCGACGGGCATCGGCACGTAAAACCTCGGCCTGCGCCGCTTCGACACGCGCGTGCGACGCCGCCAAACCCGGGTTGTCGGCCAAGGCCATGGCGACGAGTCGATTGAGCTCGGCATCACCCCACTGCGTCCACCATGACCGGGCAACACAGCAAGCGGCTGCATGACCGGCCGTCGCAATATGCAGCGACGCGATCTGCGCAGGCGGCGCCTTCAGCTTGGGTACGCAGGCGCTCAACAGCGCTGCCATGAGCAGCATCGCCAGGATGTGAGCTCTCAAGAGTCTTCCCCCCAGGTTTCGACCACACGCTCCAGGTCATTGACCCGGTGCGAGATGTGGGTGGCGCTGGCCCACCAGACCAGCAGGGCGGCCACGCCGCAAGCCACGGCGAGGATGTGAAACATCGCATTGAAGGTGATCCAGCCGCTTTGCATGTCCAGGCGATGAGCCAGTTCATGGAAAAGCGGCGTCCCCGGCAGCAGCTTTTGTGGGTAGAGACCGGCGATGAAATTGTAGCTATCGCCGACATCCGGCGAGATCAGGTGGCTGCGTGCGTGCGCAGCGTAGCGATCCCAGGAAATATCGGAAAGTGGAATAACCCAGGCTGCGGCGAGGGTGCGCGAGCTATTGATGAGGTCGACAGCGTGCATCTGCTTGGACTCGGGCACATTGCCGAGCATGATGGCATTCATGGACACCAGCAAAGGACCGAGCGCGGCCCCCTCAAGCACTTGCGGCCAGAGCAGGCTCTCCCATGTGGTGGGACGCATATACTCCCCCATCCAGGCAAAGCTGAGGGCGAAGCCGAACAGGGCCAAACAAGCCAGGAGACGTGGGTCATAGCCATGGTGGATCAGGTCATGGGTCAGCCAGCTGAGGGGTTTGGACAAGAGGAACAAGGGCAGGAACAACAATCCGGCATGCCAGGCGGTATAACCCTCGAGAAACTGCAGACGCAGCACATACTGCACCACAGAGCCCTGAATAAGCGCGAAAACCAGACACAGCAAGACCAGGCCCAAGCTGAAGTTCTCACAGGCGAACAGGGAGAAATCAACAAGCTGGGTACGCCTCCCCATCCTGAGAAAAAAGAATAGCCAGGCGCAGAGCGCAAAGGCCGCGAGCATCCACCAGGCCGGATAGGCCCGACTGCTCATGTCGGTGAGGATGCCGAGATTATAAAAAGCCTGCAAAGCCAGCAAAGCCAGGCACAGTGGCCCAAACTGCCGTAGATAGGGCTGGATGGCGCGATCTTCTTCAGGCTGGACGTGCTGATCGTCGACCAGGGCCCAGACCAGAGCGGCCACCAGAAGGGTGAGCGCAGAAAAAATCAGGAACATCAAACGCCAGTCACCCAGCACATAGGCAAAATAGCCGCCCAGAGCCGGACCGATGGAAAAAGGGACGAAGGCCGCCAAGTTCCAGAGACCGGTCGCCACCCGCTGTTTGGCCTGTCGATAATGAGCCAGCAGCAAAGCCAGGGAAGGCACGATGCTCAAGCCGGCAGCGAAGCCCTGCAGGATGCGCAAAGCGACATACAGGGGGTAGGTCTGCAAGGCGGCGATGAGCGCCACACCGCTCAGGGCGAAGCTCAGATAAGCGGTCAGCGCGACATGCTTGGCGCCGTAACGCTGCATCAGCGGGCGAACGATCAAAAACGCCAGGGCCATGGCCAGGACGTAGTTGCTCTGTCCCCACACCGCGTACGGGGTGGCGACACCTAAACTGCCGGCGACATAGGGCAACATGGGCAAAAAAGCGCCGGCCGCCAAAAGCACGACAAAATGCCCGATGCCCAGCACCAGGTTGAGCATGACAAAAGATGTTGCCGGCAGTTTCTTGGAATAACGACGCCAGTTGACCATGAACTCCTCGCAAGAGTCTAAAAACTGGCTTTCAGGCCAGAGCCCTGAGCCTCTTCAGCGCTGTGGCAGGGCAGGCTTCGAGGGCGAGGATTTTAGGGCGAGCTGGCCACAATGAACAGTAGAATATCACGATATGATATATCGGAAATATTGATGATCCAAGAAAAAACAGGCCTTAAACCTGGCTGCCACCATCGTCGTTGAACGAGGCCAGCAGACCGACCTGAAAAACCTGCTGCAGTGAACGCAATTCGATCTGATGTAAACCGGCCAGCTTTTCCAGAACGCGAGCCCCCCGCTCGGTCAAATGCACCTCGACCTGGCGCTTGTCCTGGGTGCTGAGGACACGCCTGACCCATGCCCCTTCCTCACAACGGGTGATCAGGGCCACCGCGCCGTGGGCCTGGATCTGCAGACGTTCAGCCAGCTCACCCACGGTCGCCCAGTCGCGCCCGGGGAACCCACGCAGATGCAGCATGAGCTGGTACTGCAAGGGCGTCAGCTGTTCAGCACGAACGGCTTTTTCACTGAAGTGCAGATAGCGCCGTAACTGATAGCGGAACTCGGACAAAGCCTCATACTCCTGCTTGGCCAGCACCTTGACGGCAGACTTTTCCACCAACAACCTCCTGCGGATGAACCCGATCCTCAGCTTGATCAAGACCAGGGCGTGCTCATCAAAGCGCCTCTCGAGAGCAGCCCCCTGCATCATGCTGCGCTCCTGGTCTTGTTCGCAAGGGACGCTTTCGGCACAATGTTGACTCTATCGTCACTGACCTCGCGAAGAGCGCGTTCCCGATCATGCAAGAGCAAGCCTCCAACCTGACGCGCAAAGATCATCTTTACCTGCGTCTGCTCCGCGCTCTGGCGCGCTGGCCGCTGTCCTGGCTGCAAGTTCTGGGCCGGCTGCTCGGCTTTCTTGCCAGCTTCAGCGGCGCCACGCCCGTCTTTGTGGCGCGCCGTAATATCGAGTTGTGCTTCCCTGAGCAGGACGCCGCCTGGGTGGCGCGCACCACCCGGCTCTGCCTGCAAAAGACGGCGATGAGCTATCTGGAGTTCGCCAAAATCTGGGGCAACCCGCCCAGCTATGCCATCGCCCAGATACGGCAGGTGCATGGCGAGGAGATCTTTCGCCGTGCTATCAGCGGCAGCCGCGGCACCATAGCGCTGCTGCCCCACTTCGGGAACTGGGAAATCATGAACGCCTGGACCAATCAGTTTGTGCACGCCACGATCATGTACAAGCCGGCCAAAGACGCCGGCGTCGACACCTTTGTACGCGAAGCGCGCAGCCGCCTCGACGCCCACCTCGTTGCCACCGACGAAAGTGGCGTCAGGGCCTTGCTCAAAGCCCTGAAAAAAAATGGCTTCGCCGCCATCCTGCCGGACCATGTACCGGATGCCCAGGGCGGCGTCTATGCACCATTTTTCACCATCAACACCCTCAGCACCGTACTCGCCAGCAAGCTATGGCAACGTACCCAGGCAGCGGTGATCATCATGTATGCGCTGCGCTGTGCCGATGGCGATGGTTTCGAGTTGCATTTCGAGGAGGCGGATCCCGACTTTTTCAGTCTCGACCTGAGGACCTCGGTACAAGGCATGAACCGTAGCGTTGAACGCCTCATCCGTTCCTCACCGGCAGACTATCACTGGGCCTACAAGCGTTTCAAAGACTGTCAAAATCTTGAGCGCGTCTATGACAAGACGCTGCCCCCCTTGTTCAGTGAGGAACACCCTGCGGCGCGACGTTATCAGCCGTAAATGCGCGGTTCGATCTCCAGGTCGACGGCAAAACGCTGCCTGACGCAGTCCTGGACGTGGCGGGCCCAGCTGAGGACATCCGCCGCTGTAGCCCCGCCAAGATTGACCAGGACCAGGGCCTGGTCCTGGTGGCAGGCCACCTTGCCATTACCCTGTCCGCGCAAACCACAGCGATCGATCAGCCAGGCGGCCGCCAGCTTGCGCCCCTGCGGACTCGGATAGCTGACCAGGCCCGGCTCTTGCTGCTCGAGCGCCTGTGCCTGTGCCAGGCTGATCTGTGGGTTTTTAAAGAATGAGCCGACATTGCCGAGCTTGGCAGGGTCCGGCAATTTGCGGGCACGCAGGCGGGATACCGCTTGCGCCACCGCTCGGGCATCGATCGACTCGACCTGCATACGCTCAAGTTCGCTACGAATGTCGCCATAATCGAGACGCAAGGCGCTGCGGCGTGGCAGACACAAGGTCAGTCCTAGCACCACCTGCGTATCAGGCTCACCACTTTTGAAGACACTGTCGCGATAGGCGAAAGCACAGTCCTGACGGGACCAGCGCCGCAAACGTCCATCACGTCGGTCTATCGTCTGAACTTCGACGAGAACATCGGCCAGCTCGACACCGTAGGCGCCAATATTTTGTAAAGGAGCCGCCCCGACCCAGCCGGGGATATCGCTCAGGTTTTCAAGTCCTGCCCAGCCCTGGTCCAGGGTCCAACGCACAAGGTCGGCCCACGGTTCGCCGGCAGCGGCATCGATCCAGACGGCGTCAGCTTCTTCACGCGCCCGGATCCCGCGTAAAGCCGGGACCAGCACCGTGCCCTCCCAGCGCTCCGGCAAAACCACATTGCTGCCACCGGACAGCAACAGCGTAGGGCCCTTGCAGCGCCCCAGCGCCTCCTGCAGCTCGGTGAGGGTGTGCACCTCGTAGAGGCGCTGGGCTTGGCAAGGCAGGCCCAAAGTATTGCGTGCCTGCAGACTCACGCTCACGCACCGCCCTCCAGCAAGGCACGCACACGTTGCAGATCAGCCTCCGTATCGACGCCGGCTGGCAAGGGCTGCGCGCATCGATCGACATGGATACGCGCCCCCTGATAGAGGGCCCGTAACTGCTCAAGCGATTCGGCAAGCTCGGTGTCCGCCTGGGGCCAGCGGACATAGTCGTGCAGAAAACCAACGCGGTAGGCATACAGCCCAAGATGGCGGTGGTAAAGTCCTGGCGGCGGGCTTGCCGCCTGGCACAAGTGGCTGTCGCGCAGGTAAGGGATGGGCGAGCGGCTGAAGTAGGTCGCCATGCCCTGGGCGTCACGAACCACCTTGACCACCTGCGACAGGTGCAACTCGGCCCAGCTCTCGATCGGCTCACAAAGCGTCGCCACCGCCACCTGCGGACGGGCCATGAGATTGGCGGCCACCTGATCGATCAGGACAGGAGGCAATAAAGGCTCGTCACCTTGCACATTGACGACACAGCAGTCGTCGTCCCACCCCATATGCGCAGCGACTTCCTGCAGCCTGTCCGTTCCGGAAAGATGATCGGCACGGGTCATCAGCACTTGCGCCCGCAAAGCGCGGGCCACCTCGGCGATGCGCTCATCATCGGTCGCGATCAGAACTTGACGGGCCTGACTTTTGCAGGCCTGCTCATACACATGCGCCAGCATCGGCCGCCCGGCAATCTCCAGCAGCGGCTTGCCCGGCAAGCGCGTCGATGCATAGCGCGCCGGGATGACGACGTAAAAATCACTCATGCTGGGCGCTATCACGGCTGGCGGGATCAAGCTTGCGCGCCTCCTCCTGCAGCATCACCGCGATACCATCGCGCACCGGATAGGCCAGTGCGTCGATACGGCAGAGCAGTTCTTCATGGCTGGCGTCATACTCCAGTGGCCCCTTGCATAGAGGGCAGGCCAGAATATCCAGTAAACGTTTGTCCAACATGGGCTCATCCTCGTTTCAGGGCTTGCTCGACATCCTGCCAAAAAGCCAAAGGCAGGGCTGCCGTGACCGGCAGATAGGCGCTGTCTTCCGGCGCCAGGGTACGACATTTTACGGCATCTTTCTCGGTCATCAGCACCGGCTTGTCGATCGCGGCGAAGTCGGCAGCGGTGTAGACGTGGTGGTCCGGTCGCGGGTGCTCTTCCAGCGCATAGCCCAAAGTCTTCAGGCTGCTAAAGAAGCGTTGCGGATGACCTATGCCGGCAAAGGCGGCGACCACGCTGCCCGCGGCCAGGGCGCATTCGCCGTCATCACGTACGCGCCGCGGCGGCAAGGCCTGCAGGCGCATCACATAGCCACTGGGGGCGATGAAATCAGGGTCTATCGTCGTCCAGACCTTGACACAGGCGTGCGCCCTGCGCGGAGCTTCGCGCAGCGGGCCGACGGGTAATAAATGGCCGTTGCCAAGACCTCGTTGCCCGTCATAAAGGACGATCTCAAGATCCCTCGCCAGACGATAATGCTGCAGGCCATCATCACTGATCAAGACGTCCACCTGCGGATGACGACGCAAGAGCTGCTCCGCTGCTGCCACCCGGTCACGGCCGATGAACAAGGGCACCGCGCTGCGCCGCGCCAACAAGACCGGCTCGTCACCCACCTGGGCCGGATCACTCTGCCCATCAACCGCCGTCGGCAGACTCTGGCGACCGCCATAACCCCGGCTGATGACCCCCGGCGTCCATCCCTGAGCACGCAGATGCTCGATGAGCGCCAAAACCATAGGCGTCTTGCCGGTACCGCCCAGGCTGATATTGCCCACCACCAGCACCGGCACCGGCAGGCGCCTGGATGCTCGCCAAGCACGCAGGTAAAGCTGACGCCTGAACAGGACGATCCAGCCATAGAGCACTTCCAAAGGCCAGAGCAGCCAAAGCCAGCCCGGACGTCCATACCAACGCTGCAGCAAGAATCGGCTCATGACTCGCTCGCATCGCCGTCATGGAAATGACGGCTGTGCAACTGGGCGTAAAGACCCTGACGCGCCAGCAGTTCCTCGTGCCGCCCCTGTTCAACGATACAGCCGGCATCCATGACCAAAATAAGATCGGCGTTTTCTATCGTGGACAGCCGATGCGCAATCACCAAGGTGGTCCGCTCACGCATGATGTCATCGAGGGCGCGCTGTATGTAAAACTCCGACTCATTATCAAGAGCCGACGTGGCCTCATCGAGGATCAGCAAAGGCGCATTCTTGAGAATGGCGCGAGCGATCGCCAGGCGCTGTCTTTGTCCACCAGAGAGCTGTACGCCATCTTGCCCGATCTGGGTGTCATAGCCGTCTGGCAGCGCCATGATGAAGTCATGCGCGTAAGCGGCGCGACATGCCGCCTCCACCTGCTCGCGGGAGCAACTGGCATAGGCGCCATAAGCGATATTGTGCAAGACCGTGTCATTGAAGAGCATCACCTTTTGACTGACCGTGGCCACCTGGCGGCGCAGGCAGTTGAGGCGATAGGCCTGCAAAGGCTGATCATCGAGCAGGATGCGGCCCTGGCTGGGATCCTGAAAGCGCGACAGGAGATTGACCAGGGTGCTCTTCCCCGCCCCGGAGCGACCGACGATGGCCACCGACTGCCCGGCGCGCACGGCAAAGTCGACATCGCGCAAGACCGGAGCCTCTGACCCATAGGTAAAACTGACCGACTCAAAACGCAGATGACCACTGACACGATCGACATCGATATGGCCTTCGTCGACTTCTTCCGGCAAATCGACCAGGGCAAAGACCGACTGCGCCGCAGCGATGCCTTTTTGGACTTTGGCGTTGACATCGGTCAGCGAGCGTACCGGCTTGGCGAGCAGTCCGGCGGCGGTAAAATAGGCGATGAACTCCCCCGCCGTATGAAAACCTGTGGCTCTCGGGCCCAGCGCCAGCCAGACGATCACCGACATGGCCAAAGCGATGATGATCTGCACCACCGGGGTGTTGAGCGAGCTGGTGACCACCATCTTCATGGTTTGCCGCAGGTACTCGGTGGATGCGCGCTGAAAGCGTTCGCGCTCATAATCTTCACCGGCATAGCTTTTGACCACGGTGTAGCCGTTGATGACTTCGTTGGTGACATGATTGATGTCCCCCATCGACACCTGGATGCCACGACTGAGCTTGCGAAAACGTTGCGAAGCCATCTGCACCACCTTGCCGATCACCGGACCGATGAGCAGGATCAGCAAAGACAGACGCCAGTTGTACCAAAACAGCAAGGACAGATAGGCCAGGGTGGTCAAACCCTCGCGCGCCAGTGTGATGACCGCATCGGTCGCCGCTGCGGTGACCTGCTCGACGTCATAGAGGATCTTGGCCGCGATGCGGGCGGGGGAGTTCAGGTGATAATACGAAGCCGGCAAACGTAACAGACGATCGAACATCTGGGTGCGCAAGACAAAAACGATATTACGCGCCACCCAAGAGATGTAGTAGTTACCGATGAAAGAGCCGGCACCGCGGACGACGACCAGGGCGACCACCAGCGCCGGAATCCAGAACTGTGCTCGGGCATCGTGGCGGGTCAGCGCATCGGTGATGAACTTGATGACCTGCACCGCGCCATTTTCCGCGGCCGCATTGCAGGCAAAGCCCAGCATGCCGAGAATGAAATAGCGC
>JAJZHK010000008.1 GCA_021804565.1 Pseudomonadota bacterium | reverse complement strand
GACACGCCGGGCCACCAGGACTTCTCGGAAGACACCTACCGCACCCTGACCGCGGTCGACTCGGCCTTGATGGTCATCGATGCCGCCAAAGGGGTGGAAGACCGTACCGTCAAGCTGATGGAAGTCTGTCGCATGCGCGATACGCCGATCATCACCTTCGTCAACAAACTCGATCGCGAGATCCGTGAGCCTGTCGACCTGCTCGACGAGGTCGAGTCGGTGCTCGGCATACGTTGCGCGCCGGTGACCTGGCCGATAGGGGCCGGCCGTGATTTTCGTGGCGTCTATCACCTGCTCGAGGACCGGCTCTATCTGTACACCCCCGGTCATGGTCATGAAATCATCGCCGATCAGGTCATCGCCGGTCTGCATTCGCCGGCGGCTACAGAGGCGCTGGGCGAGCAGGCCGAGGCCTTGCGTGAAACCCTGGAACTGGTGCAGGGCGCCAGCCATGCCTTCGATCCTGAGGCTTTTCGGCGTGGACAGATGACACCGGTGTTTTTTGGCACGGCTTTGGGCAATTTTGGCGTCAACCATGTGCTGGATGCTCTTGTCCAGCACGCACCCCCACCGATTTCACGGCAGGCGGTACAGCGTGAAGTCGGCGCCCAGGAGGAGCAACTGAGTGGCTTCGTGTTCAAGATCCAGGCCAATATGGATCCCAAGCACCGCGATCGTATCGCCTTCATGCGCCTGTGTTCAGGACGCTATGAGCGTGGCATGAAGCTGCTCCAGGTCCGTACCGGCAAGGAGCTGCGTATCGCCGACGCCCTGACCTTTCTCGCGGGCGAGCGTGAGCATCTCGATGAAGCCTATTCGGGGGACATCATCGGCCTGCACAACCATGGCACCATCCAGATCGGCGACACTTTCACCGAGGGCGAGCCCCTGCAGTTTCTCGGCATCCCGCACTTCGCTCCGGAGCTCTTTCGCCGCGTGCGCCTGCGCGATCCGCTCAAGAGCAAACAGTTGCAAAAAGGACTCAAGGAGCTCTCGGAAGAAGGCGCCACCCAGGTCTTCATGCCCTTGCTCAACAACGACCTTATTCTTGGCGCCGTCGGTATCCTGCAGTTCGACGTCGTGGCCTTTCGTCTGCGCGATGAGTACAAGGTCGAGTGCATCTATGAGCCGGTCACCGTGTCGACGGTGCGCTGGATCCACTGTGAGGATGAGCGCAAGCTGGCCGACTTTCGCAAGAAGGCGCACGATCAGCTGTGCCTCGATGGGGGCGGTTACCTCAGCTATCTGGCGCCCAGCCGGGTCAATTTGCAGCTGATGCAGGAGCGCTGGCCGGACATCACCTTCAGCCCCAGCCGCGAGCACTGAGCATGGCCATCGACAGCCACTGTCACCTGGATGATGCGGCCTTTGCCGCAGACCGGGGACAGGTGCTGCAGCGTGCCCGTTGGGCAGGGGTGCAGGGCATCGTCGTACCCGCCTACAAAGCCGCCTATTTTGCGCGTTTGGCCGACTGTTGCGCGCAGCCGTCCAGCCTGAAGCTGTGGCCGGCCTATGGCTTGCACCCCTGCTATATCCATGAGCATAGCGAGGTGCATCTGCAGGAGCTCGAACATTATCTGGAGAGTTCGCCAGCTGTCGCGCTCGGCGAGATCGGGCTGGATCGTTATCTGCCGGCCTTGCGAGAGCCAGACCGCTGGCGGCAGCAGCAGGAGCTTTTCGCCGCGCAGCTGCAACTGGCGGAGCGTCACCGTCGGCCGGTTATCATCCATGCCCGTCATGCCTACGCCGAAGTGATCTCGCTGCTACGTCGGCATCGACCGGTCAGCGGCATCGTGCACGCTTTCAATGGTCGTCCCGAACAGGCCTATGCCCTGCTCGATCTCGGCCTGGTGCTGGGGATAGGCGGGGTCATCGCCCAGGCCCAGGCGCACCGCTTGCGTGACATTGTGCGGCGCCTGCCTGAGGAGGCCTGGGTCCTCGAGACCGATGCCCCGGACATGTTGCCCTATAGCGCCTACCGCCGTGGCTGGCGACGTAATGAACCGGTGCTGCTCTATGAGAATGCCCGCTTGCTGGCGCAGGCCTTGAACCGTCCGCTGCGGGCGGTGATGGCGCAGGCGGAGCAGAACACCCGACGGATTTTGCGCTTGCCGGCGCAGTGCTGAAGAGGAGCAGTCATGACCGCGTATCTTTGGGGCAGCAATATTCTTTTGTATCTGGTCTTGCAGGCCCTGCATCCCTGGTACCCGAGACCGCTGCGTCAGCGCAGGGCCTACCTGCTGCTGGCGGTCGCCGCCTGGGCCTTGCTGCTTCTGGCGGCGTATTTATGGGTGCCGAACTCTGCTTATGGACGCGGTCTCACCTTGGAGGCTCTGCATCGAGGCCGCCTGCTGAGCCTCGGTGCCGCCAGCCTGCAGTTGGGCCTCTGGCTGCTGTGCGGCTGGCCTTGGCGCTCAAGGGTCCAGCCGGCGCCAGCGACAGCGTCGCCACGACGGCCGGCCAAGGCGAAAAACCCTGCCAAGCGTCGCCGATCACGCCGCTGAGCGGCGACGGCGATAGACGTACTCGTCGCAGCCTGAGCCCCCCCAGCCCCAGGAGCCTGGACGAACAAAACGGCGCACCTGCTCAAAGCCGAGTTTCTGCATCAGCGCTTCGACTTGCGGTGGACTGATGGACTCGTAAGGGTAGCCCCCAAGCCAGTCGTGCACGTCATGTTCGAAGTTCATGCCGCGACTGCTTTGATAGTGCTCCTTGAAACGTTCCAGACGGTCGCCGCGCAGCGCCAGACGCCAGCCGGCCAGCCCCATGTAGAGGCGCCGGGCGCGGGCCTGTGCCCGGGCGCTGGCCTGGCTGTACCAGCGCTTCTCCAGTCGCCAGAGCGCGCACAGCCGGGTTTTGCGATACAAGGCAAAGATGAACAGACCGCCCGGCTTGACGCCTTGCGCGGCCAGCCGCAGGGCTTCCATCATGGCGCCGGTATGATGCAGCACCCCCCAGGAGTAGACGATGTCGTAGGCCTGCTGACAGGCTGCCGGCAGGGCAAAGACGCTCGCTGTTTCACAGCGCCAGGGCCCCTCCGCCTGATGCTCGCTGAGCAGGGCGCGCGTCGTCGCGACCGACTTCGGATCGATGTCGATGGCGTGCACCGCGGCGACCCCGAGCTGCAAGGCCGCCAGACTGTGCAGGCCCGAGCCACAGCCCAGATCGAGGACGCTGCGCCCTTGCCAGTCAGCGGCCTCAGCCAGCTTGAGCAGTCCTTTGACCGCCTCCTGCAGGCGCAGTGCGTCGATGCTGCGCGCGTAGTCCGCCCAGTTCTCGCCAAAGGCGAAGTGGTGCTGCAGCTCTTTGAGATCTTCGGTGCTCATGCACAAGGACTCCTGTCGACATGGCAGGATGATAGAGGTCTTTAGCCAGCGCCGCGATACTTTTTAGCGCCGGCCGATGCCGCCGTAGGTCACGCTTAGAGGGGGCCCGGCCTGATCGCCCGGCGGGCGACACGCGCCAGATCCAAGAGCATGAGCAGCGCCACGACATAGAGGCTGCCCATCGCCGCCAGCCAAAAGCCAGGAGCCCCCATGGGGGCCCGCAGATACGGCGTCAGCCCGAGCAGGATGCCGCCGCCTAGACCGATGCCCCACAGACAGACGGTGTAGACCAGCATAGGCAGCAGGGTGTGGTGGTAACCGCGCAAGGCGCTGACGGCGACGACTTGCAGCGCATCGGCGAGATGGTAGAGCGCCACCGCATGGATGAGGGTACGGGCGAGCGCTTGCACCTGTGGATCCGGACTGTAAAAGGCAGCGATCGGTGCCGCCCCCAGCGCCAGACCGAGGCTGACCGCAAGCGCGCAGCCGAGGGCCAGCTGGATGGCCAGGCGGGCCTGGCGCCGGGCTTGCTCAGGCTGTCGTTCACCCAGGGCCCGACCGATGAGCAAGGTCGCCGCCTGTCCTAAGGACATCGGCCACATGAAGGCGAGCACCACCAGGTTGGCGGCGATCTGGTGAGCGGCGACGGCGATGGTACCGAGGCGAGCGATGAGCAGCGCCATCAGGGTGAAGGCGCTGAGGTCGGCGGCAAAAGTCATGGCGATAGGCAGGCCGAGATGCAGGAAGCGGCGTACGTCAGCCGCAGCCGGCCATGGCGGCAGCGCCCTCGGCAGCAGCGCTCGCAGCTCCGGCTGGCGCCGGCTCCAGACGATCAGGCCCAGGCAGAGCAGGCTGGCGTCGATGGAGGAGGCCAGGGCGCAGCCCGCAGCGCCCATCGACAGGCCTTTCATGCACAAGCTGTTGAGCGCCGGTTTGGCCGCCAGGTAGAGCAGGTTGACGAGCATGACCGGACGCGTGCGTGCCAGACCGGCGTACAAACCCATGAAGACGCGCAGCAGGAGCATGGCCGGCACCCCGATGGCCGAAGCTTGCAGATAAGCCGCCACTTTGGCGGCGAGCGCCGGTCGCAGTTGTGCCAGGGCCAGCCAGGGGGCAGGGTGGAGCAGGGTGAGCATGGCCAGCAGCGACAGCCCGAAAACCCACCACAAGGACTGCTCCATATCACGGCGCATGGCCGCCTGGTCAGCGGCACCGGCATGGTGGGCGAGCAGCGGGGGCAGGGCCATGAGCAGGCTGGCCGCGAGCATGGTGATGGTGGTCTGTATCGACGCCGCCACCCCGACGGCCGCCAGGTCCAGGGTTGACAGCCGCCCGGCCATGAGGGTGTCGATCAGGCCGCTGGCGACGATGGCCATCTGGCCGATGTAGAGGGGCAGGCTCAGGCGCAGCAGTGCTCGGCGCATGCACTCAAGCCCGCCAGCGTAGATACGCGGCGAGGCACAAGGCGATGCCGACCAGATAAAGCCAGAGGGTGTCGCTGACCAGCAGCGGGTAGAGCATCAGGGCCCAGGCCAGCGCCGAGAGGTCCTGGCGTTCTTGGCGGCGGGCATAGCGCCAGAGCACAAAACCGAGGATGCTGAACAGCAGATTGGCAAAAATTGCCGCTGGCGTCGGCAGGCTGATGCCCATGGCTTGAAGATTTTGCAAGGCGTCCACGCGTTCGCTCCTCGGTCGCTCGGCAGAGCATGGTGAGCCCAGCCTGGACCCGGGTCAAGCGCTGTTTTGCGACCAGCTTTCCAGGGTCTGCACGCAGAAACGCTGGCGCAGGAAGGTAGGCAGCGCCAGGCAACGCCCGTACAGGTCGATGTGTTCGATGCCGGCAAAGATGCGCTGCAGACGTGCGTAGAGAGCCTGCGGAGTAATATAGAGCACGCCATCGATCTGCTGGCCATGCAGGAGCTCGGCGTAGGCGTTCCAGGCCTCCTGGTAGCGCCAGCGGGCCTTGCCGACCAGTTCCAATTCGACGGCCCAGCGTTGACCTTCGGCGCTGGTGTACAGTGCATCGGGGATCTTGCGCCAGGGTGGCGTCTGAGCATCGATCCACAGCCGGCACAAGCGACCGCTGCACCACTGTCGGGCCCCTTGTCGCCGGGCTTGCAGGTGCAGGTATTGCAGGCCGAGATGGTGGTCCAGCTGCAAGCTCGAGCCACGCACACGGCGCCCCGCTCGCCGCGTGCGTGCAGCGGCAGCACTGAGATCCCAGAGCGGCCAGGGGCAGGGGTGGTAAAGCAGGGTTTGCTGGCGCAGCAGGCCTTGTTCGAGCAGGGTCTGCAAGTCGTGCTCGAGCGCCGATTCCGGGCATTGCAAATGGCCAGCCAGCAAGGCCGCGGAGCTCGGGCCGTAGGCTTGCAGATAGTTCAGGATCTGCTCGGTAAGGTTCATGGGCGCAGCTCCAGATGAGCGAAATCAGGCTGCAGGCGGGAGTCATCGACGGCCTCGGCGCTCAGCGGGCGTCGCACACAGCGCCAGGCGCTTTGTGCCAGTTCGCGGGCTTGTCCATGACCATAAAGGACGGCCATCCGCGGCGCCAGGTGGAGCAGGGTGCTGGCGTTGATCCAGGGCCCCGTGGCTTCGCTGACCTTGTCGAGGTAGGGCATCGAGCCCGGCCAAGCCTGGCCATGGCGACGGACCTGGGTGACCTGGCCGCTCTTGCGCGCCATCCACTCGGCGGTGTCCGGGTCCTGCAGGCGAAAGACCAGCTTGAGGGCGCAGTTCTCATGGACGGCAGCGGCGACCGCTCGTGCATCCAGGTCGGCGGGGCCGGCCGCGAGATCACCGAGCGACTGGTGCGCCAAAATGAGATGGATGCCGCGGTCGCGTATGGTGCTCAAGGCGTCGAGGCTGCCACGGCAGAGATGGTAACGAAACTCGTCGAGGATCACGCAGCAAGGCTGAGCGACAGGCCGTGCCCGGGTCTCGGCGCACTGGATGAGCCGCAACAGCAGCATGCGCTGCAGCCGGCGTACCGTATCGAGACGGGTTGAACCGAGGACGTAGCAGGCTGAACCAGGCTGCAGCAGCTCGGCGATCCTGGGACCTTGTCGGCCCTGTGCCGCGGCGATCTCGGCGATCTCCTGCAGGCGCAGGCAGAGGGCAGGGGCTTTGCGACGCAAGCTGGCCAGTGAACGCGCCGCCAGCGTGGCGAGGGTGTCACCAGGACGCCAGGCATCTGCCAGCAGGCGCGCACCCTGACGGTCGGCGAGGCGATAGAAGTCGGCGTCGCTGCCCGACTCGAGCAGGTCGAGCCCATGGATGAGCAGGTCATAGAGGCTGTGGCGATCACAGTCGGCGATAAGGTTGAACTGGGCGGGTGCTTGGGGGCGCAGGTCAAGCATCTGAAAACGGCAGCCCATCCGTGCCGCGGCATCGGCCAGGGCAGACGCCGCCCAGAGATCATCCTTGGGGTCGAAGTACAGCACCCCTTCGCCCATGGCCAGGGCCTGCGCCGCCCACACCCCCAGCGCTGCCGACTTGCCACAGCCACTGCCCCCGACGACCTGCAGATGCGGCAGGGGGCCGGGCAGGTAACAGGGCCGGCCTTCAGCGAGGCCGAGCAGCCAGCCGGCTTCGCGATTGAGCAGGGGCGCAGGATCGTAAGGAGCCGGTGGCGGGCGCGCCAGATCCTGACGAACATCGCGCGCTTGCAGCCAGGGGGGCTCACTCAGGCGCAGCGTTCGGCTGAGGAAGAGCACACCGAGCAGCCCCAGGATGGTCAGGCGCAGATCACCGTGCCAGAGCAGCCAGGGCAACACGGCGGCGAACACACCGATCCGTAGGAGGCTGGGCATGGCTTTGAGCCTGCCCCATGTTTATGACATGAGGATGACGGGGCTCAGCTGGCTTGCCAGTGGTCGCAGGTGATCAGTCCGGTCTCCCGCGCAGCTTGCAGCCGGGACTCGGCCAGCTGCATCAGGTCCTCGGCTTTGGGCGGCTCGAGGGCGGCGTCGCTGGCAACGATATTGAGGGTGGTCTTCAGCGACAGGAAGCCCCCGGTGGTCTTGTAGGCCTTGAGATTGAGACTTTCATGCAGGCGGCGGTAACTTTGCACATTGCACTGCTCGATGCTCGGCTGGTGGGTGATCACGACAAATTGATGCGGCGCAATACGGGCGACGATGTCCAGCGGACGCACCAGCTGACGCAGCCGGCGCCCGGCCGCGACGATGAGCTGGCTGATGACCTGGGTGCTGTGCTGCTTGCGCAGGCTCTCCAGGTGGGTCATGGTGATGAGCAGGTAGCAGCAGGCGCCGCCACGTGACGCGCAGTGCTTGATGGTGTCCCCCAGCCGGGCGAGCGCATAGGAGCGGTTGCCCAAGCCGGTCAGGGCATCCAGCGAGCTCAGTTTTTTAAGCTTGGCGTTGGCCTCGATCAGGTTCTGATTGTCCCGCAAGAGACGATTTTGCAGGGCGCTGAGGCGCTCACCGGCCCACAGTCGTGGCAGCAGCTGCTCATTCATCAGGGACTTGTTGAGGAAGTCATCGACGCCCTGCTCGAAAGCATGCTGCAGGGCTTCGCCACCTTCACGCGCGGTCAGCAGGAGGATGTAGGTGAAGTGGTTGCTGGCCTCGTCGAGCTGGCGCACCGCCTGGGTCAGGCCGAGGCCGTCCATTTCCGGCATCAGCCAGTCGGCGATGAGGATGCTCGCCGGCCGTTCTTCCAGCATGCGTAAGGCCTCGCTGGCCGAACTGGCCTGACGGACGTCGGTGTAGCCGGCATTTTTGATGACGCGATGGATCATGACGCTGGAGAATCTTGCATCATCGACCACAAGAAGAGCGGTGTCGGTATGAGCCATGTAAGGTTCCTATGGGAGCGGCCGTATCGAGGTAGGGTGGGGATCGACGGCCATGCTTATTCGCTAGCTGCAACTTTAGGCCAAGGCGTCACCCGCTGCAATAGAAGAAATCCTGGCAGGGTCAGGATCAGGCAGACACTGAAGTAGAGGGTCCAGCCCCAGTGTTCGGCACACCAGCCGCTGGCGGCATTGAACAGCGATCTGGGTAAGGCCGCCAGCGAGCTGAGCAGTGCAAACTGGGTGGCGGTATGCCGGGTATCGGTCTGCTGGGCGAGAAAGGCCACCAGGGCGGTGGTGCCGAGGCCGACACCAAAGGCTTCAGCGGCGATGACCGCGGCCAGGGTCAGCAGGCCCCCAGGGTGCAGGCTGAGCAGGATGAAGCCGCTCAGACTCAGGGCTTGCGCGATACCAAACAGCCAGAGCGCGCGGCTGATGCCCAGGCGCAGCATCCACAGGCCGCCGAGCAGCCCGCCGGCGATGCTGGCGGCCAGGCCGGCTTGCTTGGCGATGAGGCCGATGGCGGTGCGACTATAACCGAGATCGAGATAAAACGGCGTCGCCAGGCTGGCCGCCATGCTGTCACCGAATTTGTAAAATGTGATAAAAGCGAGGATCCATAGGGCCTGTCGGTAGCCGTGCCGACTGAAAAACTCAGCCAGTGGGGCGTAGACGGCTTCGCGCAGGGTCTGTGGCCGGCCATGCACGGCCTGCGGCTCGGGGATGAGCAGAATGAGGAGCAGGCCAGGCAGCAAAAAAAGGCTGCAGAAAATATAGACCTCGCTCCATGGCCGGTGATCGGCGAGGATCAGCGCCAACGAGCCGGGGACGATGCCAGCGAGCTTGTAGGCGTTGACATGCAAGGCGGTGCCGAGGCCGAGTTCTTCATCACTGAGGATCTCCCGGCGCAGGGCGTCTATGGCGGTGTCCATGCTGGCGCTGCCAAAAGCACAGACGGTGCCCCAAAACAGCAGCCAGGGGAGGTGCTCCGGCGAGCGCAGCCCCAGGGCACTGAAGCCAGCGATGAGGAGCAGCAGGCAGACCAGGATCCAGCTGCGTCGGCGCCCCAGCCGGCTGAGCCGGTAGCGGTCGATGAAGGGGGCCCAGAAAAACTTCAGGCTGTACGGCAGCATGAACAGGCTGGCGGCGCCGATGCTGGACAGGCTCAGACCGGCACTTTGCATCCACGCCGGCAGCAGATAGATGAAGATGAACAGCGGCAGGCCGGAGCTGAAGCCGAGCACGATGCAGGTGGCCATGCGCCCGTTGTAAAGATGCGATGCCTTCATCGGTGACGCCTCGGAGCTTCCTGCCAGCCTTCGGCGAGCAGGCGTTGACGCTGCTCTGCGGCGGCAGGATGAGCGGTGGCGATACGGCCATCGGCGCGCAGCACACGCCACCAGGGGAGATCGTTCAGGGCACCTTGCGCCAGCCAGCGGGCTACCCGCCGGGCCTGACCCGGCAGGCCGGCACGACGGGCCAGCTCGCCGTAGCTGAGCTGCTCACCGGGGCCGACGCGGCTGAGGGCCAGTCGTAACCAGGCGAGGGCTTGCTGGGACTGCACCTGGACAGGACTTGTTGTTATCATGCCGGCTCGATCCAGCAGGGGAGGGTGGTGGAGTGAAGTCTAGCGATAAGAGCAAGGCGAGGGAACTGCTGCGGCAACAGACCCATGTGGCCCTGGCCAGTCAGTCGCGTCGTCATCCGGGCTTCCCCTATTTGTCCTGGGTCCCTTTCGTCGCCCATGGCGAGGGCCGGCTGTTGACGCTGGTGGCGGACATTGCCGAGCACACCCTCAATCTCCTGACCAATGAGCGGGTCGCGCTGATGCTGGTCGACGACCTGGAGCATCATGTCGCCGGTGAGGGTGAGCCGCTCAGTGTCGCGCGCCTGAGCCTGTTTGCCCAGGCCCGGCGGCTGCCCCTCGAGGAGCTCGAGTCGGTGGCGGCGTCCTTCTATGAGCGCCACCCGGCCATGCAGGACTATCATCTGCGCCTGAACTTCGTCTTTTTCGAGCTGGCAGTGATCGAAGCCCGTTTCATAGGCGGCTTCGCACGTGCCGGCTGGCTGCAGGCGGCCGATCTGCGGCTGGACTGAGAACAAGGTGGGCCTGGGCGGCCGCACCTGGCCCTGTTGCTGTCTCAGCGCTGCGCCTGAGCAACGGTCAGCGCCGTCATATTGACGATGCGGCGAACCGTGGCCGAGGAGGTCAGGATGTGCACCGGGCGCGCTGCACCGAGCAGGATGGGCCCGATGGTCACGCCATCGCCGGCAGCCGTCTTCAGCAGGTTGAAAGCGATGTTGGCCGCGTCGACGTTGGGCATGATCAGCAGATTGGCCGCACCACGGAAGCGGCTGTTGGGGAAAGCCTCCAGACGGATGTCTTCCTTGAGGGCGGCATCACCGTGCATCTCGCCTTCGACTTCGAGATCGGGGGCGCGCTCGATGATCAGCTGCAGGGCCTGCCGCATCTTCTCGGAACTGGGGGTGAGCTCGGAGCCAAAGCTGGAGTGCGAGAGCAGGGCCACCTTGGGGGTGATGCCAAAGGCGCGCACCTGTTCCGCAGCCAGCAAGGTCATGTCGGCGATCTGCTCGGCGCTGGGATCAGGGTTGACGTAAGTGTCACAGATGAACAAGGTTCGTCCGGGCAGCATGATCAGATTCATGGCGGCGTACTTGCGCACCCCGGCGGCCAGGCCTATGGCGCGGTCGACGTAGCGCAGGTGCAGGTTGTAGTTGGCAAAGGTGCCACAGATCATGCCATCAGCGTCACCGAAGTGCACCAGCAGGGCGCCGATCAAGGTCGTACGACGGCGCACTTCTCGTTTGGCCAGCTCAGGCGGCGTACCACGGCGCTCCATCAGGCGGTGGTAGTGGGTCCAATATTCCTTGTAGCGTGGATCGCTGTCTTGATCGATCAGGGTGACATTTTCACCGGCGACCAGGCGCAGGCCAAGCTTGTCGATACGCGACTGGATGACCGCAGGGCGTCCGACGAGGATGGGCAGGGCCAGCTTTTCATCGACGACGATCTGCACCGCACGCAAGACCCGCTCGTCTTCACCTTCACAGAAGACGATGCGCTTGGGATCCGCTTTGGCCTTGTGGAACAAAGGTCGCATGATGAACGCGGAGTTGTAGACAAACTCGTTGAGCTGCTGGCGGTAGCCGGCGATATCGTTCAGCGGCCGTGAGGCGACGCCCGATTCCATCGCCGCCAGGGCCACCGCAGGCGCAATTTCAAGAATGAGGCGGCTGTCCAGCGCCCCGGGAATAATGTACTCGGGGCCAAAACCGTGCGTTTCGTCATTGAGACCATTGCCTTCGGCCTGCTCGGCGTGGGCAAGGTGGGCGATGGCGCGCACCGCGGCAATTTTCATGGCCTCGTTGATGGTGGTGGCGCCGACATCGAGAGCGCCACGGAACATGTAGGGGAAGCAGAGGGCGTTGTTGACCTGGTTGGGATAGTCCGAGCGCCCGGTGGCGATGATGGCGTCCGGGCGGACCTCCTTGGCTTCCTCAGGCATGATCTCGGGGGTGGGGTTGGCGAGCGCAAAGATCAAGGGCGAGCGCGCCATCTTGCGTATCATCTCGGGCTTGAGTACGCCGGCGGTGGACAGGCCGAGGAACATGTCGGCGCCATCAAGCAGGTCTTCCAGGGTGCGCGCCTGGGTGTCCCGTGCGTAGCGCTGTTTGCTGGCATCGAGCTGATCTTTACGCCCGCTATGCAAAACCCCGCGCGAGTCGGTGACAAAGATGTTCTCGGCGCGCACGCCGAGGGCACAGATCAGGTCAAGACAGGTGAGGGCCGCCGCTCCAGCACCGGAACAGACGACACGTATGTCCTCGATGCGTTTGTCGACCAGCTTGAGACCGTTGAGCAGGGCGGCGCCGACGATGATCGAGGTGCCGTGCTGGTCATCATGAAAAACCGGGATTTTCATGCGCTCGCGCAGCTTGCGTTCGATGTAGAAGCATTCCGGCGCCTTGATGTCTTCAAGGTTGATGCCGCCGAAGGTCGGCTCCAGCGCAGCGATGATATCGACCAGCTTGTCGGGGTCTTTTTCATCGATTTCGATATCGAAGACGTTGACGCCGGCAAATTTCTTGAACAGCACCCCTTTGCCTTCCATCACCGGCTTGGCTGCCAGCGGGCCGATGTCGCCGAGACCGAGCACCGCGGTACCGTTGCTGATCACCGCCACCAGGTTACCCCGGGCGGTGTAGCGGCTGACGGTGGAAGGATCGCGTTCGATTTCCAGACAGGGTGCAGCGACGCCAGGCGAATAGGCCAGGGCCAGGTCGCGCTGGTTGCTGAGCTGCTTGCTTGGGGTGACGGAAATCTTGCCGGGGACGGGAAATTCATGATAGTCGAGAGCGGCTTTGCGTATCGTATCGTCCATTGTGATCCCCAGAGCAAGGTGATTTGAGCAAATCGGGATTATAGCATCAGGATTTCGGGCTTGATGCCATTTTCCCGGCAAAATATGCGCTAGTCGGTCGGCCCGCTGCCGGCCGCCTCGCGGGCCAGGGCGCGTGCCCCGATGTCACGGCGGAAGTGACTTCCTGCGGCGTGCAGCTGGCTCATACGCGCCAGGGCGGCAGCGCGGGCAGCCCTGACGTCGTGACCTAAAGCGGTGACGCAGAGGACGCGGCCGCCACCGATGAGCAGGCGACCGTGCTCGTCCTTGACACCCGCCAGAAAAGTCTTGCAGCCGGCGGGATCCGCCAGGTCGAGGCCCTCGATGAGTCCGCCTTCGCTGATCGGGCCTGGGTAGCCGGGTGCTGCCAGGACGATCCCCAGCGCCGCCTGTTCCGACCAGAGGGCTTGCGCCTGGTCGAGTCGACCGTCGATGGCCAGCTGCAGCAGCTCAGGCAGGGAGCTTTCCAGGCGCATCATCACCGGCTGCGTCTCCGGGTCGCCGAAGCGGCAGTTGAACTCGATGACGTAGGGGTCGCCCTGTGCATCGATCATCACCCCGGCATAGAGAAAGCCGGTGTAGGGGGTGCCGGCAGCGCGCATGGCGCTGACGGTAGGGTTGATGATGCGATCCATGATGCGCTCGTGCACCGCCGGAGTCACCACCGGTGCTGGAGAGTAGGCGCCCATGCCACCGGTGTTGGCGCCGAGATCACCCTCGCCGACACGCTTGTGATCCTGGCTGCTGGCCATGGCGAGGACATGCTCGCCGTCGACCATGCAGATGAAACTGGCTTCTTCGCCCTGCAGGAAGTCTTCGATCACCACGCGAGCGCCGGCGGCGCCAAAGACCTGGTGACCGAGGATGTCCTCGACGGCGGCACGTGCCTCGCTGTCGCTCATGGCGACGATCACGCCTTTGCCGGCAGCCAGGCCATCGGCCTTGATGACGATAGGCGCAGGGTGGCTGTCGAGGTAAGCCAGCGCTTCGTCCCGTTGCGTAAAACTTGCATAAGCCGCTGTCGGTATGCCGTGCTTTTGCATGAAGTCCTTGGCAAAGGACTTCGATCCTTCCAGGCGAGCACAGGCGGCCGTCGGTCCAAAAGCGGCGAGGCCGGCGGCGCGCAGGGCATCGATGACCCCATGCACCAGCGGCGCCTCGGGGCCGACCAGGGTGAGGTCGGCATGGCGGCGGGCAAAAGCGACCACGGCCTCCTGATCGAGGATGTCCAGGGCGACATTGCGGCAACGCGGCTCGCGTGCCGTACCGGCATTCCCCGGAGCCACCATAACCTCGCTGACCTGGTGGTCCTGGGCACATTTCCAGGCCAGGGCATGTTCACGGCCACCACTGCCTAAAATCAGGATGCGCATGGCGATCTCCTCAGTGACGGAAGTGGCGTACGCCGGTAAAAACCATGGCGATGTCCGCTTCGTCAGCGGCTGCGATCACCTCGGCATCACGCATCGAACCCCCCGGCTGGATGATGGCGCGTATGCCGGCGCGGGCGGCATTGTCGATGCCGTCGCGGAAGGGAAAGAAGGCGTCGGAGGCCATCACCGCTCCGTGCACGTCAAGGCCGGCGTGTTCGGCCTTGATCGCGGCGATGCGCGCCGAGTTGACCCGGCTCATCTGGCCGGCGCCGATGCCCAGGGTGCGCCGTTGGCGAGCATAGACGATGGCATTGGACTTGACGTACTTGGCGACCTTCCAGGCAAAGATGAGATCATCGATTTCATCTTCGTCGGGCGCCCGCCGGGTGACCACCTTGAGCTCGTCACGGCTGATCATGGTCAAGTCCATGTCTTGCACCAGCAAGCCACCATTCACCCGCTTGTAGTCGAGTCGAGGTGGACGCGAGGCGGGCAGGGGTGGGCAGAGCAGGACGCGAACATTGGCCTTGCCGGCGGTGATCGCCAAAGCTGCAGGGCTGGCGCCGGGGGCGATGATGACTTCGACGAACTGGCGATCGATGATGGCCTGGGCGGTGGCGGCGTCGAGCTCACGATTGAAGGCGATGATGCCGCCAAAGGCCGACTCCGGATCGGTCGCATAGGCCAGCTCATAAGCCTCGCTGATACCGGCAAGGCTGACCGCCACACCGCAGGGGTTGGCGTGTTTGACGATGACGCAGGCGGGTTTGACAAAAGTCTTCACGCACTCGAGGGCGGCGTCGGTGTCGGCGATGTTGTTGTAGGACAGCTCCTTGCCCTGAACCTGCTGAGCCTGGGCGACCGAGGCTTCGCTAAAGCCGGCCTCGACATAAAACGCTGCGCGTTGATGCGGATTTTCCCCATAACGCAGATTTTGTGCGCGCTGGAACTGCAGGTTGAGCGTGCGACCGAAGTTCTCGACGGGGCCCCGTGTGCGCTGTCCAAGATAGTTGGCGATCATGCCGTCGTAGGCGGCGGTATGCTCAAAAGCGGCCGTGGCCAGATCGAAACGCAAGTCCTCATCGAGCCCGCCGGCATCGATGCTGCTGAGGACGCGGGCGTAGTCGCTGCTGCGCACGACGATGCCGACATGGGCATGATTCTTGGCGGCTGAGCGGACCATGGCCGGTCCACCGATATCGATGTTCTCGATCGCTTCGGCGAGGCTGCAGTCGGCACGGGCGACGGTGGCGGCGAAGGGGTAGAGGTTGACCACGACGAGGTCGATAGGCGCGATGTCATGTTCTTGCATGACCGCATCGTCCTGGCCGCGTCGACCGAGGATGCCGCCATGGATGCGTGGGTGCAGGGTCTTGACGCGACCGTCCATCATTTCCGGGAAGCCGGTGTGCTGGGCCACTTCGGTCACCGGCAGGCCGGCTTTGCTGAGCAGCTGAAAGGTGCCGCCGGTGGACAGCAGTTCGACCCCGCGCGCGGCCAGTGCCTGGGCAAACTCAAGGATGCCGCTCTTGTCTGACACCGAGATCAGGGCTCGGCGTACGCTCGTCTTGTTCATCAGTGGAAACTCCTGGCTGGTCGTACGCCCACGGCGGCCGAGCTTACATCATGTGGTAGGTTTTCAGCTTTTTGCGCAGGGTTCCCCGGTTGAGACCGAGAATCTCGGCCGCCTGGGTCTGGTTGCCGCGCGTGTATTCAAGGACGACTTCGAGCAGGGGAATTTCAATTTCCGAGAGCACCATGTCGTAGACACCGCTGACCTGTTCTCCGTGCAGATTGGAGAAATAATTGCGCAGAGCGACTTCGACATGATCGCTCAAAGTGTGGGCACGACTGTCCTGACTGGTCAGGACGGGTTTGACGATTTCAGTATCCATGCGGGTTGGGCCGTATGCAAAAATAATAGCTATCCGGGTGCTCTAGGGAGCACCCGTACCGTGTTCAAGAAACCGAGTCAAATAAGCAGTTTGTTCGCTCGCCCGAGTCTGTCTATGAAATCCCTTGCAGAGTTCGTCACCGTCTGGCCGCTGTTGGGCATACCAGGCGATATGTTTGCGTGCGCGCTGCACTGCAGCCTCCTCGCCGTAGTGCCTGTGCATGGCCTGCAGATGTTCAAGCATCAGCTGGCCACGCTTTTTTTCATCGAGTTGCAGAGGCGGAGTCTCCTGCAAAGCAGCTTGAAACTCTGCAAAGATCCAGGGTCGCCCCAAGGCAGCTCTGCCGAGCATGATACCATCGACACCGGTATGGGCCAACACTCTGGCGGCCTTGTCGACGCTATCGATATCGCCATTGGCGATAAGCGGTAGCGAACATGTTTGTTTGATTTGTGCGATCGTGTCGTACTCGGCGGCACCCAGGAAACGGTCAGCGCGGGTGCGGCCATGGATGGTGAGCATGGCGATCCCGCAGTCTTCGGCGATGTGCGCCAGTTGCGCGGCATTGCGGCGCTCCGGCGTAGGTCCGGTGCGCATTTTCAGGGTGACCGGAATGTCAACGGCAGCGACCACCGCAGCGAGGATGCGGGCGGCCAGGTCGAGATCCTGCATGAGGGCTGAGCCGGCCAGGCGATTGCAGACTTTCTTGGCCGGACAGCCCATGTTGATGTCGATGATGTCGGCGCCTTGCTCGGCCTGAGCACGGGCCGCCGCCGCCATCATGGCGGCGTCATAGCCGACGATTTGCACGACGCGCAGGCCGGACTCTTGCGCCTGCACCTGTCGCGTCGAGGATTTGGCAGAAGCCCACAAACGCTGTTCAGAGCTGAGCATCTCACCGACGGCGTAGCTCGCCCCCAGGGCGCGACAGAGCTCACGAAAGGGCAGGTCGGTGGCCCCGGCCATCGGCGCCAGGAGCAGGCCTTGCTGCAAACGGTGAGGGCCCAGCGTGATGGGCGGCAAACGCAAGCGGGCCAGGGCGGTCTCCGGGGATGCAATCAGGGGGCCGCCATTCTAGCAGAAACCTGGCTCGGGTTTCAGTGGTGCTCAGGCTGGTCTTCGGCTTGCAGGGTCAGGCTGGTCGAGGCGGGGATATGACCTGCCGGCAAGCCCACCTCGAGCGAGACATGGACCGGGGTCTGGGCGGCCAAAGCCGGCGTTTCGCTGCCCGCGATATAGTCCTGGGGCGCCAGTCGACGGGTGCCGAGGATGTTGCCGTCATTGTCGCGCAGGGTCAGGCGCAGGTAAGGAAAGGGACGATCGTGCTCCTGATCATTGTGCAGCAGGGTGTCGATCAAGAGCACCCCGCGGGTCGTGTCCGGACGTACCACCAGGTGGTCGATGCGCAGGCCGCGCAGATCGCTGGCGACATGGCGGCAGTGCAGGCGCGAGCACAAGCCCTGGAACTGGTTTTGCAGTTCCGGGTAGGCGTCGAGCGCGTCGTGATGAAAATAGAGCAGTTGCACCGCCAGCGCCAGCAGAGCGAGCAACTGCAGACCGCCCCAGAACAGGTAACGCTCCCAGGCCCAACGATGCTGAGGCGAGGCCAGGGTGACCGGATCGTGCAGGCTGGGCAGGGGCGGGGTGTCGATGGGCAGGTCATTGTGGTCCGGCAGGCCGCCTTCATGGATCTCAAGATCTTCATCGTTGAGAAAATCCAGGGCTTTTTCATCGCCAAAGGTGAAGCTGGGCGCCGGTTTTTCGCTGCTGGCCACGAGGGGCTGGGGCGCGCCGGGCGTCGGGCTGTGTTCGACGATGCGCATGGTCTGGTCCTGCGCACTCTTTTTCTCGGCCTCGGCGATCTGCTGCAGCATCGCCTGTGCCCAGGCTTCGTCCGCGTTGCTGTTGGTGCTGTCGACCGCGTGCGCCATGCTGTCGTGAAAGGGCTCGGTCGGCAGGTTTGCGGCGCTCTCGTCGAGCATGAAGTCACTCAGCTCACTGAGTCCCAGGCTGATGCGGGTGTTGTTGCTGGCCGGGCCGCGCGACCAGTCTTCCGCCTTCATTTCACCATAGGTCTGGTGGTCGTCGATGGGTTTGAGCTTGGCGCTGACGCGCAGACCTTCGGACTCGGTCGTTGCGGCATGATCGGCCAGCAGGTTCTCTGCCCAGCTTTCGTCACGACTGGCCTTTTTGCCAGGTGCTTGCAGAGGAGCGCTGCGCTCCCCGGCGGGAGCGCCTACCAGATTGAGGTCGGCACGAAACATCTCCAGGCATGAGCCACAACGCACGATGCCATTTTTTGCCTGCAGTTGTGCCTCACGGACTCTGAATAAGCTGCCGCAATGCGGACAGCGGGTTTGGCGCTGATCTGACATGGCCCCGGCCACACTCCCTGACAATGCATCCTTAAACATCACTGTAGCCCTTATCGGCGCATTTGGGTATCACTCAAGGTTTGCGGCCGCTGATACGGCACCAGTCCTCTTCGCGAATGGCGACAGGATCGAGCCTAAAACTGCTCGCATAGACGCCCGCCACCTCCTCTTCCTGGCTGCGGATCAGGCCCGACAGGGCTATCTGTCCCCCCGCCCGGGTCAGGGCGCTCAGGCGCGGCGCCAGCGCCATCAGGGGTGCTGCCAGTATATTGGCGACGACGACATCGGCCATGGCCGGCGTGAGCGTGTCGGCGTCTTCGGCCGCCAGGACCTGCAGACGCTCAGCGACGCCATTGCGCTCGGCGTTGGCGATGGTCGCGGTCAGCGCTTGCGGATCATTGTCGACAGCGATGGCCCGCTGCGCGCCGAGCAGGAGTGCGGCGATGGCCAGTATTCCCGAGCCACAGCCGTAGTCGATAACGGTTTTGCCCTGCAGATCAAGGCTGTCCAGCCACTCCAGGCAGAGTGCCGTGGTCGGATGGGTGCCGGTGCCGAAAGCCAGGCCGGGGTCCAGCAGCAGATTGACCGCCTCGGGCTGCGGTGGCGGCGTCCAGCTGGGGACCACCCATAAACGCTGACCGAAGCGCATGGGGTGGTAATGATCCATCCAGGCACGCTCCCAGTCCTTGTCCTCAAGCAGTTCACAGCGCCAGGCGGGCAACGGTGCGGCGAGCATTTTTTCGAGAAACTCGACCAGAGCTTCCATATCCGAGTCGGCGGTGAAGATACCGACCAGCTCGATCTGGTCCCAGAGCGGGGTGGCACCGGGTGGTGGTTCGAGTAGCGCCTGATCACCGGCGTCGAGCAGCATCACCGCCGCCGCACCCGCTGACTCCAGCCACTCCTGCAGAGCTTCAACCTGCTCCTTGTTCGTCTGTATCTTCAGTTGCTGCCAGGGCATAGGGGTCTCAAGGTTTGAGTTTGCTTTCCAGGTGGTGGATGTCGACCCCGCCGTGGGCGAAGGCGTCATCACGCAGGATGAGTTCACGGTGCAGGGCGATATTGCTGCGTATCCCCTCAATGACCAGTTCATCCATCGCCCGGCGCATGCGCAGCAAACAGGACGCCCGGTCATCGGCGAAGGTGATCAGCTTGCCGATCAGCGAATCGTAGTGCGGCGGCACGGTATAGCCCGAGTAGACGTGAGAGTCCATGCGTACGCCAGGTCCACCGGGGGCATGGAAGTGCTTGATCAGCCCCGGTGAAGGGACGAAGGTGCGCGGATCTTCCGCATTGATACGGCATTCCATGGCATGCCCGCGCACGATGATGTCTTCCTGGCGGCGGGACAAACCCTGTCCTGCCGCGATGCGCAGCTGTTCTTTGATGATGTCGACGCCGGTCACCAGTTCGGTGACCGGATGCTCCACCTGCACGCGCGTGTTCATTTCGATGAAATAGAAACGGCCTTTTTCATAGAGAAATTCGAACGTTCCAGCGCCGCGGTAACGCATTTGCTGGCAGGCACGCACACAGGCCAGCGCCGTCGCTTGCCGCAAGTCCTCGGGAATGCCCGGGGCAGGCGCTTCCTCGACCACCTTTTGGTGGCGTCTTTGCAGGGAGCAGTCACGGTCACCCAGGTGGATGGCGCCGCCTTCACCGTCGCCGATCACCTGAATCTCGATATGACGCGGGTGTTGCAGAAACTTCTCGATGTAGACGGTGTCGTCGGCAAAAGCCGACTTGGCTTCGGAGCGCGTCACAAACAGCGAGTTGAGCAACGCCGATTCGGTGTGCACCACGCGCATGCCGCGGCCACCGCCGCCGGCCGCCGCCTTGATGATCACCGGATAACCTATGCGTTTGGCGACAGCCAGGGCATTGTCTTCGGTGACCGGGCCATCCGAGCCGGGGACGGTTGGGACGCCGGCGGCTTTCATGGCTTCGATGGCCGATACCTTGTTGCCCATCAGGCGTATGGTTTCAGCGCGCGGCCCGATGAAGGTGAAGCCGGAGCGTTCCACCGCCTCGGCGAAGTCAGCGTTCTCGGCGAGAAAACCGTAGCCGGGATGGATGGCCTGGGCGTCGGTGACTTCAGCGGCTGAAATGAGCGCCGGAATATTCAGATAGCTGTCCTTGCTCGGCGCCGGCCCTATGCAGACGGACTCGTCGGCCAGGCGCACATGCATCAGCTCGCGATCAGCCTTGGAGTAGACGGCCACCGTCTTGATGCCCATTTCTTTGCAGGCACGCAGGATGCGCAGGGCGATTTCGCCACGATTGGCGATGAGCACCTTGTCTAGCATATGCACTTCCCCGGGCTTAGACGATGACGAAGAGGGCTTGATCGAATTCAACGGCCTGGCCATTCTCGACCAGGATGCTGTCGATGACACCGCCACGTTCAGCGGTGATCTGATTCATCATCTTCATGGCTTCGATGATGCACAGGACATCACCGGTCTTGACCGTCTGGCCGACACTGACAAAAGCCGGCGCATTCGGCGATGAGGCCGTATAAAACGTCCCGACCATGGGCGAGCGCTGGGTGTAGCCGACAGAGGCTGCGGCAGGCGCCGGCTCATTGCTGGCAAGGGCTGCTGCCGGGGCGGGCGCCGCAGCTGCAGGCATGGCCATGCTCGGCGCGGCGACGACGCTGGTGAGCGCAGGTTGCGGACGATGACGGGAAATGCGCACCGACTCTTCGCCTTCTTTGATTTCGATTTCGTCGATGCCCGACTCTTCGAGCAGTTCGATCAGCTTTTTGACCTTGCGTATATCCATGGGTCAGTGTCACTCCAGTGTCAAAGGAAAAGTAAGGTATTCAGTGCTGGCCCAAGAGTTGATCAGCAGCGCTCAGGGCCAGTTCATAGCCCACAGGTCCGAGCCCAACGATGACGCCACGGGCAATATCCGACAGATACGAGTGGTGGCGAAAGCTTTCGCGAGCATGGATGTTGGAGAGGTGCACTTCGATGAAGGGCAGCGCTACGCCCAAAAGAGCATCACGCAAGGCGACGCTGGTATGGGTGTAGGCTCCGGGATTGATGATGATGCAGGCGCAGCCTTCGCTGGCTGCCTGGTGGATACGGTCCACCAGGGCGCCTTCATGGTTGCTTTGAAAGCACTGCAGACGATGCCCCATGTCGACGGCACGCTGCTGCAAGGACGTTTCGATGTCGTGCAGGCTGCTGGCACCGTACAATCCGGGCTCACGGCGACCTAGAAGGTTGAGGTTGACACCATTGATCAGTAGAAACTCAGCCATGAGGTTTAGTGCTTGCGCGACTCCATGTTGTGCATAATGTCCACAAATAAAGACAATTCGATGACATACGCGACTTATATTCCTGGCACATGTCGGCATCATGCCTGTTTTAAAGGCTGGTGTCCATGTTGTCGCAAGAGCAGGCTATGCTTTTGCGCATGACCAGCCCTTATGTGTCGTTCATTTTTCGGGGAGTCCTGCTCATCCTGCTCGCGGGAGGACCGGTGCTGGCCGATGTCCTGCAACTGACCCCGGCGGCTGTGCAGCAGGTGGCGCAGCGCTGGGGGGCGGCCGGTGTGCAGCGTCTGCGCGACTGGCAGGCGATGGCCGACAGCCTGGTGCACGCCGCTGAGGCCGAGCAGATCGAGACGGTCAATCGCTGGCTTGACGGGCTGCCTTATATCAGTGACCAGGAGCATTGGCATCAGGAAGACTACTGGGCGACGCCGCTTGAGTTTGTCGGCTCCAACGGCGGGGATTGCGAGGATTTCGCCATTGCCAAGTATTTTACCCTGCGGGCTCTCGGCGTTCCGGCTGACAAATTGCGCATCACCTATGTCGAGGCGGTCGATTTGCATCAGGCACACATGATCCTGGCGTACTATCCTCAGCCGGGACAGGAACCGCTGATTTTGGATAGTCTGGTCAAGCGCATTTTGCCGGCCTCGCAACGCCCCGATCTGGTGCCGGTCTACAGCTTCAATGTCGAAGGCCTGTGGCTGGCGCGTTTGCAGGGGCGTGGCGAGCGCATCGGTCAGGGCGCTGAGGTTCGCCAGTGGCGCGATGTGATGCAACGTCTGCAGTCTCAGCAGGTCTTGCCGATGAGGTAAGATACCGAGAGTTCAAGGAGGGGCTGATCGATGAGTTTGTTTCGGCAAGTGTTGCTGGTGTTGCTGGCCACCTGTGGCCTGGTGGCGGGTACGGGTTTTGCTGTGTCCTTGCTGCAGGCGCAGTCTTCGCTGCAGATGCAGTTGTCGAGTGCGGCCGAGGATACCGCGCACTCCCTGGGTTTGTCTCTGGTGCCGGCCATGCAGGGCCACGATGTGGCGCTGGCCGACACCATGATCAGGGCAATTTTTGATCGCGGTTACTACCGCCGTATCGTGCTGCTCAATCCTCGTGGACAGATTGTCCGCCAGTATCAGTCAAGCTGGAATGGCGAGGATGTGCCGGCCTGGTTTCGTCACCTTCTGCCCCTGCATCCCAGTTCGGCCCTGACCGAAATTGACGGCGGCTGGGTGGCGCAGGGTCGTCTCGTCGTCGAAAGTAGCGCTGGTGAGGCCTACCGGCAAATGTGGACGATGGCGGTGCGCGAGGCGCAGATGGACATCCTGGTCACGCTGATGCTGATCATGGCTGCGTATGGCGCGCTGCGCTGGATCACCCACCCTTTATATGCCATCGAGGGGCAGGCGCAGGCCATCGTGCGTCGTGACTTTGTTGAAATCAAGAGCATGCCGCACACGCGCGAACTGCGACAGGTGGTGCAGGCGATGAACCACCTGTCCCGGCAGATGCGCCTGCTCGTCGCCGACCTGATCAGCCAGGTGGAGTCTTTGCGGCAGCAGGCGTATGTGGATCCGGTCACCGGCCTGGCCAACCAGCGCGCCTTTGACAACGCCCTGTCGGCGCGTCTGGCGGATCCGGAGGGGCGCCATAGCGGGGCGATGATCATTTTGCAGGTGGATGAGTTCGCGCGCTTGAATGCGCGTATGGGGACCGATATGGCCGACCAGCTTCTGGTGCAGATCGCTGGCCGTTTCTCGCATCTCCTGCAGGAGCACCCCTCGGCTTTGGTGGCGCGTCGCCATGGTGCAGACTTTGTCGCTTTTTTGCCCGGTCTGGACAAGGCTGCGGCCGAGCATGAGCTCGATGCTTTGCTGCGAGCAGTGGCGAGTCTGCCCCTGATCAATGAACATCAGGACGTGGTCTATTACGCCGGTATGGCTTATGGCGATCTCGATAGCGAACCGGGTGAACTCTTGCCACGCGCCAGCGTGGCCCTGCGTCTGGCGCGAGAAAGTGGGGTGCGTGGTCGTCATATTCTGCAGGCCAGTTCCTTGCAGTCGCACGCCCTGGCCCTGCTCGGCCATGGCTTGGACAGCTGGCGCAGCCGTCTGGATGCGCTCCTGTCGGGCGATCATCTGCGGCTTTTTTATCAGCCCTGCTTCGATTTTTCCGGTGCCTTGCTGCACAAGGAGATTTTGCTACGCCTCGATGTCGATGGTCAGCTGTTGATGGCGGCGCATCTTCTGCCCCTGGTGGAGCGCTTGGGCTGGGAGGGGCGTCTGGATCTTCTGGTGCTCGATCAGGTGCTGAGCTATCAGCAGGATGCCGCCAGCATGGGTTTGCCGCTCGATCTTTTGAGTGTCAATCTGTCGCCTTATTCGCTGCGTTCGCCGGCCTTGCTGCAGGCCTTGATGCGGCGTTTGCAGCAGGATCGGGCTTTGCTGGCGAAGATCCAGATCGAGGTGGCGGAGTCGGCTTTGCTGCTGGCGCCGCAGGCGGTGCGTGACTTTGCTAGCTGGCTGGAGGCGGCCGGCTCCGGTCTGGTCATCGATCGTTACGCCATGCATCAACAGAGTCTGGCGGTGCTCGGTTCGCTGTCCCTGCGCGCACTCAAGCTGGACATGTCTTTGGTCCGCGATGTTGCCGAAAACCCCGATCACCGCTTCCTGCTCAGCACGATGCGCCATGCGGCGCATAGTCGGGATATGTTGTTGCTGGCCGACAGTGTAGAATCGACCGATCAGTGGCAAATCCTCAAAGACCTGAAGATCGATGGCGGACAGGGGTTCCTCCTGGCTCGACCTATGCCACTGGAAGTGTTGCCGCATGCCATCTGAAGTTGAAGGTGAATTTCGTGTCGGATTGGGAAGATCGTCTGCAAGAATTGCGTTCACGCTGGGCGCTGTCGCGTGATGCCTGGGGCTGGCGGCTCGCCCCCTGGGCAGGTGTCGTCGCCGCAGTGTCGCTGGGTGTCGCCATCGTTCTCGGTGTTTATGACAGTATCCCGCCTTTGCCGGTGGCGGTTGAGCCGGCCACGGCTGCGGTGCCCGGACAGCTCCTTGCGCAGGCCACCGCGGCGGTGGCACAAAAGCTTTATGACAAGTCGGGCGGCTATCTGAGCAACGATCTGTTGCCTCCGGGTCTATGGCTCGACGACATGCCCCATTGGGAGCAGGGGGTTCTCGCCGAGGTGCGGGTGATGGTGCATGCCCTGCACGAGCAGTGGGGCATGTCGCGCGCGCAGTACGTCGAGGATGCTGACCTTGCCAGCGCCGATACGGCGTTTGCTGTCGATGCCTACAGTCTGTGGTGGCCGCGTCCTGAGGCTGAGTTCAGCCGTGGTGTGGCCGATTTGCAGTCCTACCAGCGCCGCCTGCAGGCGCACCCGCCGCAGGCTCTGTTTCTGGCCCGCGAGCAGGCCCTGCGGCAGTACCTGGAAACGGTCGATGACGATCTCGGGCGCATGTCGGCGCGACTCAATGGCGCGGTGTCGCAGGTTGGGCCGGGGGTGGATGGTGCGGTCGCTGTGCCGGCGGTGTCCTGGTGGCATATCGACGACAACTTTTACGACGCCCGCGGCCGCTGCTGGGCCCTGGTGCCCATGCTGCAGGCTCTCGATCTCGAGTACGCGGCGACCTTGCAGCAGCGCCATGCCGACCTCAGCATGCGCGCGGCGATTCATGAACTGGAAGCGACCCAGCAGGCCTTGTGGAGCCCTATGGTGCTCAACGGCAGTGGCTTTGGTATTTTTGCCAATCACTCCTTGACCCTGGCCAACTACATCAGCCGCGCCCATCTCGATCTTCAGGATGTGGTGGCTCAGCTCAATCCTTGACCGGCAGATCCTGCCGGTGGAGCGGGAAGGGGGTCACCACCCGGTCGCTGTTCTTGAAGTCGCGCACCTTGGCCTCGCCGCGGTCTTTGACCCGGTCGATGCGTAAAATAGCGTGCTGCGGTATCAGGCAGCTTTCACTGTCAGCGAACTCGGCGCGTAACTTTTCTTCGTCAAGATTGACGAGCAGATGCTTCTCTGGGCCGAACTGCAGTCCAGAAATCTCTATGAAGCCGAAAAGTTCGCTGCTGCTGACCTTTTCGGCGAAAAGTTCATAGATGCGTTGATGATTGTGGAATATCACCTTGTACATGGCGTCATTGACATCTTTGGCTGTGTTTTGGGGATGAATCATCGATAGTTTGGATATGGGGATCCGGCGCTTCAGATCAAGGCTTTTTCGTCACAAAGTGGGAGCAAAATCATAAAAACCCGGGCGATGGACGGCAGATCGGCCCTGGGAAATGAATTTTATCGTACGCCAGACGCTTTTCTCTTGCATTTTTTCTTCTTCTCAGACAGTCTTGGCGGCATCGTCAACGAAGGATTGTGGTTCGAGTAAAGCCGCAAGACGGGGTGAGCGATGTAGGTGGATGTGGAGGACGTGACCGTAAGGGGTCACCGGAGTCCATGGAAGCCAGGTGGTGTACAGAAACGCTCCGGTGTGCGGCTGCAACATGCTACTTCCGGCGATGGGGCTGTACCATGTTGTTGCTTAGTTGCTAGAGGAAGTTCGTCATGTCAAACCGTGAAAAAGGCACGGTCAAGTGGTTCAACGATTCTAAGGGTTTCGGCTTTATCCGCCGTGAAGCCGGAGAAGACGTTTTTGTTCATTTCCGCGCCATCCGTGGCCAGGGACATCGTTCCCTGCGTGACGGTCAGCGTGTTGAGTTCACCGTGGTCAAGGGCGACAAGGGCTTCCAGGCCGAAGACGTTCTTGCTCTCGACTGAGCTGATGTGTTGTCGCGACCGGCCTTTGTGGCCGGTCGTGTCGTTTTCGCCCCGCCACCTTGTGGGGCTTCTGAGATCATTTCTCCATGTAGACTCATGGGCAGCTGCACCTGGTGATTCAGGCGTATCCCGTGGCCTACGGACAGGTTAGTGCCATGTTGAAAAAACGCCTCGTGATGACCCTCATCTATATTTTCCTCGCTGTCGACGCTTTGAGCGTGGGCCTGTCGGCTCTGTGGGCGCCGCAGTGGGCCCTGCATGCCTGGCTGCCTTGGGCGACAGCGGATGCCGCGCTGGTGCGCCTGTGGGGCCTCTCCCTGCTGACGATGGCGCCCCTGGCTTTGTGGTGTGCCCGCCATCTGCGCCAGCGTATGCCGGTGCATGCCTCCTTGATGTTTTTCGCCGGCGGCCAGCTGCTCATTGCCCTGACGTCGGCGTCCGCTGCCCGTGTCACCTGGCTTGCTGCCCTGCAGCTTGCAGTGCCGCTGGTCTTGTGGCTGATTTTGGCCTTGCCCCCGCTGCCTTTTCGCCGCCGCGGACCCCGTGAGCAGGGTGTGGTCAAGTGGTTCAATGCCACCAAGGGTTTCGGGTTCATCACCCGTGCCGGAGGTGAGGATGTCTTCGTGCACTACCGCAATATACGTGGTGAGGGGCATAGAAGCTTGCGCGAAGGTCAGCGTGTCAGTTTCATCGTGGTTGCCGGCGAGAAAGGCTTGCAGGCGGATGATGTGCAGGCTATCGCATGATGTCGGATAATGAGGTTGAAGTGTCAGAGATGGGTGATCAGGTGTCCCCGCCGGTGCCTGCCGGCAAGACCAGTTTTGAAGAGCTGAATCTGAGTTTGCCGTTGTTGCAAGCCTTGCGCGGACTCGGTTTTCCTTACTGTACACCGATACAGGCAGCGGTTCTGCGCTATTCCCTGGGTGGTCATGACGCGATAGGGCGGGCGCAGACTGGAACCGGCAAGACGGCAGCTTTTTTGCTGACGGTCCTCAATGATTTGATCAACAATCCGCTGCCCGCTGAACAGCGCTATGCCGGCGAGCCGCGTGCCCTGATTCTCGCGCCGACCCGCGAGTTGGCCCTGCAGATTTCCAAAGACGCCAAGGCCTTGGCAGAGTTCACCTCCTGTCGCGTTCTGACCCTGCTCGGTGGCATGGACTACGACAAGCAGCGGCAAGCTCTGCACAATCACCTGGTCGATATCGTCGTGGCGACGCCCGGACGTCTGCTCGATTTTGCCGGCAAGCAGGACATCTATCTTGACCAGGTTGAAATCCTGGTGATCGATGAAGCCGATCGCATGCTCGACATGGGTTTTATCCCTGACGTCAAACGCATCGTTCGTCAGTTGCCGGCGAAGACGCACCGTCAGACCATGCTCTTTTCTGCGACCTTCACCCAGGATGTGCTCAATCTGGCCCGGCAGTGGACGGTCGATGCGGTCCGCATCGAGATCGAGCCGGAGCAGGTGACCACCGCCAGGGTCGAACAGAAAGTCTATATCTTGACCCACGATCAGAAGGTGACCTTGCTCTACAACCTGATCGAACGTGAGAATCTCGATCGTGTGATCGTCTTTGCCAACCGTCGCGATCAGGTGCGCAAGCTGACCGAGACGCTGAAGGCGCACCACATCAGCTGTGCTTTGTTGTCGGGTGAGGTGGCGCAGGACCGGCGTATCAAAACCCTGGAAAGCTTTCGTGAGGGGCGCATCAAGGTGCTGGTGGCGACCGACGTCGCCGGGCGAGGCATTCACATCGATGGTGTCAGCCACGTCGTCAACTACACCCTGCCGGAGCAGCCTGACGACTACGTGCATCGCATCGGCCGTACCGGCCGTGCTGGTGCCAACGGCATCAGCATCAGCTTCGCCAGCGAAGACGATGCTTTCGTCCTGCCCGAGATCGAGAAGGCCATAGGCCGCAAGTTGGAGTGTGAGTATCCGCCGGAAGAGCTGTTGACGCCCATCCCGGCACGCCAGTCTGGCCGTTCACACTAAGGCAGCCGCCAGGTCATCGGGCGCCACCGCGCCGCTGCGATGAGCGCCGTGCCGAGGGCGGCCGATCAATCAAAAAGTGGTTTAAGTGCAGTGCAGCAGGCTGCTGCGGTCGATGGTCACGCACCAAGCACCCGCAGGTGCCGATGCAATGCTGCATATGGACTGGTCGGGGTGAGAGGATTCGAACCTCCGACACCTGCCTCCCGAAGGCAGTGCTCTACCAGGCTGAGCTACACCCCGCGACAAACGTCGTGAGGCCGGCATTCTACTGATTTGTCCGGGCTTTGCATAGATCTTTTACGCAATTGTGGACGCCGGCCAGAGCGCGCCTGGCCGGGCGGACCGGTGGCGCCGGCCTGGCGCCCGGTCGATGTGAATATTTGCTGAAGATGGTGCATGTCCGTGTTGCATCGGCTAGCATTGCTGCAATTTGTTCTGGTGCATCTTGTCTATGTCGTCCTTCAATGAATTTGAGCGCATCTTTGCCGTCGTCGCCCCCTCTTTTTCTGCGGTCGATGCGGTCATTCGGCAGCGGCTGCAGGCCGAGCTGCCTTTGATCAATGACGTGGTTGACTATATCGTCGGTGGCGGTGGCAAGCGCCTGCGCCCGCTGGTCTGCCTGCTGGCGGCGCGAGCCTGCGGCTATGAAGGTGAGCTGCATGTCGAGGTGGCTGCCACGGTGGAGATTTTGCATACGGCGACGCTTTTGCATGACGATGTCGTCGATGCCTCTTCCTTGCGCCGTGGTCGTGCCACGGTCAATGCCCACTGGGGCAATCCGGCAGCGGTGCTGATCGGCGATTATCTGATCTCGCGGGCCTTCCAGATGATCGTGCAACTGGGGCATGCCGATGTGCTGGAGGTGATGTCGGGCAGCACCTGTGTCATCTCTGAAGGTGAGGTCCTGCAGCTGGTGACACAGCGAGATCCGCACACCACGCAAGAGCGCTATATGCAGGTCATACACGGCAAGACGGCGAAGATGTTTGAAGCGGCCGCCGAAGGTGGCTGTGTCCTCGGGGACCAGCGTTACCGGCAGGCCATGGTGCTCTACGCGCGTCATCTGGGGGCGGCCTTCCAGATCATCGATGACGTTCTCGATTACACCTCGTCGAGTGCCGAGCTGGGCAAGAATGTCGGGGACGATCTGGCGGAGGGCAAGCCGACCCTGCCGCTGATACAGGCCATGAAAGTCGCCTCTGCGGCGGATGCAGAGCTGATCCGTTCGGCGATACGGCATGGTGGTCTCGAGCATCTGCAGCGTATCATCAACATCGTGCGCGAGTGCGGTGCTGTCGAATACTCGCAGCAGATCGCCGAGAATGAGTCCCGTTTGGCGATAGATGCCTTGGCGCAGGTGCCGGATACGCCGTATCGTCAGGCCATGATCGATCTCGCTGACCTGGCCTTGCGGCGCGAGCATTGATCTGATGGTCTGAGCGGCTCTTGCTTTGCCGGGAGGATTCCCGTAGAATTACGCCCCTTACGATTGCGCTGGCCGCTAGGCTTGCCTTCAATCTCGCTTGGAGACTTAGAAACATGTACGCGGTTATCAAAAGCGGTGGCAAGCAACACCGTGTGGTCCAGGGCGAGACCCTGAAGGTTGAATTGATCGATGCCGAACCCGGCCAGTCGCTGACCCTCAAAGACGTGCTCATGGTCGTCGACGGTCAGGACATCCGCATCGGCACCCCGGTGGTCGATGGCGCCAGTGTTGTGGCAGAAGTGCTGCGCCATGGCCGTCATGAGAAGGTGCGTATCGTCAAGATGCGTCGTCGCAAGCATTATCGCAAGCAGGCCGGTCACCGCCAGTGGTTCACCGAGCTCAAAATCACCGGCATCAACGCCTGATGGCGTGGGAGTGTTAAGTCATGGCACATAAAAAAGCAGGCGGTTCTACACGCAATGGTCGTGACTCCGAGTCGAAGCGACTTGGTGTCAAGATCTATGGCGGTCAGGTTGTGCGTGCGGGTAATATCATCGTGCGCCAGCGTGGCACCCAGTTCCGTGCCGGCGTCAATGTCGGCATGGGCCGCGATCACACCTTGTTCGCTACGGCCGATGGCCGTGTCGAGTTTGTGATCAAGGGGCCGCAGGGCCGCCGTTACGTCACGGTGGTCAACGCTGGCTGATTTTCTTGCCAGTGGCGATGTCGGGCCCCGCACAGTCGGGGCTTCGTCATTTTTGGAGACACAGGAGTTGGCGCTATGCGCTTCGTCGATGAAGTGAGCATCAAGGTCGAGGCAGGGGCGGGTGGCAATGGCTGCTCTTCGTTCCGGCGTGAAAAATTCATCCCCTTCGGTGGTCCGGATGGCGGCGACGGTGGCGCCGGCGGTGATATCGTCGTCCTCGCCGATGCCAACACCAACACCCTGGTTGATTATCGCTATACCCGTAGCTTTCGTGCTGAACGTGGCCAGAATGGCTCGGGTGCCAACTGTACCGGTCGCGGCGCTCCCGAGGTGTTGCTGCGGGTACCGCTGGGGACGACGGTGATCGACGAAGACAGTGGCGAACTGCTCGGCGATCTGCTCGAGGCCGGACAGCGTCTGCGTGTCGCTGCCGGCGGCCGTGGCGGTCTCGGTAACACCCATTTCAAAAGCTCGACACAAAGAGCCCCCACCAAGGCCTTGCCCGGTTTGCCGGGCGAGGAGCGGTCTTTGCGCCTTGAGCTCAAGGTGGTCGCTGACGTCGGCCTGCTGGGCCTGCCCAATGCCGGCAAAAGCACGCTATTGCGCGCGGTCAGCGCCGCTCGCCCGAAAGTCGCCGACTACCCCTTTACCACCTTGGTGCCCAACCTCGGGGTGGTCGACGTCGACCGGCATCGCTCGTTTGTGATGGCCGACGTGCCCGGCCTGATCGCCGGTGCAGCGCAAGGTGCCGGCTTGGGCATACGTTTTCTCAAGCACCTGGCGCGTACCCGTATCCTGGTGCACCTGGTCGATCTGTGCCCGGTGGATGACAGTGATCCGGCTGAGGCCGTGCGCACCATCGAGGCGGAGCTGGCGGCTTACTCGCCGGCGCTGCTGCGTCTGCCACGCTGGCTGGTGCTCAACAAGATCGATGCCCTCAGCGAGGAAGAGCAACGGGAACGCCGCGACAAGCTGGTGGCGGAGCTGGGCTTTGGCGGTCCGGTCTATTTGATTTCCGGTTTGGCCGGCCTGGGCACGCAAAGCCTGTGCCGTGACCTCCTGCAACTGATCGAGAGCGAACGCCAACGTTTGCTCGAAGACCCGCAGGCGGCGCAGGAAGAACATGATTTGCGCCTGCGTATCCAGGAGGAAGGGCGGGCACGCATCGACGCGCTGGCCGCCGAGCGTCGTGCGGCACGACAGCGCGCAGCCGGAGGTGGCGACGAGGATGACGGGGACGATGCTGATGTCGAGTCAGTCTACGTACGCTGAGCAGCGCCGGACGCACCTGCATCGGGTGCGTCGGGTGGTGATCAAGATAGGTTCGGCGTTGCTCACCGCCGATGGGCGTGGCCTCGATCGCGTCGCCATGGCGACATGGGTGGCCCAGATGGCGCAACTGCGCGGCCAGGGCATCGAACTGATCCTGGTCTCCAGTGGCGCGGTCGCCGAGGGCATGGTGCGCATGGGCTTGGGCACCCGACCTGACGATATGCACGCCCTGCAGGCGTGTGCGGCCATAGGTCAGATGGGCCTGGTGCAGGCTTACGCCGAGGATTTCCTGCAGCATGGCATCAAGACGGCACAGGTGCTGCTGACCCATGAGGACCTGCGCCAGCGGCAGCGCTACCTCAATGCCCGACAAACCCTGCGCACCCTCGCCGCCTGGGACGTGGTGGCGGTCATCAATGAAAACGATACGGTGGCCACCGACGAAATTCGTTTTGGCGACAATGACACCCTGGCCGCCCTTGTCGCTCAGTTGGTCGATGCCGACTTGCTGGTCATACTCACCGACCAGGAAGGGATGTTCGATCGTGATCCCCGGCAGGATGCGCAGGCGCGTCTGTTTGCTCAGGTCCGGGCGCTCGATGACAGCCTGCTGGCCATGGCCGGCGGCGGCGGTCGTCTTGGCCGTGGCGGCATGTACACCAAGGTCAAGGCGGCACGCCTGGCTGCGCAGTCGGGGACCTCGACCCTGATCGCCTCTGGACGCCAGGATCAGGTGCTGCTGCGCCTGTTCAAAGGCGATGTGCTGGGAACCTTGTTTGTCGCCGAGCAGGAGCCACTGGCCGCGCGTAAGCAGTGGCTGGCGGCGCATCTGCAGCACGCCGGTCGACTGCGGCTCGACGCCGGGGCGGTACGTGCTCTGCGTGAGCGCGGTGGCAGCCTGCTGCCGGTCGGCGTTCAGGCGGTCGAAGGCGATTTCAAGGCCGGCGAGGTCGTCGCTTGCGTCGATGCAGCGGGGCAGCGGGTGGCGGTGGGGCAGAGCAACTACAGCGCCGAAGAGGCCCGGCAGGTGATGGGTCTGCCCAGTGATCGCATCGAAGCAACCCTGGGCTATGCCGGCGCCAGCGAGCTCATCCACCGCGACAATCTGTTCATCGAGCCCCCTTCCGCTCAGGACTGAGCTGCAGCAGGGGGGCCTGAACCTGTTCAGACACTGAAGACAAAACGCTCACGCTCAAAGCGCAGTTGCGGGTAGTAAACGCCATCAGGTGCACGCTCACCGGCCCCTATGACCATGATGGACATGGCGTCGGCGTCGAGGTCGAGCAGGCGAGCGAGCCGGCGCTCGTCATAGCCTTCCATCGGGCAGGAGTCAAAGCCGTGCGCGCGCAGGGCGAGCATCAGGTTCTCGGCGGCAAGGGCGGTGCTCTTGCAGGCCCAAAGTCGCATCTCTTCGTGCGAGCACGGTCCCTGCGGCACCGGGCGCAGGCGGCTGGACAGCCGGCTGATGCGTTTGCGCAGCAGACCTAAGCTGCTCAGGGGGCCTTGTGTATAGGCCAGCGGCACGACCAGCTGGTAGTACTGCTGCACCAGCTTGGGTAAAGGCTGGGTGGGAAAGCGCTCGAGGTTGAGGCGGGCGTGTTCGCGCCAAGTGTCGGTGCGTGCGACCACCACGATCAGTTCGGCGGCACTGGCAGCAGCATTCTGGCCCAGGCAGATGTCGACGAGCTCGCGCTTTTTGGCGGGAGACTGCACCTTGTAGAAGGCCCAGGGCTGCAGGTTGGAGCTGTTCGGTGCGAGCAAGGCCAGATCGATGCAGTCATCGAGCACTTCCGGCGGGATGGGGCGTGAGGTGAATTTACGTACCGATCGACGTCCAGCGATCACCCGGCGCAGGGCCTGGGCGTCGTTTTCCGTGGGAGCAGGTTCGTGGTAGCGGATTTTAGGGGCATTCATGTGGATCTTCCTGAGGAGCTGGCCTAGCAGCTTTGCGCAAAATTCGATAGATGTCAAACTGACGTAGTGTTGCCGACTATATAGTCCCGAAATAAATCAATCAATCAGTTGATTGAGGGTGAATAGCGGACTAAGATGCACATCTTGTGAGGTGCATCATGAATGACAGCGGCACATCTTGTTCATGTCGTAGCGACGAATTGTTGCAAGTGGCCTGCGGGCTGATCGCCCGCGAGGGCTTCGAAGGCTTGCGTACGCGGGCCGTGGCTCAGGCGGCCGGCATCAATGTGGCGACGCTGCACTACTATTTTCCGAGCAAGGCCAGCCTGGTCGCCGGTGTCGCCCGTCATCTTGATGCACAGTTTCGCCGCATCAAGGCCGACCCCGTGCCGCAAAGCCCCAGTCGCCTGCATGATATGTTGCAACAGATACGCGCTGACGCCCGTTACCGGCGGCAACACTGTCCCGAGCTGAAGATCGTCATGCAGGAATTTTTGCTGCGAGCCCGTCGTGATGCGGATGTCCAGCAGGTTTTGCAGGGTCTGCAGGCGTCCTGGCGGGCCGAGCTGGCGCAGGAGCTGGTGGAGGCGCAGATGGCCGGAGAGCTGCGTCTGGACGTCGATGTCAAATTGCTGGCCATCATGCTGCATGCGCAGCTGGTCGGCCTGTTTTGTCTGGGTGACGACGTCGAGGCGATCGACGAAGTGCTGATGGCTTTCGAGCTTATGGCGGCGAGGCCGGAATCTTGAATCTATGCAATATGAGGAGGGTGGACGATGCTCAGGCATAGACGGCTGCAAGCCATCGTGCTGGCTAGCGCATGGTTGACCGCCTGTTCCCTGGCGCCGCATACGACGCCGGAACAGGCGGTACAGCATCTCGGCGAAGGCTATCGACGACCGGTCGACCCGCTGCCGGATCTGTCCCTGGACTGGGGCCAGGATCCCAAGCAGGCTTGGTGGTATGACTATGGCTCTGCGCAGCTCAATGCAGCGGTGGCCCAGGCGCTCAAGAACAACCCGGGTCTGCAGGTGCAGCTGGCAACCTTGCGCCAGCAGCAGTCTTTGTACGAGGTCAGCCGCGGCGACACGATGTGGCCTGCGCTGGACGCCAAGCTGGGGGTCAATCGGGAGAAACTCTTCCTCGGCCCAGGCCTGGTTTTTGGGCCCCTCAACCTCTACAACGCCGGGGTGGTGGCCAGCTACAACCTGGATCTGTTCGGAGCGCAAAGAGAGACACTGCACGCTGCCCTGGCCCGGGTTGATGAACAGCGCTACCAGACCATCGTCAGCCGGCAGACCCTGATCAGCAATGTCGTCACGGCGGTCATCCATGCCGCCTACACGCAAGCGGCGCTGAACGCCCAGCAACAGCTCAAGGACCTGCTGACGCAGGAGTTGCAGCTGCTGCAGGTGCAGGCGCGTGCCGGGGCAGTCGCGCAAAGCAATGTCTTGAGTGCTCAGGCCAGTCTGCAGGCTGCCGATCTGGCCCTGAGCACGGCGCGCAAGAATCAGGCGCAGGCCCGTCATCAGCTCAATGTCCTGCTGGGCCGCGATCCGGACCACGACACCGCGCTGCCCAGCCTGGCCGATCTGCGTCTGCCCGGACATGTGCCGGTGAGCCTGCCTTCGCGCCTCTTGGCGCAGCGCCCTGATATCAGCATGGCGGCGGCCGTCTGGGATGAAAGCGCTGCGCAGCTTGGGGTGGCGCGGGCCGATCTGTTGCCGCAGATTCAGCTCAATGCCTCGCTCAATGCCTATGGTCTGACCCCGGCCCAGCTGTTCAAGTCGAATTCCCTGGTCTGGGGTCTGGGTGCAGGCTTGACCCAACCCATCTTCCATGGCGGCGCCTTGCGTGCGCAGGAGCGTGCCGCCCAGGCGGCTTTCGATGCGGCCGGTGCCAGCTATCGCCAGGTGGTCACCCAGGCCTTCAGCCAGGTGGCGGATGTCCTGGTGGTCCTCAGCGAGGATCAGCACGCACAGAGCCTGCAGCAGGCCGTCGACCAGACGCAAGCGCAGCAACTGGCCCTGGCTAAGACCCGCTACAGCAGCGGTGCCGGGGGCTTGCGTGAACAGTTGCAAGCCGAGGAACAGGTCGTCAACGCGCATTTGCAATGGCAGGCCGGGCGGGCTGCCAGCCTGGCCGATGTGGCCGCTCTTTATCAGTCGCTGGGTGGTTCTTGGGACGGACAGCATGACATCAGCTACGAGCAGGGGAAATAAACAATGACGCGGCGCATGATCAAAATGTTGTTGAGTTTTATCGTCGTGGTGGCGGTGATCGGCGGCTACAAGGCCTGGCAGATCCACGGCATGATGAAGATGTTTGCGGCGATGAAACCGCCACCCACGGCGGTCTCGGTGCAAACCCTCAAGGCGATGAGCTGGCAGCCGCATATTCTTGCGGTCGGAAGTCTGCGTGCCCGCCATGGCGTGCAGCTGAGCACGGAAGTCAGCGGCTTGCTGACGACGGTCAAGGTGCGCTCCGGACAGCGTGTACGCCAGGGCGAGCTGCTTTTTGCGCTGGAGACGAGTAGCGAGCGCGCGACCCTGGCGCAGCTGCAAGCGGCTGTCAATCTGGCCGAGGTCACCCGTCGCCGTGATCTGGCGCAGTTGCCCAGCCATGCCGTCGCCCAGGCCCAGGTCGACGCCGATGCCGCCGATCTGGACATCAAGAAGGCGCAGGTGCAGGCCGAGCAGGCTTTGATCGCCAAGAAGGAGCTGCGGGCACCCTTCAGTGGCCGTATCGGTATCGTCACCGCCAATCCCGGTCAATACGTCAATCCTGGCGATGTGCTGGCTTCCCTGCAGACCGAGCATGACATGCTGGTGGATTTCCCGGTGCCCCAGGACTTGCTGTCCAGCCTGCATGTGGGTGGAACTTTGCAACTGACCTGTGACAGTGCGCCGGGTCAGGTCTTTGGCGCCCGTATCAGCGCCATCGATGCCAGCATCGACAAGGTCACCCGCAGCGTGCAGGTGGAGGCCCAGGTCGAGGGCGTGTCGCCGGCGCTGGTGCCCGGAGCTTTCGTGAAGCTCAAGGTCAATGCCGGTGCCCCACGCCAGCTGATGACCCTGCCGCAGACAGCGGTGAGCTACAACCCCTATGGCGACGTCGTCTTTTTGCTACAAGGTGGCGACGGCCAGCCAGGTCATCAGGCGCAGGTGCAGCAGGTTTTCGTCAAGCTGGGTGAGCGTCGTGGTGACCAGGTCGAGGTGGTCGATGGCCTCAAGCCAGGACAGATGGTCGTCACCTCCGGTGGCCAGCTGCTCAAAAATGGCAGTACCGTGGTCGTCGACAACAGGCATGAACCTTCGATGTCGGCTCATCCCGATGTCCCCAACGATGAGTGAGGTGTGTCGATGCGTATGACCGATCTGTTCATCCGCCGCCCGGTGCTGGCGACAGCCCTGAGCCTGCTCATTCTGGTGCTTGGCTTGCGTGCTATCGCTTCTTTGCCGGTGCGCGAGTTCCCCAAGACTGAAAATGCCGTGATCAACGTCACCACCTATTACACCGGGGCTGACCCCTCGCTGGTGGCCGGCTTCATCACGACGCCCCTGGAGAACTCGATCGCGCAGGCCGAGGGCATCGATTACATGACCTCGTCGAGCACACAGGGCAGCAGCGTCATCGCCGCCAATCTGCGTCTCAACTATGACCCCAACAAGGCGCTGACCGACGTCACCACCAAGGTCAACGCCGTGCTCAACCAATTGCCGGCGGGGACCTTGCAGCCGGTCATCACGGTCACCGTCGGTGATACCTTGGACGCCATGTACCTCGGCTTTTATAGCGATCGTCTCGCCACCAATCAGATCACCGACTATCTCATCCGTGTCGTGCAGCCCAAACTGCAAGCCGTCGATGGCGTGCAGCAGGCGGAAATCCTCGGCAAGCGTCAGTTTGCCATGCGCGTATGGATGGATCCTTTGCGCATGCGTGCCTTGGGCCTGAGTTCGACCGATGTCTACAATGCGCTGGCTGCCAACAACTTCATCGCGGCGGCTGGGCGGACCGACGGCAATATGGTGACGGTGAATCTGACCGCGCACACCGGGCTGACCTCGGTCGACGAGTTTGGCCGGCTGATCGTCAAGCAGTCGGGTGACAGCATCGTGCATCTGGCGGATGTGGCCAAGATCACTCTGGGTGCCGAGGACTACAACACCCAGGTGGGTTTTGACGGGCAGACGGCGGTGTACATCGGTATCAAGGTGGCGCCGACGGCCAATCTGCTCGATGTCGTGCGGGATGTGCGCAAGGCCTTGCCGGATATCGTTCAGCAGCTCCCCTCGGGCCTGCATGGTCGTCTCGTCTACGACTCGACCAAATACGTCAATAGCGCCATCCATGAGGTGATCACCACCCTGATCGAAGCGCTGATGATCGTCACCCTGGTGATCTTCTTGTTTCTGGGTTCCTTGCGTTCGGTGCTGATCCCGGTGATCGCCATCCCGCTGTCCCTGATCGGTGGCTTTTTCATCATGCTGATGCTCGGCTACACCATCAACCTGTTGACTTTGCTGGCCCTGGTGCTGGCGATCGGCCTGGTGGTCGACGACGCCATCATCATCGTCGAGAACGTCGACCGTCACCTGACGGAAGGCCTGTCGCCTTTTCAGTCAGCGATCAAAAGTGCCCGCGAGCTGGCCGGTCCTATCGTCGCCATCTCGGTGGTGCTGATCGCCGTCTATGTGCCCATAGGCTTCATGGGCGGACTGACCGGCGCCCTGTTTACCGAGTTTGCTTTTACCCTGGCCGGTGCGGTCGGTATTTCTGCGATTGTTGCCCTGACGCTGTCACCGGCCATGTGTTCGCTGTTTCTGCGCCCCCATACTGGCAAGGACGGCTTCGTTGCCTGGCTGGATACGCGTTTTGAGCGTTTGCGTGGCGCCTATGAGCGTCTGCTTGCTGGCAGCCTCGACAGCTTGCCGGTGGTGGCGGTCTTCGGGGCTTTGGTCCTGGTGCTGCTGTCGGCTTTGTTCATGATGTCGAAAAAGGAACTGGCGCCGCAGGAAGACATGGGGGTGATCATCACCATGGCGACCGGCGCTCCCAATGCCTCGCTCAAGCAGTCCACCGGTGTGGCAGCCCAGGTCAACCAGATCTTTGCCTCCTTCCCGGAGACCGATCACCGCTTTCAGTTGACCGGGGTCTCCGGGCTCAATACCGGCATCGCCGGCATGGTGCTCAAGCCCTGGGATGAGCGCTCACGTACCACCAATGACCTGCAGCCGCTGGTGCAAAAGCAGCTGGCGCAGCTGGTCGGCGTCAAGGCGGTGGCTTTTCAGCGGCCCCCCCTGCCAGGTGGTGGCGGCGGCTTGCCGATCCAGTTTGTGATTCAGACGACCGATAATTATGGCCATCTCAATGAACTGTCTTCAGCGCTGATGCTGAAAGCCATGGCCAGTCACAAATTCATGTTTCTGGATAATGATTTGAAAGTTGACCGTCCTTCGATGAGCGTCGATATCGACAGGGACCGGGTGGCCCAGCTGGGACTGAGCATGCTGGATGTCGGCAACGCCCTGCAGTCGGCGCTGAGCGGCGGCTATGTCAATTACTTCAGTCTGGCCGGTCGCTCATACAAGGTGATTGCACAGATGGATCGCCAGCTGCGTCAGAACCCGCAACAGGTGCTCGATTACGCGGTGCGCAGTAAAGATGGGGTGATGGTTCCTTTATCGAGCTTTGTGCATTTGCGCGAGGAGGTTATTCCGGAAAGCCTGAATCATTTCCAGCAGATGAATTCGGCGACGATTTCCGGGGTGGCTTTTCCCGGGGTGAGCATGGGTGATGCCTTGCAAGAGCTGCAAAGCCTGGCCGCTGCGTTGCCCTCCGGTTACACCATCGATTATGGTGGTCAATCACGACAATTCATGCAGGAAAGCAGTGCGCTGGTGATGACCTTTATCTTCGCGCTGATCATCATCTTTCTCGCCTTGTCGGCGCAGTTTGAAAGTTTTCGCGATCCGCTGATTGTTATGGTGAGCGTGCCTTTGTCGATCTGTGGGGCGATGATCTTTATTTTTCTCGGTTGGCATGGTGCCAGTTTGAATATCTATTCCGAAGTCGGTCTGGTGACCTTGATCGGATTGATCAGCAAGCACGGCATCCTGATCGTAGAGTTTGCCAATCAGCTGCAGAAGTCGGGGCATGACAAGCGCTCGGCGGTGGCCCTGGCGGCAGGCATACGCTTGCGCCCCATCCTGATGACCTCGGCCGCTATGGTGGTCGGTGTCATGCCCTTGATTCTGGCCACTGGCGCCGGTGCGGTGGGCCGTTACAATATGGGTCTGGTCATCGCCAGCGGTATCGCCATCGGTACCTTCTTCACCCTCTTCGTCGTGCCGGCGGTCTATCTCATGCTGGCCGCTGAGCATCGCCCTGAGGCTGATGCTGAGCGGGAGCGTGAGCTCGAGGCGCTCTAAGCGCCTTGCTGCCAGAAGAAGTACGCCGTGGTCGCGATGGCCACGGCGCCTATGCCCCAGCGTAGATGCTGCTGTGCGATACGCTTGGCGGCATGAACGCCCAGCCAGCCGCCCAAGGTGGCGCTCACCGCCATGGGCAAGCCTAGTCGCCAGTCGATCTGACCGGCAGCGATGAAGATCAAGGCTGCCGTCAGGTTCATGGCTCCCGCCAGCAAGGTCTTGACTCCGTTCATGACGTGCAAGTCTTCCAGGCCAAACAGGCCGAGCAGGGCGAGCATGAGTATGCCGATGCCGCCGCCGAAATAACCACCATAAACGCCGATGCAAAACTGCAGAACGCCGAGGGCGCGGGGGCCGATAGGACCGATGCGGCGCCATTGCAGCGATAAAGGGCGGCCGCCAAGAAAAATGACGGTGGCAAACAACAGTAGCCAGGGCACCAGACGCATAAATAAGGGCGCAGGGGTCACCAGCAGCAGCCATGAGCCTAAAGAGCCGCCAAGGATGCTGATGATGACGATGCTGTGCAGGCGCATGCGCTGGTGCGCCAGGGCCAGGTCGTCACGGTAGGCATAGGCACTGGAAAATGATCCGGGCAGGAGTGCCAGGGTGTTGGTGGCATTGGCGCTGATCGGTGCCATGCCACTCCACAGCAGGGCGGGAAATGTAAAAAAACTGCCGCCGCCAGCGATCGAGTTGAGCATGCCTGCAAACAGGGCGATGAAAGAAAGAGCGATCATGCTCCAGGACATACAGAATCTCCACAATAAATATAATGAGATGAGCTTATTATTGTCGCAGAAAGGTTTTTATTCTAATATGGCGGCATCTGTGATTTCATGGGAAATCACTGGTATTTTACCATTGTAAATGATGAGGAGATGAATGATGTCCAATCTCGCACAAATGACAAAAGAAGAGTTGCAGAACTTGTTGCAGCAGGCGCAAAACGAACTGGCTGAGCGTCGTGAAGATGAAATCCGTCAGGTCAAAGAAGAGATCCAGCGCCTCGCCAAAAGCATAGGTGTCAGGGTCTATTTCGATGAGCCCAGTGCGCGTAAAGTGCGCAAAAGCAGTCCGGCAACGCACAGCTACCGCAATCCGGCGCAGCCCTCGCAGACCTGGGCGGGTCGTGGCAAGCGCCCGCACTGGTTGACCGCGCTGATCGCACAGGGTCATAAGCTGGAAGACCTGCTCGTCGGCTGAGACGCGACGGCGCCTGGCATGGCGCTGATCGTCTGGCGGTGATGAGCGCTGTCGTGGGGAGACAAGGGATGTTCTCGCAAGCGCTGCAAGAAGGATATGGCGCCTGGGTTCGCTGTGATGCGCATAGCGTCTCGGTGAGCTTGGGGCAGGGGGTCGAGAAGCTGTCCTGGGCGCAGCTGCAATCGGTGAGCATAGAAGCCCAGGGTCAGGACCTGCAGCGCCGTTTGGCCTGGCGCCTGCAGGGTCTGGGTGTGCGCCGTTGCCTCATCCCCTTTGGCTGTGAAGGTGAGCCCGAGCTGCTGCAGTATCTGCAGCAGTTGGCGGGTTTCGACGTTCTCGCTGTCGCTGACGCCCTCTGCGGCAGTGCAGAGGGTCGCTTCATTTGCTGGCGGCGTGAACGCCTGCAGCCTTAGAACTGCAGGCGCAAGGCCGTTTCGTAGCGGGTGTCGTTGTGTTTGATGATAGACAGCGGTACCCAGCTGTCGTACTCGTGATGCAGACCGACCTGCAAGGACAGTTGCGGGCTCAGCTTGACGCCAAGCTCGGCGTCGTCTTCGATCAAGTAGTTGCCGAAATCGTTGGTGCGTGGCTGGTATTGCACGCTCAGCAGCAAGGAGGCCTGTGGTGTCAGCTGGCGTAGATAGGACAGGTAGGTGTTGCCGCGCCAGTAGTCATTGTCGACACCGGCCTGGGCTTGCCATTCATGCACAACACCGAGGCCAAAATCGATGTTGCGGAGATTTTGTACATGGTCCAGTGTCAGACGTACACCGCCGCCCAGCTGGGTGCGGTTGGCCAGCAGACGCTGGTCGTCCTGCAGGTGATCGAGATAGGCCTCGGCGGCCAAGCCGCGCTGGTACTCGTCGATGAAGCCGGCATGCAGCCATGAGTTATAGGCGACCTGACTGCCGTCAGCCTTGAGCTTTTCGCCATCACCGGTGATGAACATCTCGGTGCGATCAGCGCGGTAATCGAGGCGCCCGCCGGCGGTGAAGTCATTGTAATTGGTGTTGCCACTGCTGCCGCCATAGGCCGCTTCGAGGTGGCCGCTGCTGCCTTCCGGAGGCAGGCTGAAGCTGTCGTTCTCGATGGTTTCGAGAGCCAGGGCGGACAGTGGCATACACAGTGATATTAGGGTTATGATGCGGCGCACGAAAGTACTCCATGTGTTTAGGGGCCGAGCGCGATTATAAGATAGATGAACTTGGAATCTGCAATGCCGGGTGGTTCTATGCCTGTGACGCCCCCCACAAATTCGACTTTACCACGCCTGGGCCTGCTCTTGTGGGGCCTGTGGGTCGCTGTTGTGCTGCTCATCGTGCGTTGCCCGGCAAGCTGGGTGCTGACCCCCCTGCTACGGCACTTTCAGGTCCCGGTACAGATTACCGGTGGCACGATCTGGTCAGGCAGCCTGCGCTGGCAGCTGGCCGATGTGTCGGTGCCGGCGCAGTGGGACTGTCATCCGGATCTGCGCTTGCGTCTGGCCTGTGATATGCGTTTTCGTCTGGCGGAGCAGGACTCCCGGCTGCAGCTGGCGCTGGGCTGGCACACTTGGCAGCTGTACGCGCTGCAGGCCTGGGTGCCGGCGGAACTGATCATGCAGGAGGTGGCCGGTTTGCAGCTGGCCGCGCCGGTGCAGGTGCGCAGCCTGTCCGGCCGCGGCGATTATCAGCATTCTGCCAGCTGGCAGCTGCAGGGCCGTCTCGACTATGCCGGGGGCCCTACATCGGTGCAGTTGCAGGCGCAGTCCTACCATGTGGTTTTGCCACCGGTGCGTATGCAGGCCCAGCCCCAGGCCGGGACCCTGGTGTGGACCTTGACGACGATGCCGGGTGCTTTGCTGGCTCGCTTGAGTCTTTTGCCGGGTGATCGCTATCAGATCGAGCTGGCGCAAAGACTGCTGGCGCTCTCTCCCCTGTACCAGGGTCGAGCCTGGACGCCCGATCGTATCGATGTAAAAATTCAGGATCATGACTGATGCCTTCCCGGGCCCTTGAGCGGTGGTTGCGACGTCATGGCAGTCTTCTCCTGGCGATGCTGGCGGTCGCTGCGATCGCTGACGCGCTGGTCGACATAGGTTTGCGTTTGAGTGCCCAGCCGCCACGTCAGGACCTGCAAAGCGTGCACGCCCGGCAGCGCCCCAGTACGGCTGATGAGCCCTTGGAAAACTGGCATCTGATGGGGCTCAGTCAGGTGCAGCCGAAGGCGCCGCAAGGCGGAGAAACACATCTGCCCCTGCATCTGCAAGGCTTGTTCATGGGCAAAGACACGCAGTCCTCAGGGGCATTGCTGCTGCTGCCAGGGCAAAGCAAAGCCCAGCTCCTGCATGTCGGCGACGCTCTCGGGGGAGGCGCCTCGATCGTCGCTGTACATGAGCAGTACCTCGTGCTGCGGCGCAGTGATGGGCAAATCGAGACCTTGCATCTGCACCAAGGACAGCCTATGTTGCGCCCAGAGCAGGGCCCCCCCAATAACTCGCAAGCGGAATCGATACCCTGATGAGCAGATACAAGCCAAAGAAAAGGCCCATGCTTCACGCCCGTCTCCGGCGTGCCGCTGCGGGGCTGCTGCTGGGTGTGCTGGCCCTGTACGCACAGGCGACCGGCCAGGGCGCCGGCCCGACCTGGAAGGTCAACCTCAAGGATGCCGATATCGCTGCCCTGGTCTCGGAAGTGGCGCAGATCACCGGCAAGAACTTTATCGTCGACCCACGTGTGCACGGCACGGTGACGGTGATCTCCAGCCATGGTCTGTCGCGCGATCAGGTCTACGACCTGTTTCAAGGGGTGCTCGACGTCAACGGCTTTGCTGCGGTGCCGGCCGGCAACTCGATCAAGATCGTGCCTGATATCAATGCCAAGAGCAGTGGTGTGGCCGTTGACCTGACCGGCCATAGTGCCGAGACCATGGCGACGCGTATCGTTTTTCTCGACAACAGCAGTGCGACCGACCTGGTGCCGGTGTTGCGGCCGATGATGCCGCAGTTCGCCCATTTGGCGGCTGTGCCGGCGGTCAATGCACTCATCATGAGCGACAGGGCGGGTAATATCGCTTCCCTCATGGACATCGTCCACGCGCTCGACAGCACCGAAGATGAGCGCTTGGAGGCCATCCCCCTGCACAATGCCCAGGTCGGCGATGTGCTCAGCATGCTGCAGGCGCTGACGCCGATCAGCAGCAGCAAAGATGCCCATGCCTTCTCACGGGTGCACGTGGTGGCTGATGAGCGTACCAATCGCCTGATCGTGCGTGGTGATCCCAAATCGCTCATGCGCATACACGCCTTGATCAGCAGTCTCGATGTGCCTTCGCAGTCGGTCGGCAATGTCGAGGTCTTTCGCTTGCGCCATGCCTCGGCCAAGGAAGTCTCCAATGTGCTCAAGGGCATGATCGGTGGCGGTTCGGGTGGATCGGGTTCCTCGGGCTCAGCGCCGGCCAGTGGGGCGGTGGGAACGGCGCAAAGCGCCGACAAGCTCTCCGGACCGGCGACGGTCATGGCTGACAAGGACCAGAATGCAGTGGTGGTGCGCGCCAGCGCTGATGTCATGCGGGAGATCGAAGGCGTCGTCAGACAGCTTGATGTGCGCCGACCCGAGGTCCTCATCCAGGCGGCCATCGTCGAAATCACCGGTTCCAATGGCAACGAGTTTGGGGTGCAGTGGGCGGGCGGTAATCCGAAAGGCGGCATAGGCACCATCTCCTTCAGCGATGCTGGCACCAGCATCAACTCGGTGATCGCCGATGGCCTCAACAACTCCCCTCCGACCTCGATCAGCGATGGCATGACGGCGGGATTCGGTCGTTATATCAAAGGTGCCAATGGCAGCAGTTCGCTGTGGGGTTTTCTGGTGCAGGCACTGGCGACGGCGAGCAATGCCAACCTGCTGTCGGCGCCTTCATTGCTGACCCTCGACAATCAGGAGGCGAAGATCGTCGTCGGTGAAAACGTTCCCTTTGTGACCGGTGCCAGTACCAGCGTCGTTTCCGGTACCAACAATCCTTTTCAGACCATAGAACGCAAGGATGTCGGTATCACCCTCAAAGTCATTCCGCACATCTCGGAAGATCAAGAACTGCGCCTGGAAGTCGATCAGGAAGTGTCGGCGGTGCTGCCGGCGGTCACCGGGGTTCATGCCGCTGACCTGATCACCAGCACCCGTAATGTCAAGACCACCATCCTGGCGCACAATAAGCAGACCATCGTGCTCGGCGGCCTGATGGAAAACGACGATACGCGCTCGCAGAGCCATATTCCCTGGCTGGGTGATATTCCTGGTCTGGGCTGGCTGTTCCGGGCCAGCGGTGACAATGTCACCAAACGCAATCTCTTGATCTTTCTGACGCCGACCATCATCACCGATGACGCCGGGGTCGACAGCATGACGCAGAAGGCTTACCACCAGGTCAAAACCTTCCAGCTGGGGCTGTGGCCGGATCACATCGGCGTGCTGCCTGAGCACATGGAAGACGTCTATAAAGGCCAGGAGCAAAACGAGCCCACGCCGGCTGCCAGCCCAGCAGCACCTTAGTGCGTGAGGGCTTCGATCAGGCTGCCGAGAAAAGCGGCAGCCTGTGCGCCGGTGCAGGCACGGTGGTCAAAGCTGAGCGACAAGGGCAACTCGTAGTCGTGCCTGGCGATCTTCTCGAGACGTCCGATACCGAGGATGGCGACTTGCGGTGGCATGACCATGGGGGTGCCGTAGCGCCCGCCCAAACTGCCAAAATTGCTCAGGCTGATGGTGGCGCCTGTCAGTTCGGCAGGGCTGAGCTGACGCTGTTCGGCACGTTCGCGCAGTGCATGGATACGCGTCTCCAGGATCTCCCGGTCGTCATCGTCGTGAACATCCAGGACCGGCACCAGCAGGCCTGCCGAGGTGGCTATGGCCAGGCCCACGCGGACCTCGCTGTGCAGACGCAAGGCTGCCGGGTGCGCGTGGTACCAGGCGTTGAGATGGCCCTGTTCCTGGCAGGCCTGGCGCAGCGCCAGCAAGGTGCGCGCCAGCAGGTGCTTGCGCCGGCGCAGGTGGACATGATCGAAGAGGGTGACCTGCGCCACCTGCTGCTGGGCTCGGCTCATCTGCTGCGCCATATGACGCGCCATGCCGCGTAAAAGGCTGTAGCCTTCTGGCAGGGCCTCACTGAGGCCGATCTCCGGGGGGCTGTCGCCGAGTTTTTGTGGCCCCTGCGGCAATTCGCCGACGACACTGCCGCCATCTTGCGGTGCGGTAGGTCCGATGGCCTCCTGCTCCTGATAGCTAAACAGCGGCGTACCCACCGCCACGACGGCTCCCTGTGCAGCCAGCTGGGCGATCAGGCGCCCGGATAGCGGTGCCGGGATGTCGACGATGGCTTTGGCGGTCTCAACACTGAGCACGGTTTCCCCGCGCTGCATGGCGCTGCCGGCCGGCAGCGCCCAGGCGACGATCTCGGCCTCGTGCAGTCCTTCCCCCAGGTCGGGTAGAGAAAACTGGTGCATATCACACTCCTTCGACGAGAGCTCGTGCGGCATCGACGATGTCCTGCACCGAGGGCAGGTAACGATCCTCCAGGCGCGCATAGGGCATGATGCAATCGAAGCCGGTCAGGCGCCGTGGGGCGGCGTGCAGTTCTGACCACAGATTTTCACCCAGCCAGGCGGCAATCTCGGCACCGAGGCCGCCACTACCCGGCGCTTCATGGACGATGAGGCAGCGCCCGGTATGGGCGACCGAAGCTTTGAGGCTGGCCCGATCGAGCGGTTTGAGCGTGGCGACATCGACGATTTCTGCCTCAATGCCGGCTTGGTGGAGGATGTCGGCCGCCTGACGGACATCCTGCACACAGGCGCCCCAGCTGATGATGCTGAGGTCCTCTCCGCGTCTATGGATCAGGCAGCGTTCCAGGGGCAGGCTCAGACCATCATCGGGACAGCTTTGCAGGGGTGCCCGGTAGAGTCTTTCCGGCTCCAGAAAGATCACCGGGTCGGGGTCGGCGATGGCTGCCAGCAGCAGCTGGTAGCCCAGGCGTGGCGATGACGGGCAGACCACTTTCAGACCCGGGATGTGGGTCAGCAAGGCTTCGAGCGACTCCGAGTGGTGTTCAGGGGCATGGATGCCGCCGCCGCAGGGGATGCGCAGGGTGAGTGGGCAACTGAGTCGGCCCTGGGTGCGATGGCGCAGGCGGGCTGCGTGCGAGCACACATGCTCGAGCGCGGCGTACATAAAGCCCATGAACTGTATCTCGGCCACCGGTTTGAGCCCCTGGCTGGCCATGCCAACACACAGCCCGGCGATCATGCTTTCGGCCAAAGGGGTGTCGAGAACACGGCGCGGACCATAGTGATCGAGCAGTCCCAGCGTGGCACGGAAGACGCCGCCATTGCCGGCGACATCCTCGCCGAGAACGACCATCTCCGGATATTCGGCCATGCCGCGATGCAGGGCCAGGTTGATGCTTTGTACCAGGGCCAGCTCAGCCATGATCGCCTTCCTCGCGCCGGCTGCAGCGTCCGCCGCGGGCCTGCTCTTTCTGCACATAGAGCTCTTCCGGGAGCTGGGCGTAGAGATGATCAAACATACGGCTGATCGGTGCCGCCGGGGTGTTCAGGTAGGCCTCCACGGCCGTGTCGATACGCTGGGCTATCGAGGCGAGCAGTTGCTCTTGTTCTGCAGCGCTGAACTGGTGCTGTTCCTGCAGGTGGCGGTGCAGGCGCAACAAGGGTTCCTGCGTGGCGGCCTGCGCCCGCTCATCGGCCGAGCTGTAGCGGCGCATATCGTCGGCCGTGGTGTGGTCGCACAGGCGATAGCTGAGCGCTTCGATCAGGGCCGGACCCTTGCCGGCACGTGCGCGCTCCAGGGCCTGCTTGACGCTGGCGTAGACAGCAAGAACGTCATTGCCATCGACCTGCAGGCAGGGGAGGCCGGCGGCGACGGCTTTTTGCGCCAGCGTCCGCGCCTGCGTCTGTGCCCGCCGTGGCACCGAGATGGCCCATTGATTGTTGTTGATCAGAATGACCAGCGGCAGCTGCCATACCCCGGCAATATTGAGCGCTTCATAGAAGTCACCACGGCTGCTGGCGCCATCGCCACAGGTGCTGAGGACGGCCTGTTTTTGCTGACGGTATTTGAGGGCTACCGCCATGCCGGCGGCGTGCAGGAGCTGGGTGGCGATGGGCACGCAGTTGGGCAGGTCCTGTCGTGGTCCGGCAAAGTCATTGCCGGATTCGTCACCGCCCCAATAGCGCAGGATTTCCTCCATCGAGACCCCGCGCAGCAGTTGTGTCGCCTGGTCACGGTAGTAGGGCGCGAAAAGATCGGCCTCCTGCAGAGCCAGACCGGCGCCGGTGGCGATGGCCTCCTGTCCCAGGCAGGAGGCGTAGGTGCCCAGGCGTCCAGTACGCTGCAGCTCCACGGCACGTTGATCGAAGTGGCGGGTCAGCAACATATGACGGTAAGCGGCCAGCAGCCAGTCACGCTGCAGGAGTTCTGGCGGCGGGCATCCTTGCAACTGTCCTTGGGCATCCATGTAGCACAGGTAATCGATATCAGGATCGTAGGCGCGCAACCGTGGCATGGTGGCTGCCCTCGCATGACTGCCTTGCCTTCAGTCTAGACCGGTTTTTCGGCAGTCAGCTGCAAACTCGCCTCGAGATCCGGACGAAAGGCGGCGATGACCCCCATCCTGCGCATATTCCAGTAGTGCCCGCTGATCGTCCTTTGCACCAGCAGGGTGTCCGCGCTCGGCTGGAAAGCCGGCCAGTACTTCCAGTGGCGCTTGGCCTGCGCGATGATGCGTTCGTGCAGATTGCTTTGCCCGAAGTCATGCGGTGTCGCGCTGAAGCCGAGCATGATGGTACGGCTCCAGTCGGCATAGAAGTCGCTGTCGATGCGCTCGGTATGGCGGGTGTTGCGTACCCCCATGGCGATCATGATGCGATCGAAGTGTTCATAGCGCTGGTCGAGGGCTGCGCGTGCCGTTTGCCGCATCACGTCGATGACGGCCGGCGATATTTTTTTGACACAGCCGTAGTCGTAGATGATGACACTGCCGTCCGCACGAAAGGCAAAGTTGCCTGCATGGGGATCGCAGTGCACGGCGCCGAGAGCGTAGATCTGTGCACCCAGGGCGGCGAAGAGGCGATGACCGATGGCGTCTATGGTGGCTTGCGGATAGCGCGGAGCGCAGACCTCGCTCATGGCGTCACCGGCCAGGTGCTCAAGGGTGAGGACACGTTGCGAGGAGAGTTCCGTGATCACCGCGGGAATCAGTATCTTGTCGTCAGCGCGATGAAATTCAGCAAAAAGACGCGCGTTATCGGCCTCTTTACGATAATCCAATTCATCTTCCAGGCTGCGCTTGATCTCGGCAAAAATACGATCGATCACCGCTTTGTCGATGCGCAGCAGACCGCTGAGCTTGAGCGCCATGCGCAGATGCTTGAGGTCGGAGTCGATGCAAGCGTCGACCCCGGGGTATTGCACCTTGACGACCACCTCCTGGCCGTCATGGGTACGCGCACGATGCACCTGGCCGATCGAGGCGGCGGCGTAGGGGTGCTTGTCAAAGTGGGCAAAAAGCCGTTCCGGGGGCTGACCTAGCTCTTGGCGGATCTGTTCGGCGATGCGTGGATAAGGCATCGCCGGTGATGAGCGCTGCAGGCTTTCCAGGGCACTGACCACCTCGTCAGGCAGGATGTCCTTAAACTGTGAGGCGATCTGTCCAACCTTCATGACAGCGCCTTTCATCTCGCCCAGGGTGGTTGCCAGCTTCAGACCGATGTCCCGGTACAGTGCCCGCGGATCGGCCTCGGGGTCTTGCTGGCCGAGAGCGCGCTTGACCCTGTCCTTGGCGATCTGGCCGGCCAGCTGCGCCGACATCCCGGCCAGACGCAGGAAGCGCTGACCGGGACGGGTGGCATCAAAACGTTTGTCGTGAGCCTTGCTCATACGCTCTTCCTCCTGAAGCTCAGTGCAGAATAGCGCGCCTGGGCAAGAAGGCAATGCTCCCCGGACCAAGGGGGCGCCTGCCCTGGCTTAACGGCGATCCAGCGCCAGGGCGCCGGCTCCATGGATGACCAGTTGCAGGAGACCGCCGGCCATCGCCAGGTTCTTCATGAACATGATGAAGGTCGTCGGGTCGCTCAGCTGATGGTGAAAGATCAGCGCCGTGATCAGACAAAAGCCGGCCAGCAGGGCGGCGATGCTGCGCGTCCACAAGCCGAGCAGCAGCGCCAGTCCGCCGCCCAGTTCAATGACCAGGGTCAGGGGCAACAGGCTGGGGGAGACGCCCATGGCCTGCATATAGTGGGCCGTTTGCGCATAGCCGGTGAGCTTGCCCCAGCCGGCCATGAGAAAGATCAAAGCCATGCCGGCGCGGCTGGCGAGGGACGCCAGCCCGGCGAGTGCGGGGTTTTGCAACAGTGTAAAGATCCAGCGGTCGGTGATCATGGCAGGACTCCTCAAAGTATGCGGCAGGCTTGTGCAAAGGGCAGGCGTGGGCCACGTGGATAGAGAGCGGCGCTGTCACCATGGCCAATGTTGATGAGAATGTTGGCGCTCCAGTGGCCTTCAGGAAAGAACAGCTGGTCGAGCTTTTGTACGTCGAAGCCGGTCATCGGGCCGCAGTCGAGGCCCAGGCTGCGGGCGGCCATGATCAGATAAGCCGCTTGCATCGAGGCGTTTTGCAAGGCAGCGCGTGCCGCCAGTTCCGGGTTGTTGGCGTAGAGGGGGCGCGCATCAAAAGCTGGGAACAGGGTGGGCAGCTGATCAAAAAACTGCCGGTCGATGGCGACGATGACCGTCAATGGGGCGGCCATGGTCTGCGCGACATTGCCTGCGGACAGGGCCAGGCAGAGCTTTTCCTTGGCCGCTGCGCTTTCGATAAAGACGAAGCGGGCCGGTGCGGCGTTGAAAGCGGTCGGTGCCCAGCGCGTCAAATCATAAAGTGCCTCGGCGGTGCCTGCGGGCAAGGGGGTGGTGAGGAAATGATGGTGGGTGCGGGCTGCACGGAACAGTTGTTCTTGAGCGGTGGTGCTTAAAGCGGGCATGGTCGTATCTCCAGTGGGGTTGGGGTTTGCTTAGGGCAGATCGAAGTAGAGCATCTGTGCGCCATCCGGGCTGTACAGGGTGAGCTCGGAGGACGCGCTGATGGCCAGGCCATCGCCAGGTTCGAGGCTCAGGCCGGCGACTTCGACATGGCCGGATATAACCTGTATCCAGCCCTGACGCTCGATTTTTTGCGCTAAAACCTGGCTGGCCTGGGCCGCCAGATCGACACGCCAGAGGTCGGCATCCTGGTGCAGGAGCAGGGCATCGGGGTGCTCCTGGCCGCTGGCGATCAGGGTCAGTCCAGGCTGTGCCGGATAGTGCTTTTGCTGGTAGGACGAAGCCCTGCGCTGCTCACGAGGCAGGATCCATATCTGCAGGAAGTGGACCTCCTGATCACCTTCGTTCATCTCGCTGTGGGTGATGCCGGCACCGGCACTCATCAGCTGGGCGTCGCCTGCGCGCAATACCCCGTGGACGCCGGTGCTGTCACGGTGGCTGAGTTGGCCGGCGATGACCCAGGTCAGAATTTCCATATGGCGGTGCGCATGGGCACCAAAGCCGCTGTGGGCACGCACCCGGTCGTCGTTGATGACGAGCAGGGCCGAGTGGTGGACATGACGTGGGTCCTGATAGCTGCCAAAAGAAAAGCTGTGGCGGCTGTCCAGCCAGCTGAGCACGGTGTGGCCACGTTCCTCATGTTTTCGCAGGCGGAGCATGATGAAAACCCTCTGGGTGATGGCGATGAGTCTAGTTTTGTTGTTATTTTTGAACTAGTCTCTCTTGATGCTAATAACTGTTGTCATGGTGCTTACAATGGATCTTAAAGATGCTGAGGTTTTTTTTCGTGTGATCGAGGACGGCAGCCTGACCGCAGCGGCGCAGCGACTGGGCCGACCCAAGTCCTCGATCAGCCGTTCGCTGGCGCGTCTGGAGGATGAGCTGGGCGTACGTCTGCTGATGCGCACCACCCGCAGAATCCATTTGAGCGACGCCGGACGTGCACTGCACCGGCATCTGCTCAGTGTGTTTCAGGAACTGCAGGAAGCTGAAGATGAGGTGCGTGAACGTCAGGAGATGCCGCAAGGACGCCTGCGTATCACCATGCCGGTCGAGCTCGGCCTGTGGTTTGTCGGCCCCTTGATCGCCGAGTTCATGATGATGCATCCCAAGGTCAGCATCGAGGCGGATCTCAGCGGCCGGCTGGTCAATCTGGTGGAGGAAGGCATGGATCTGGCCTTGCGTATCGGCGAGTTCGCCGACTCCTCCCTGGTGGCGCGCAAGCTTGGCCTGGTCACCCGACGCTGGGTGGCCAGCCCGGAGTACCTCGCCCAACATGGTCATCCCCAGCATCTGGCGGAACTGGCCGATCATGAGATCATTCTTTTTCCGCGGGGTACGGAGAATCGTTTGCGGGTGGTCGACTGTCGTGATGGTCACCAGACCCAGCTGCTGGTCAAAGGTCGCCTCACCGTCAGCAATCTGACCTTGTCGGTACAGGCGGCCGTCGCGGGCCTGGGCATCGCGCTGGTTTCTCCTTATCTGTGTCAGCGAGAACTCGAGCAGGGCCAGCTCCTGACCATCCTCGAAAACTACCGTGTTCACGATGGCGGACTCTACGCCATGTACCCGTCCCGGCAACACCTGCCCACCTTGACACGGATGTTCATCGACTTTCTGGCGACCCGTCTCGGTGGCCAGGGATGGCTGATTTCAGATGGTGCGTTGCGTTGAGCCGGTGTCCGGCCAAGGATCACCGGAGGCCGTGTAAGCCTATGCTTACAATGACGTCAGTCATGGCTGAAAATGCTGTAGCCATGGTCGTCGGCCGATCAGGGTCTTTGCGCGTAAGCCATTGTATTTTTTTATTAAAAAAGCGAGGGCAAACGGGGGACAGGGCTTGCCCTCGCCTACCCCCCACTTGTCCTCTGGCGCCGTCCTGATAGTCTTGCTGTGTCGGCAGGATGCTGATGGCCAGGATGGCCAAGGTCTTCAGGATCAAGACCCAGGGACAGATGCCAGGAAGGTTCATGGATGCTTCGCCGGGATGGCGATAGTTCAGGGAAGAAGAAGAAAGGAAGCTACGTCTTTGTCGGCAGGATGCTGGCAAGAGCGAAACGGGGCGGGCAACCGCCCTTTTTTATTTTTTATTGCGCCTTTTTCGAGCGGACGCCGTGCCCCACCCCGTCCAGCCTGTGGTCTGTGTCGCTGATCCCCCCCTCCTGCTTCTGCTTCATGCCACGGCTGCTGCATGAAGGTCTTGCACCGTCCCGTCGCTCCGTCATAATGCTGTCTTTCTTTGCCGACAGAGGATGTGAGCATGGTGCGCTATATGCGGGGTTGTGCCGGGATGGTCTTGATGCTGGCCTTGAGCGCTTGCCATCACGATGGTGGTCGTCACGGTGCGGTCCTGATCGGTCAGGCTTCGCCACTGACCGGCCAGCAGGCGGCGATCGGTAAAGACAATGAAAACGGTGTGCGGCTGGCGATCGATGAGGTCAATGCGCGCCATATCCTGATTGCCGGACATCCCTTGCGGCTGGCCCTGGACAGTGAAGACGATCAGGCCGATCCGCGTGTGGCGACGCAGGTGGCTCAGAAGTTTGTCGATGAAGGGGTGCTGGCGGTGGTCGGTCATCTCAACTCCGGCACCTCCATCCCCGCCTCACGTATCTATGCGGCGGCGGGTATTGCGCAGATTTCTCCTTCGGCGACCGCTGTACGTTACACCCAGCAGGGTTACGCGACGACCTTTCGCCTGATGGCCAATGACGCCCAGCAGGGTCATGCCTTGGGCAGCTACGCCGTGCACGACCTGCACGCACACCGTATCGCCGTGATCGATGACCGCACCGCATACGGCCAGGGCCTGGCGGACGAATTTGTCCAGGCGGCGCAAGCGGCGGGTGCGCAGATCATCGATCGAGAGTACACCGACGACAAGTCCAATGACTTTGCCGCGATCCTGACACGGATAGGCGGACAGCACCCGGATGTGGTGTTTTTTGGCGGCATGTACGGGCAGGGCGCGCCGATGGTGCAGCAGATGCATCGCCTGGGCCTGAACATTCCGCTGCTCGGCGGTGATGGCGTGCGCACCCCGGAGTTCATCCATCTGGCGGGCGCCGATGCCGAAGGCACGATAGCTTCCAAGCCCGGCCTGCCGCTCGATCGTATGCCCCAGGGAGCCGCTTTCAAGGCCCGCTTCGAGCAGCGCTTTGGCCCCATACAAAACTATGCGCCTTATGCCTATGATGCGGTCGGCGTGCTCGTTGCGGCCATGCAAAAAGTCCAGTCGACGGATGCCGCCAAGGTTTTGCCGGCGGTGGCGGCGACGCGTCATTATGCCGGGGTGACCGGTGACATCTCGTTTGATGCGCACGGCGATCTGGCGGATGGTCCGGTCACCCTTTACAAGGTGGTGGCCGGGCATTGGCAGCCGCAGCTGACGGTGGGGGGGCGTCGGTGAAAGCCTCGCCCTTGCTCCGGCTGCTGGCGAGCGGTGAGTGGCGCTCGGGTGAGGAACTTGGTCAGTCCTTGGGCATCTCGCGGGCGGCGGTCTGGAAGCAGGTGCAGGCCCTGCGCGACAAGGGCTGGAACCTGCAGACCGCCGCCGCCCACGGCTATCGCCTGGAGCCGCCTATCGAGTGGCTCGACGAGCAGGCCCTGGCGCAGGCTCTGGCGCCACACGGCCTGCAGGTCTGCGTGCACGAAGAGACCGCCTCGACCAATGCCGATGTCTTCGCCGCCTTCAGCCGTGGCCAGGGGCATGCTCTGGTGGTCTTGGCGGAGAGTCAGACGCAAGGCCGCGGGCGCCATGGTCGCAGCTGGTACTCCCCCTACGCCTGTAACTTCATGGGGAGTTTGGGTTGGCGTTTCGAGCAGGCGGCGAGTGAGCTGGCCGGCCTCAGTCTGGCGCTGGGGGTGGCGGTGGCCGGCTGTGTCAACGCGATTTTGCCGACCCGGCGGGTAGGACTGAAATGGCCCAATGACATTCAGATCGATGGCTGCAAATTGGGGGGCCTGCTGGTCGAGCTGGCCGGCGATGCATCGGGTCCGAGTCAGGTGGTGATCGGCCTGGGCCTCAACCACCATCTTAGCCAGGACGACCGGCAACGCATCGATCAAAACGCGATCAGTCTCGCCGACTGTGCTGTTGATATCTCGCGCCAGCTCTTGGCGGAGCGACTGGTTTTAGCCTTGCAGACGGCCTGTCTTGTGTTTGCCCGGCAGGGCTTCGCTGCTTTTCAAGCCGACTATGCCGCCCTGGACGTTTTGCGGGATCAGCCCGTGCAGGCCTGGCGAGGCCAGGAACGCATCCAGGGCTGGGGGCGTGGTGTCAGCGCTACAGGGGCGCTCTGTATCGAGAGCATGGGGCAGTGGCTCGAGATCAATAGTGGGGAGGTGACGCTGCGTGGCGATCCTGCTGCTTGATGTCGGCAACAGTCGGCTGAAATGGATCTTTGACGAGGATCTGCTCGCCGGTCGGCGTGCCGAGGTGCTGGCTGGTGATGCACCGGCACCCGCCTGGGAGACACGCCCGCCGCAAGAAGTGTGGGTGAGCTGTGTTCGTGACGGCGCCAGCGAAGCGGCCTTGCGGGATCGCTTGCAAGCCCTGTGGCCGGTACCCGTGCGCCTGGCGCGGAGCTGCGCTTATGCAGCGGGGGTGCATAACGCTTATGAGCAGCCGACAACCCTGGGTGTCGATCGCTGGCTGGCTTTGCTGGCGGCTGCCCGGCGTCCGGGGGCCGCCCTGGTGGTCGACGCCGGCACTGCCTTGACCATCGATGCCCTGGATGCCGAGGGCCAACACCTGGGCGGTTATATTCTGCCCGGTACAGCGCTGATGCTCGATGCCCTGCAAAGGCATACGGCGCGGGTGCGTATCCGCCCGGAGCCAGCACTGCGTTCCTCAGGCTTTGCGCGTAACACCCATGATGCGGTGCTGGCCGGCCTGCAGCTGGCGCAGCAGGCTGCCGTCCAGCAGGCGTACGCACAGCTGCAACAACGCAGCCACAAGCCGCCGCGCCTGGTGCTGACCGGAGGTGGTAGCGCCGCACTGCAGGAGCCCTGGAGCGCTGCCCAGCTGGAGCTGGAACCGGATCTGGTCCTCTGGGGGCTGTTGCGTTGGGGGCAAGATTGCGGAGCCGGCGCAGCTGTGCCACTCTAAGGACGTGTTTTGGCAGGATATGACTCATGGCATGGATTTTTGCTCTGCTTGTTGTGCTCAATGGCGTGTATTGGGCCTATGAGACCTACTTCGATGCGCCGCCGGCGCCGGTCGATTTGCAGCAGAAGAGTGCTTTGCCAGGTTTGCAGCTCTATCACGGCAATGAAGCTGCGGTGCCTGCTAAAGATTTGATCGCCAGCCCGCTCACCGCGGCTGCAGCTTCGACCGGCGAAGCGCCGGCCTGTGTCCTGGTCGGTCCGTTCAGTCCGTCCGAGGGGGAGGTCGCGCGCACCTCGCTGAAGACGCAAGGACTGGTGGCTTTGTCACGTCCGCAGGACAGCAGTGGGCACGGGGTCTGGGTGTATATGCCGCCGGTGCAATACATCGCCGATGCCGAGGCCATGGCGGCACGTCTGCGTGCCCAGGGCCATGAGGCCGAGGTCATCGATCAGGGCGGGTTTGCAGGAGCGATCTCTCTGGGGCACTACCATAGCGATGACGCAGCGGTCCAACTCATGCAGAAGCTGTCGGCCCAGGGTTATACGGCCGAATCGCGCGCCGAGATGGTGCCTGACAGCCAGGTCTGGATCTTTGTGCAACCGGTGACCCCTGAGGATCAGGTCAAGCTGCAGCGCTGGGTGCAGCACCATGCGCACCTGCATGCCGAGGACATCAGCTGTTCGTGAGACCGGCTGTCTCGACAAGGCCCAGTCCGACTCCTATAATGCCGTCCTCCTGCCTTGGCCGGCATAGCTCAGATGGTAGAGCAGCTGATTTGTAATCAGAAGGTCGTGGGTTCGATTCCTACTGTCGGCACCAATCTGCTGCACCCCCTGCAGGCCTCCCTGGCCATCTCGCATGTTTTTGCCCGCATCGGTGCTTTTGCGGTGAGCTCGCTCGCCTGCTATGAATTCATGGTCAGCTCGGCATCCGGCTTGATGCATGTCAATACATTGTCATTTTGGAGGTAGACACTGGTGATGTGAGGTGCGGCGGATGCCTGCCTCACGGCGTTGGATCGGGTTTCAAACATCAGATGGAGATGATCATGAACACTCTTTTTAGCGACACCTTCAAAGAACAGGCCAAGAAGTTGACCGACCCTTTGCATGCGATCAATCGCGCCTGGGTGGGCAACCTCGAGCGGGTGACCGAGTACTCCCTGAGCACGGCACGTAACTATGCCGAACTGGGCTTGCGCCAGCTGCATGCGGTCAGTGCGGTCAAGGATGTCGAATCGCTGAGCCAGTTCCAGGCGCAGCAGACGCAGTTGCTGAGCGAGCTGAGCCAGATGCTGCTCAAGGACGCAGAGCGGCTGACCGACATCGGCAATCAGTTGCGTACCGACTTGAGCGCAGTGATGGGTCAGGCTTACCAGCAGGCGACACAGCCGGCTGCGGCTGCGGAGGCCAAGACCAAGGCAACGAGCAAGGCCTGATATCATGTCCGTATCAAAAGATAGAGCCGAACAGGGTGGCGATAGCAGTCTGTGGGGCGAGATGATGAGCATGATGGCGCGCGGGGTGCTCGGTATGCAGGAGCACCCGACGCGCTGGCCTCTGCTCTTTGAGACCTTTGATGCTTATCGTGAGCTTTTTAATCGCCAGTGGACACAGCAGCCTGGAGACATGCTGGGTCAGCAGATGTCCTTTTGGCAGCAGCACCAGGAGTTGTGGCAGAATTTTCTCTTGCGTATGGCCGGCAAGGCGGCTCCTGAGCTGGTTCAAGCGAGCAAGGGTGACCGTCGCTTCGAGGCGCAGGACTGGCATGATCATCCCTGGTTCAGTTATCTGCAGCAAACCTATCTTTTGATCAGCCAGCAGCTGATGCAGATGCTCGATCAGGTGCAGGGCATGGATGAAAAAACCTTGCAGCGCCTGCGCTTTATGACACGACAGTGGGTCAGTGCCATGGCCCCCAGCAACTTTCTCTGGAGCAATCCGGAGATGTTGCGTCTGACCATGGAGTCGGGCGGGCAGAATCTGGTGAAGGGGATGCAGCAGCTGGTCGAAGATATGAAAAACAGCGCTGATACCCTCAACATCACCATGACCGATCGCTCGGCCTTCGAGATCGGTGTGGATCTGGCAACGACGCCGGGCAAGGTCGTGTTCCGCAATGAACTCATCGAACTGATCCAGTATGCGCCGCGTAGCGAGCAGGTCTATGAACGGCCCCTGCTGATCGTACCGCCCTGGATCAACAAGTTTTATGTGCTCGATCTGAGTGCCAGGCAGTCCCTGGCGCGCTGGATCTGTGAGCAGGGACATACCGTGTTCATGATCTCCTGGGTCAACCCCGGCCGGGAGATGCACGATATGGGCATCGAAGACTATATGCAGCGTGGACTGCTGGCGGCGCTGGACGTCCTACAGGAGCAGACCGGGATTGCCGATGCCAATGTGCTCGGTTACTGTGCAGGCGGCATCCTGCTCAGCATCACCCTGGCCTGGCTGGCGGCCCGTGGTCAGTCTCAGCGCATCGCTTCGGCGACACAGCTGGCCACCTTGGCTGATTTCAGCGATACCGGTGATATCGGGGTGTTCATCGATGACGCCATCCTCAACGCTCTCGAGCAGGAGCTGGACCGGCAGGGGGTACTCGACGGGCGTATGCTGGCGGTCACCTTCAGCATCCTGCGCGAGAACGATCTCTACTGGAACTACTATATCCAGAACTATCTCAAGGGCGAGCGTCCGGTGCCTTTCGATATGTTGTACTGGAATACCGACAGCACCAATGTTGCGGCAGCCGTGCACAAGTTTTTCTTGCGCCAGCTGTACACCGACAACCTGCTGCGTCAGCCTGGTGCTTTGACCATCGCCGGGGAGAAGATCGATCTGCGCCAGGTGCGGACACCCGTTTTTGTCTATGCCAGCCTGCAAGATCATATCGCCAAGTGGCCGGGCTGTTATGCCAGCACCCAGCTCTATGCAGGGCCTGTCGAGTTCGTTCTGGGTGAGTCCGGACACGTCGCTGGGGTGCTCAATGCCCCGGGGGGACGCTATGGTCACTACCGGCATGAGGCTTTGCCGGCCCAGGCGAGCGAGTGGTTTGCCCAGGCTCAGTACCATGCTGGAGAGAGCTGGTGGTTGCCCTGGTCACAATGGCAGGCGGCCTATGGTGGGCAGAAGGTGGCGGCGAGAACACCGCTGCGCGATCTCGGTGACGCGCCAGGCTCCTATGTGCGCGTCAGTGCCGCGCAGGCGCTCTCGGCTTAAGGCTGCAGGCCGCTAGCTGCGGCCTTGCAGTCCGAGGATCGCGATGGCCGCACGGGCCATGACCTGTTCTTCGTCGGTGGGGATGACCCAGACGGCGATACGGCTGTCAGCGTGGCTGATACAGCCTTCACCTTGCAGCTGTTGCTGCTTTTCGGCATCGAGACGAGCCCCCAGATAAGCCAGACCTTGCAGGATGTCGGTGCGCAGTTGCGCATCGTGCTCACCGATGCCACCACTGAAGACCAGCACGTCGACACCGCCGAGCAAAGCTGCCAGTCCGCCCAGCTCCTTGAGCAGACGGTGGGTGAAGACCTCGATGGCCAAGCGTGCTGCAGGGCTCGCTGATGCGCGTAAGGTGCGCATGTCGGCGCTCAGTCCGGATAGGCCGAGCAGTCCGCTTTCACGGTAAAGCAGGCTTTGGATCTGGTCATGCTGCAAACCCTGTTCGAGCAGGAAGAGGAGGGCGCCGGCATCGATATTGCCGGTACGGGTGCCCATCACCAGCCCTTCGAGGGCAGAAAATCCCATGCTGGTTGCGACACTACGGCCGCCATGCACGGCACAGGCACTGGCACCATTGCCCAGATGGGCAAGCAGCACGCGGGGGCCATGGCCAGGTGCGAGCTCAGCCAAGCGCTGGCAGAGGTAGGTATAGGACAAGCCGTGAAAGCCATAACGCTGGATGCCGGCTTCACGCCAGCGCGCCGGCAGCGCGTAAGTGCGCTCGACGGCCGACAGCCCGGCATGGAAGGCGGTATCGAAGACGGCGATTTGCGGCAGGCCTGGAAAGACCGCCGAGGCCCGCTCTATCCCAAGCAGGTTGTGCGGCTGATGGAGTGGGGCCAGGGGGGTCAGCTCGGCCAGATCGCGCAGCACCTGTGCATCGACACGCACCGGTTGGCGGTAGTTCTGTCCGCCATGGACGACCCGGTGGGCCAGCGCTTGCAGCGGCGTAGCACGTCCTTGTGCCCATGCAGCGAGCTGGGACAAGGTGCTGGCAAAGACCTCTTCGGCATCACCGCTGAGGTTTTTTTGTTCGACGTGGTCTGCACTGCGCAGCTGCAGGCAAGGCTGCCCTTGCGGTTGCAGGCCGTCGAGCACGCCGTGCAGGCAGGGGTGGGAGAGGTCTTTGACTTCGTAAAGGCTGAATTTGAGGCTGGAGGAGCCGGCATTGAGCGCAAGAACGGTCATGGTCTACTCCCGTGAAGCCCAGGTCAGCCCCGCCGCAGCGACAAGCCGCGCCAGGGCGGCTGAAGCCAGACGCTCATTGCTGCCGTCCGAGCGGCTGGTGAGGATGATGGGCACCCGAGCACCCAAGACCAGGCCTGAGGCGCTGGCACCGGCAAGGTACTCGAGCTGCTTGGCCAGCATATTGCCGGCCTCAAGATCGGGGACCAGCAGTATGTCGGCCCGCCCGGCCACCGGGGAGTCGATGTGTTTGACCGCCACCGCCTTGGGCGATATGGCATTGTCAAAGGCCAGGGGACCATCGAGCAGGCCGCCTTGAATCTGTCGACGGTCAGCCATCTTGCACAGGGCTGCCGCGTCCAGGGTAGCGGGCATGGTGGGGTTGATCACCTCGACGGCCGCGAGGATGGCCACCTTGGGTTGCTCGACGCCGAGTACGTGCGCAAAGTCGATGGCATTCTGGATGATGTCGGCTTTTTCAAGAAGATTGGGGCGAATATTGAGGGCGGCATCGGTGATCAGCAAGGGTTTGCCGTACATCGGTACATCGAAGTGGAAGACGTGCGACATCCGCCGTCCTGTGCGCAGGGCCGGCTCGGCGAGCACCGCATGCATGAGTTCGTCGGTGTGCAAGCTGCCCTTCATGAGGGCAGCCACATCCCCCGCGGCGGCCATTTGGGCGGCTTTCTCGGCCGCAGCGTGGCTATGCGCGACATTGACGATGTCGATGCCGCTGAGGTCCAGCCCCTGCTCTTGGGCGACAGCCATGATTTTGGCCTCGGGGCCGACGAGCACCACCTGGATCACCCCCTCCCGGGTTGCCATCAGCGCTCCGCTCAGTGAGTCGGCGTCACAAGGCTGGACCACGGCGCAACGCAAGACCGGCAAGCCTGCGCCACGGGCGACGAGCTCGCGTAGGCGTGCCTCGGGATCAAAAACAGCCACCTGGGGGAGGTCGATCTGACCGCTGATGAACTTTTTCTCCGGTGCCAGGATGACGGCCTCGCCGCCCAGTATCAGTTGTCCTTTCTGGTTGATGACCTCGGTTTTGAGCGTCAGGCGTTTGCTCTTTTCATCTTTTTGCAGAACCGTGACGTGCGCGGTCAGGGTGTCGCCGATGCGTACCGGTTTGGTGAACTTGAAGGTCTGCTGCAGATAGATCGTCCCCGGCCCTGGAAAGCGTGTGCCCAGCAGGGCGGAGATCATCGAGCCGGCCCACATGCCATGCCCTATGACCGTGCGAAACTGGGTGGTGCGCGCATATTCCGGATCGAGATGCGCAGGATTGGTGTCGCCGGTGACCGCCGCAAAGGCCTCAACGTCTTCACGCTGCAAGGTGCGCACGAGGCTGGCGGTGTCGCCGATCTTGATCTCGTCGAAGGTTGCGTTCTGACTCATGACTGGACCCCCTGTCGGTATGAGCAGATTCCATTAGGCGCGCATGATCATGGCACTTTGATGATGCAAGTCAAATCTAAAGCCGTCTTCACCCGAGACCTGCGGGGCCCGATGACGGCCGTGTCGGGATCAAGGTCGACAATATAGGTCGCAGTGTGCGGATGTCGGCCTGTCCAGGGCATCAGTCTGCGCCTATGCTGGCCAGAAACCCCTCAATCGGAGGCGGCCGCATGAGCATGCAGCCTGGCTTGAACTCGCCCCAGCAGCTGATCTTCTGTGCAATCGACGGCCAGCCGGCGGTATGGTTACGGCCACGCTCGTCCTGGGAGCTAGGCCGGCGGTTCGGCGGGTATTATTTGATCGGCCTGGTGATCAGCGGGATCTTTTACATATCTTGCCGATGGCTGCCGGCTTTTGCCTGCAAGCCTTTCTGGCCAGCCCTGCCAGCGCTGTTTGCCGCTCTTGGCGTTCGCCACGATCGCAGCCGGTTGATCTACGACTACCAGCGTGAGCTGATAGCAGTTCCTTATCGGCCAGCGTGGATTCCGGTGCTGTGGTGGTGGGCGCTAGCGCTGATCCAGAGCTGGTTCTGGTGGCGGGTGGGTGCTGACGGCATGCCTGGATACGTGCTGATCATCATCATCGGCCTGCCTTACATGATAGGCCTGTACCCGCTGTTGCCCAAGCGCCGGATGCGTCGGCTGACGGCGGCGGCCGCCGAGTTTCAAAAGCAGATCAGCCAGGATCAGGCCGCCGTCGACAAAGTACGTTCGCTGCGCAGGGAAAAGATCCTGGCTCAGGTCTTGCGTCCACGCAATCGCTATCTGGCGCTCGTGCTTTGGCTGCCCTTGATGGCGCTCATGGCGCCGCACATGGGCTGGACAGGGCTCAGCTTGAGCCTGCTGTTCCTGGCCTTGTGGTGCGCGGAAGTGACGTTCTGGGTCGTGGTGCTCGTGGTGCTGTTCTTTCTGCTACGGCTGCTCCTGATGAGTTCGCCGCAGCTCCTGCTCCTGGTGCTGATCCTGGTCGTCTGGCTGCGTCGATGACAGGGACTGCAGGTGCCGGGGCATACCCACCCGGCCTGGATGCGGCTATGATGGGGGCTCAACAGTCCGTATGCGGCTCAGGAGGGTGCGGTGGCGCTAGCGTGGACGAATATCGAGTCCGCACCGGGTCGGCAAGCTTTGCGGTTTGTCCTGCTGGCGCGCACGCTGTGGGTGCTCATCGCGCTCTTGCTGCTGTGGCAGATGGATGTTCATCTTGGCATGGGACTGCTGCGGCGTCCTTCGGTGATGCTGGTGTTGAGCGTGATGAGCGCTCTGACCCTGCTCTCGGCCTTGCATCTCCTGGCGCGGCTATCGCCGGTTTCCAGTTATGAGTTGCTGACCCATCTGCTCTTCGATATCGCTCTCATGAGTCTGCTCTTGTGGCAGACCGGGGGGGCGACCAATCCTTTCGTGTTCTGGTTTTTGGTACCTGTCAGCCTCGGTGCCCTGATGCTGCCCTGGCCACAAGTGGTGGTTTTGTGGGCGGCGGCGGTCCTGGCTTACAGCCGTCTGATGGTCGACTACCGCCCTATCGTACCTCTGGACATGATGGGCGCCGGCATGCAGGCCATGAACAGCTCCTACGGCTGGCATCTGCGTGGCATGGCCTTGGATTTTTTTCTCAGTGTCAGCCTGATGGCCGGCTTGGGCGCGGGCATGCGCTCAGCCATGCAGCGTACAGCTGCGGAGCTGGCGCAGCAACGCGAGCTGTCCTTGCGCAACGAGCATATCGTTGCTCTGGGCACCCTCGCCGCAGGTGCTGCGCACGGACTGGGAACGCCGCTCAATACGATGGCCTTGCTGGTCGATGAGATGAACTGCGCCAGCGATCTCAGTGTGACGATGCGTGAGGATCTGCAGATTCTTGCGCAGCAGCTCGACCTCTGCCGGCATTTGCTTGCCGATGTGCGTGCCCAGGCGCAATGGCAGAGTGAACACGGCCGGCTGCCGCTGTCACGCGCGCTGCGGGATATCTGTGAGGCGGCGGTGCTCATGCATCCAGCTCTCCACTGGGATCTTCCTTCGGCCTGTGAGCTGCCCGGTCAGCTGCCGGTCGGTGTGCTGCCGGTGCTGATGAACCTGATGCACAATGCCGCTCGCGTCGCTCGCAGTCAGGTCAGGCTGCGTTGCGCCTATGAGGCGCAGGACTTCCTCTGGACCCTCGAGGACGATGGCCCGGGGCTGGATCCGCGTCTGCGTGGTCGGCTGGGGCGGCGTCCGCTGCCCAGTGCCGATGGGATGGGGGTGGGCTGGCTGGTCAGCCAGGCGGCCATAGAGCGCCTGGGGGGGCAGCTTCTGCTGCAGACCGGTGTATGGGGCGGGGCCTGTGTGCAGGTCAGTTTGCCGCTGGAGGTGTTGCTTGAGCCTGTTGCTGATCGATGATGATGAGGTTTTTACCAGTGTGCTGCGCCGGGCTCTGCAGCGGCGCGGCTATGCCGCGGACATCGCCCACACCGGCGCCCAGGCCCTGGATTTTCTGGCACATCAGGACTACAGCGCCTGCGTGCTCGATCTGCGTCTGCAGGAAGAGTCAGGGCTCAAGCTCTTGCCGGAGCTGTTGATCCGGGCACCGACCATGCCGGTGCTGATCCTGACCGCTTATGCCAGCCTGGCAACGGCGGTCGCAGCCGTCAAGGCCGGCGCCTGCAACTATCTGGCCAAACCGGCAGGTGCCGACGAGATCCTGCAGGCCTTGCTGCCCGCGGCTGTCGATAGCAGCTTGCCGCTGGCAGAGCAGCCGATGTCGGTGGATCGCCTCGAGTGGGAGCATCTGCAGAAGGTGCTCGCCCAGCATGATGGGAATATCTCCGCCACGGCGCGCAGCCTGAACATGCACAGGCGTACTTTGCAAAGAAAGTTGGCCAAAAAGCCGGTACGCTGCTGAGCCGCCTCATAGACGCAGGCTCAGGCCCAGGCTGGCGGTCCAGCGCGGAAACAGCTGATAGCCGGCCAGCTGGCTGTACACGGGAAACTGGACAAAGGCGTATAGATAGGTGCGAGCCAGGCTATAGCTCAGGCCCGGGCTCAGATAGAGCACGCGTCCAGCGGTATCGGCGGTGTCGGCCAAATCCCCCTGGTCGTGACGACGATCGGTGAAGTTGAGCTGCAGTTGTGGCGACCAGGCGCCGAGACCGACGTCCTTGACCCCGGCACTCAGATTGAACTGATTGCCAGGACGATAGCTGCCACCGGGCTGGTCCAGGCGGTGCCAGAGTGCGCTTTGCAGCAGGCCATTGACGAAGCCGTCGAAATCCTCGCTCAGCGACTGAAAGTAGAAACCACCGAGCAGCAGATCGGTGCTGCCGGTGCCCGCTTGCAAGCTGGCATCGAGGGGGGTCATGGCATTGGGCCCGGAGCTGAAGTTGAGCGGATGTCCGAAGCTCTGGCCCTGGCTATTGGCACCGCCGTAGGCCCCGGTGGGGAGCTTGAGGCCGAACTCCAGGCCGAGGTTATGACTGGCCATCCAGCCCTGGTAAGTGCCGAGAACCTTCATGTCACCGAGCGCGTAGACCTCGGCCTGGCTGAGTTGCGAGCTCGCCGTCTCGGCGCTGGTGTAGGGCGCATACTGCTGGCCGTAGGTGCCATGGCTGCGATCGATCCAGGGCAGCTGCAAGGTCAGCGACCAGCGGCTGTTGAAGCGTTGATTGAGGGCAAGATTCAGATAGCGGTTGATCGTCGCCTGCTCGATCTCGGCATTGCTCGCCCCCGGGATGGCCGGCGCATTGACCACCTGCGCCGGTGAACTGGTTCCGCCTTGATGGCGGTACTGACTTTGCTGGATGTAGTCATACTCAAGACCGATGCTGGTGCCCTGCTGCGCGCTGAAGCCGGTGACCGCTTCGGTATCCAGGCTACAGCCACAGCTGGCGCAGGCAAACACGCCGGCTGCATGGACCCCCAGCCAGGCGCCCATCCAAGCAGCGCTCATCCTCATCATCGTCCCCATCTTCGCGTATCGGTGCATCGTAATGCAGAAGGGCTGTCGCTGAGGATGCGGCATATTGTCGCAGCTCAAGCGCTGCAGCACCGGCAGGGCTTATCATGCGCAGAGCTTGATGAATGGGGGACCTCAGGTATGCGCGTCCGGTTAGCACTTCTGTGGCTGCTCTGTGGCTGGATCCCGGTCGCCCCGGCGCAGTCTCTGCTGCTCGGTGCGCCAGCGCCCGCCTTCCAGGCGATCACCTTGTCAGGGCAGCATGAGGACAGCCATGATTGGCGCGGACGCTATGTTCTGCTCGCTTTTGTCGCCTCCTGGTGTCCGCCTTGCCGCCATGAGTTGCCGGTTCTGGCACGTTTTGCCGCAGCGCATCGGCAGCACTTCAAGCTGATGGTGGTGGCGCTCGATGAAGCCGACGAGCTCGGCGACCTGCGTGCCATGATCGAGGGTCTGCACCTTGACCCTGCACTCGCCCAGGCCACCCAGGCGCAAGGCTATGGTCGCATCTGGCGACTGCCGGTGAGCTTTGTCATCGACCCCCAGGGGCGCCTGGTCTATAACGGCTGGAATGACGAGCATCCGGCCTGGACGGCTGAGCGTCTGGCCAGCTACTTCAAGCCCTGGCTCGCCGGCCAGTCAGCCGCCAGTCCTGAAAAATCCGTCGCCGCTTCGCCGCACTAGCCTCGGTTAGATGACGGTGCGGAATCGAACGGCGCTGCGTCCGGCTCCCTGCAAAAATGGCGCTCGGAAGGAATCGGCCCGCCCGCCTGGCACCTCAACAGATCTGTTCGTTACCTTCTGATGGAGGTCGAGGCCTTCGAGCGCAAGGCTCGGGTCACTTGGAAATCCCCTACCGGAAGCCAGTTGTCAGAATCCTCTCCTACGGCACGTGAAGACGCCATCGAGCAGATGATGCAGAAACGGCCTGAACGCCGTGATCGGGTTTTCTACTCCGCCAAAGATGTGGTCGACATCACTGGCTTGCCCGGTTACTGGATTCACCAGAATCAGGAGCGCCTGCGGCTGGGCATACCGTTCTATCGGATCGCAAACGGTGACGTCATCCGCTTCAGCATCGAGGAGATCCTCCTCTGGGAGATGCATCACCTGTGCCCTTGCCGATACGCGGCGAGAGGGAATGCTGATGCCCCGTAGTTGATGCAGTCCTTGGTGATGTGCATGGCCATACGTTCCGATATTTCGTTGATTATTTGAAATTGGAGAACAAATGGAACACACTCCATCCATGCTCTCCGAGACCCACACCCAGCGCATCCTTGATCGGGCCAGACAGAGAGGTCTGCTGCGTGCCAGCGATCTGGACGCCATCGGCTCACCCCGGGTCATCCTGAAGCGCATGTCTGCCGCAGGGCTGCTGGAACGGATCGGGCGTGGTCTTTACCGTCTGCCAGGCACACAGGTGACGGAATTCGAGAGTCTTGCCCTTGTCGCCACCAGGGTGCCACAAGCCGTGTTCTGCCTGCTCACCGCACTCCAGTTTCATGGGCTGAGCACCCAACTGCCGCGTCAAGTCTGGATCGCCATGCCACGCGGTAGCCACTCACCCCGGATCGACTATCCGCCGATTCGGATGGTTCAGATGGCCGGTGGCGTTCACCTGTCAGCCCGGCCAAGAGCGTGGTCGATTGCTTCAAACATCGCAACAAGATCGGTCTGGATGTGGCGCTACGCCCAAGATTGCCGCGTCGCCACTGTGATGCGACCCTACATGGAGGCAGTCGCCCACGAGTGACGTCACAGCCTCCGAGGCGGGCGGGGTTCTCTTTGGTTTAAAAATTTTGTATGATGTCGGTTGTTTTAAACCCGGCCCGAGGAGGCGTCATGATAGCAGATCGCATTCGTCAAGCACGATTGGCGGCAGGTCTGACCCTGGGTGCGTTGGGTGAACAGGTGGGTGTTTCTCACACCGCCATCCAGAAGTACGAGAA
>JAJZHK010000044.1 GCA_021804565.1 Pseudomonadota bacterium | reverse complement strand
CCGCATATCCTGGTGGCGGCGAACTACCCGGGCACGCAGGTCCCCAGCCAGTTCATCGAGGACGGCCGTATCGTGCTCAATATCTCTCCGCGCTCCGTGCAGGGTCTGCATATGGGGCAGGACATGATCCACTTCTCGGCGCGCTTTTCCGGCGTGGCGAGAAATATCGAGGTGCCCCTCGCTGCACTCCTGGGTATCTATGCCCGTGAAAATGGCCAGGGCATGTTCTTCGACGCCGAGGAGCCGGCTCCCGAGCCTGAGACCCCCCAGCCACCGGCAGGCGCCGGCAAGCCGGGCCTGCGTTTGGTGCGTTGAGCCTTTCAGTTTTTGAGCAGGCGGTAGTGATCGAGGATGGCTGCCAGATCGTAGCGCGGCTGGAACTTGAAGCGGTCCCTGAAGAGCTGGCCATTGATGCTGACCGAGTACTTGAAGTACTGCAGCAGGTAGGGTGGAAAGCCCGGCCAGCGCCTCCAGCGCGCCAGCAGCAGGGGCAGTTGTGGCGGTAGCGAGGGCAGCGTGATTTTGCTGCAGCCACAGCGCTGCAGCGCTTTCTGATAGGGGATCCAGTCTTCCGGGGCGACATTGTAGATGCCTGAAGCGGGCTTGCGTACACCGAGAACGATGGCCTCAGCCATATCATCCAGGTGGATGAACTGCATGATCGGCGAAAACCCGGCCAGGACCGGGGCACGAGCGCTGGAGAGCAACTGGCTCATGCTGTTGTTGATCCCAGGTCCGACGATATTGCACGGACGCAAGAGCATGATATGGAGCTCCGGGTGCTTCCATAGATAGATATGTGCGAGGTTTTCGAGCTCGACCGAGTCGACCAGGTCCATGGTCAGTTCGGCGGCTTTCAGGGGCGCATCCTCGGTCAGTTGGGCGGGGTTGTAGGGGGAGGCCCCGTAAACGTAGTAGGTCGAGAGGATGAGCACCTGGCCGATTTTGTATTTCACCGCCAGGTCCAGGAGGCGCTGGGTGCCGAGAACATTGGCATTGTAGCGATGCATGCGCGTCGACTCATTGGGTCCGAGACGACCGAGGTGAACGATGCCGCTGATCTCGTGGCGACGAAAAATATCCTCGAAATGGCGTTTATTGAAATCGATGTGGTAGCTCGGTATGGACTCCGGCATGCTCACTTCGCGGCGTGCATCGCAGACCACCAGGCGGTAGTCGGCCTTGAGTTTGTGGATCACCCGCTGGGCCAGTGCACCGGCGGCACCGGTGATCAGGAGACCGGGCCTGCTATCAAGACTGGGCATGTTCATTCCTCACGCGCAAGCTTTGCTGGACGAGTTCATGGATGCGCTGTTTGACGATGTCGACACGCCCGGCCACCACGTCCTCGGTGTCATGGCTGCAGTCGCCAAAGTGCAGGGGTTCGCCCAGGCTGATGACGACCCGGCTGGGCAACAGGGGCAGGCCGATGGGCACATAAGGCAGGCCCAGGCTGTGCGCCAGCCCCGCCAGATTGCCGAACATCGGAAAGGATTCTTCGCAGCCGGCGATACCGACCGGCAGAATCGGGGTGGCGGTCTGGCCAGCCAGGTGCATGAAGCCATGCCCAAAGCGCTGCAGCTGGTAGCGCCGTTGCCAGCCCTTGCCGGTGCCGCGCACGCCTTCGGGAAAGACGATGACGGCTTCCTCCTCGCGCAGCATGTCAGCGCAGTTGCGAACGTCGCCGAGTACCGCACCGAGGGCATTGAAGAGATTGCCGATATAAGGGACGCTGGGAAAGAAGCGCTCGATCATGGCGCGTGGCATGCGGGCGCCATGAGGATTGGTGGCCAGGGCGACGCCGAGGAGCAGGCCATCCATAGGCAGAAAACCGCTGTGATTGGCGACCACCAGAAGTCGTCCATGGCGGGGGACGTGCTCAAGACCGAGGACTTGGGTCCGGTAATAGAGATCGGTCAGTGGTTTGCACAGCGCCAAAGCACGACGATGGACCTGGGCATCGAAGCCCCAGGCGTCATGCCCGAGACTGCCGAGGCGCTTGGAACTGACGCGCAGTTGCTCGCGCAGCGTATCGGTCAACAGGGCTCGCTCCACCCAGCCAGCTAAACTCATCGAGAAAGCCTCCTTGTTTCTCCTTGGCCGACTATATTAGCGGTCCCAGGCGTCGAGCCCAAGACCCGGCAGGCCAAAGGCGGTGTCCGTGAGCGTAGTTCCTGCATAAAAAGATGTTGACACGTCGATAATGACTTCATAAAATGCCGCCCACTTCGCGGGAATAGCTCAGTTGGTAGAGCACAACCTTGCCAAGGTTGGGGTCGCGAGTTCGAGTCTCGTTTCCCGCTCCAAAATCGTAAGATCAGTTAAGCAGCTTATCGCTTAGCCGTGATCATCAAAGGGGCCATGAGCCCCTTTTTTTTATGCTTCCTGTCGGTGCCGATGAGGAGATGTTCGTGACGGCGAATGCACAGCACGCGATCGGGGTCTTCGACTCCGGCATAGGCGGCTTGACCGTTGTGCGTGCGCTGATGGAGCGCCTGCCTTTTGAGAACATCATCTATTTTGGCGACACCGCACGGGTGCCTTACGGCGTCAAGTCGGTACAAACCATACAGACCTTCAGCGCCCAGATTGCCGATTACCTGATGGAGCGTCAGGTCAAGCTGCTGGTGATCGCCTGCAATACCATGGCGGCTGTGGCCAGTGAGGTGATCAAGGCGCGTGTTGATGTACCGGTCCTTGATGTGATCGATGCCGGTGCGCGCGCTGCGATAGAGCTCAGCGATCGCCAGGCCATCGGGGTGATAGGTACGCCGACGACCATCAACTCGAACGCTTACGCGCGCAGCATACAGGCCTTGCGTGCCGGGGTGCGGGTCTACTCGCAGGCCTGTCCGCTGTTTGTGCCTCTGGTCGAGGAGGGCTGGCTCGATCATGAAGTCACCCGGCTGACGGCGCGCGAGTACCTGAAACCGGTGTTTGTTGAAAATATCGACACCCTGGTTCTCGGCTGTACGCACTACCCCCTGCTCAAACCTTTGCTCCAGGAGGTGGCCGGGCCTTCGGTACGTCTGGTGGACTCCGCGCTGACCGTGGCGGAGCAGGCGGCGCAGGTGCTCCAGGAGCGCCAGCTGGCCAACCCGCAAAGACGCGCGCCGCAATATCGTTACGTGGTGACCGATATTCCCCTGCGCTTTCAAACCCTGGGAAGTCGTTTTCTGGGTCGGGACATGCCGGATGTGGAGATGGCCCGCTTCAGTTGAGCTTGGAGCCTCGGGCGGGTCGGGTTATCATCAGCCGGCCAAACTTACGCAGTGATCCTAAGGATGAGATGCTGTGGCAGTGAATAAGATTTTTCAGGTGTTTATCAGCGCAACCTATCTCGATCTGATCGAGGCACGGAGCAAGGTTTTTGAGGTTTTGCCTGAGCTGCGCTGCTTGCCGGTGTTCTTTCGCGACCAGGAACATGCCGATGAGCGGGCGCAATGGCAAAAAATCAGGTCGCGCATCGACGAGTGCGACTACGTGCTCCTGCTGCTCGGCAGCCGCTACGGGACCTTGACCGCCAGTGGCATCAGTCGCACCCATCAGGAAGTGGTCTATGCCCGTCATAAGCAAAAGCCGGTGCTGGTGCTCATGCATGATGCGCCGGCAGAGCGCCCGCCGAGCTGGCAGGAAAATAGCACGCAAGGGCGTCTGCGTTTCCAGGAGTTTCGTGCCGACATGGCCAAAGGCATGGTCGTGACCTGGCGCGAAGTGGACGATCTGGCGCAGTCCTTGCGCCGTTCCTTGCCGCAATTGATGCAGGCGCGTCCAGCGCGCGGATGGGTTGCCGCCACCGCCGCCGATGAGAACCTCAAAGACAAGCTGCGTGATGCACAGGCGCGTATCACGCAAATGGAAAATGAGCGTGAGCAGTGGCTGCTTGGCCAGTCGCGGCTGGAGAATCTGGCGCAAGGCCAGGACAAGGTGGACATCGCCTATCAAGCCAATGTCTATGCCGGCGGCCATTGCGAGATCATGAACCTGCGCACGCGTCTGAGCTGGAATGAGCTGTTCTTGATGATCGCTCCGCACCTCGGCCAGCCACAGCCTGAGGCGGTCCTGCATGACCGTATCGCCGAGGCCCTGCGTAGCACGGGCATGGCCGATGCACAACAGCTGCGTCCGAAAGCCCATGCCATGACCGATGTGCGTTTGAGCGACCTCAGTTTTAGTGCTTTGCGGGTGCAGCTGCGCTCCTTGGGCCTGATCACTCGCCTGCGTGACAGCCGCGCAGCCGGCGATCCACATTGGCAGTTGACTGCGCTCGGCGAGCAGTACATGACCCGCCTGCTGGTGGTGGCCAATCCCGCCTGAAGGCTGTCCTCTTTTGTCTATCGTGGTGGTCGCAACGGGCCTTATTCTCAGTGCTGTGCTGCACTAAGATGACGGCGAAGATGAGAGAGGTGAGGTATGCGGCAGTGGAATGCCTGGGGGCATGAAGGTGAGGATTTTCCAGCGACCGAGCAGGCACAGACGTATCTGCGCGAGCATCTAGGTCCGGCGCAAGCGCTGCCGGATGCCACCTTGCAGCAGGCTTTGGCCGCAGTGCCGGCCAGCCGTCTGCAAGCCCGGCAGGGATGGTCGATCGATCCTGAGCTGCGCCTGCGCCACGCGCGCGGTCAGAGTCTGCCGGACTGGCTGGCTTTGCGCAGCGGTCATCTGCAGCACTACCCTGATGCCGTGGCGCAGCCATCGAGCCGGGAGGAGGTGCGAGCCCTGCTCGATGCGGCGCGCCAGCTGCAGGTGACCGTCATCCCCTACGGCGGTGGGACCTCGGTGGTCGGTCATATCAATCCCCTGCCAGGCGATCGTCCGGTGCTGACCTTGTCCTTGCAGCGTATGAATCGTCTGCTCAGCCTGGACCCGGTCGCCCAGATTGCCCACTTTGGCGCCGGGACTCCGGGCCCAGAGGTGGAGGCCCAACTGCGTCAGCACGGCTTCCTGCTGGGACATTTTCCGCAGTCTTATGAGCTGTCGACGGTCGGCGGCTGGGTGGCCAGTCGCTCCAGCGGTCAGCAATCGATGCGCTATGGACGGATCGAGCAGCTTTTTGCCGGCGGTCATGTCGAGACCCTCAGCGGCTCCTGGGATATTCCAGCGCTGCCGGCTTCGAGTGCCGGGCCTGATCTGCGCGAGATGCTGCTCGGATCGGAAGGCCGTTTCGGGGTGATCACCGATGTTGCCCTGCGGGTCAGCCGTCTGCCTGAGCAGGAGCGTTTCCATGTCGCCTTCGTGCCTGACGCTGCCCGTGCCCTGGCTTGTGTGCGCGAACTGGTGCAACAGCGTACGCCGCTGTCCATGCTGCGTCTGTCGCTTCCGGAAGAGACGCGCGCCCATCTGATTCTGGCCGGTCATGCCCGCGCCGTGGCGTGGCTGGAACGCTATCTGCGCTTGCGTGGCATCGGTGCCGGCAAGTGCATGCTGACCTTCGGTCTCACCGGCAGCCGTGCTGAAGTGGCGACGCTGCGTGCGCGTCTGCGCCGTGTGCTGGCGGCCCATGGTGGCGTCGATACCGGCAGCATGCTAGGCCAACGCTGGCAGGCGGTGCGTTTTCGTTCACCCTATCTGCGCGAGTCCCTGTGGCGTCTTGGCTATGCCGTCGACACGCTGGAGACAGCCGTCGACTGGTCAAGGCTGCCGCAAACGGTGGAGGCCATCGAGACCAGCTTGCGCCAGGGCTTGGCCGATGAGGGTGAGCGGGTCCTTGCCTTCAGCCACCTGTCGCATATGTACGGCGAAGGCTCGAGCATCTATACCACCTATTTTTATCGTTGTGCCGACAGCTATGAGCGGACCCAGGCGCGCTGGCAGAAACTGAAAAAGCGTGCCAGCGAGGCCATCGTCGCCCATGCCGCGACGATCAGCCACCAGCATGGCGTCGGCATCGACCATGCCCCCTATTTGCAGGCCGAGAAGGGTGTCGCCGGTCTACGGGCGATCCATGCCTTGTGCCAGCATTTTGACCCGCAGGGGCTGCTCAATCCGGGCAAATTATTAGAGTTGGATCAAGATCATCAGGGAGCATAGGTGAGGGTGAACGAACGTCAGGCACTGGCCGAACTCAAGGCCGTCGATTGGGATGTGATCGTTGTCGGTGGCGGTATCACCGGGGCAGGTGTCGCGCGCGAGGCGGTACGTCGTGGCTTGAAAACCTTGCTGGTCGAACAGCAAGACTATGCCTGGGGCACATCGAGCCGCTCTTCGAAGATGGTGCATGGTGGCCTGCGCTATATTGCCTCCGGCGATATTCGCCTGACCTGGCACTCGCTGGTGGAGCGTGAGCGCTTGCTGCGTGAAGCCCCCGGGCTGGTGACGCGTCTCGGTTACTGGTTCGCCCATTACGAGAACGCTTTTCCGGGGCCTTGGGTGTTTGGTCTGCTCCTGCGTGTCTACGATCTGCTGGCGCGCGTCCGCGATCATCGCTATGTCAAAAAGGCCGGCTTCCTGGCGCAGATGCCAGGCTATCGTGAGCCCGGCTTGCGTGGCGCGTCGCGTTATACCGACGCCCTGGTCGATGACGCCAGGCTGGTCTTGCGCGTCCTCGCCGAGGCGCAGCAGGCGGGTGCTTGTCTACGTAACTACACGCGTGTCGAGGCACCCCTGCAGTACGCTGGCGAGGTTGTGGGTGTACGTCTGCGCGACGTTCTCAATGCCGAGGTGGTGGAGCTGCCCTGTCGGGTGCTGATCAATGCCACCGGCGCCTGGGCCGACAGGCTGCGTGCGCCACTGGCCCTGACCCCGCGCGTGCGTCCCCTGCGCGGCAGCCACCTGGTGCTCAGCCAGGACCGGCTGGCGGTGTCAGAGGCGGCGATCTTCATGCATCCTGATGATGGCCGTGCCGTCTTTATTTATCCCTGGGAGGGGCGCACCCTGGTCGGCACCACCGATCTCGATCACCGCGATGATCTCGACCAGGAGGCGCATATCAGCCATGAAGAGCTGCACTACCTCTTGCGCGCCGCCAACAGCCAGTTCCCTTCGGCGAAGCTGGTCGCCGCCGACGTCCTGGCGACATTCAGCGGTGTACGCCCTATCGTCAGTTCGGGCAAGGGCCTGCATCCCTCGCAGGAGAAACGCGACCATTCGGTATTTCTCGAACAGGGCCTGGTGACCGTCACCGGAGGCAAGCTGACCACCTTCCGCCAGATTGCCATCGATGCCCTGCGTGCCGCTGCACCACGCCTCGGCATCGAGGTCCGCGACCGCGGTGAGCCGGTCTTCGCTGCGGCGCCAGCCGGCCGCCTGGGCTCACGTTTTGGGGCGGCCGCCGTCGAACTGGCCGCACAGACGCAAGCCGGAGAGGATCAACTGCTGCCGGGCCTCACCTATAGCTGGGCGGAGCTGCGCTGGTCCTTGCGTCATGAGCAGGTCGTGCATCTCGATGACCTGCTGCTCAGGCGTACCCGTATCGGTTTGCTCTGGCCGCAGGGGGGGGCGGAGTTTCTGCCGCGCATCGGCGACCTGTGCCGACAGGAGCTGGGCTGGGATATGCAGCGCTGGCAGCAGGAGCTCAGCCGCTACCAGCAGCTATGGCAGACCCACTACAGCTTGCCCGCTGAGGAGGCGCGATGAGCTGGCTCTTGGCCCTGGATGTCGGAACCCAAAGCGCCCGTGCCCTGGTCTTTGATACGCGTGGTGAGCTGATTGCCCGCGTGCAGGAGCGTTTCGATCCCGTCTACCATGCTGAACAGCCCGGTTGGGCCGAGCAAGACGCTGATCTGTACTGGCAGGCGATCGCCCGAGCCTGTCGTCAGCTCTGGCAGCAGGGGATCGATCCGCAACGCCTGCGTGGCGTCGCCTTGACCACGCAAAGAGGCACGGTGGTGGCGGTCGACGAGCAAGGCCAGCCGCTGCGTCCGGCGATCACCTGGCTGGATCAGCGTGAGGTCGCCAAGGTGGCGGTCATGCCCCAGCCTTGGCGTTCACTGCTGGCGACGCTGGGGGTGAGTGACGCCGTCGAGCGTTTCCGCCGCCAGGCCGAGTGCGTCTGGATGGCGCAGAATGAGTCTGAGCTATGGGCGCGTACACACAAGTTCCTGTTGTTGTCCGGCTATCTCAACTATCGCTTGTGTGGCGAATACGTCGATGCGGTCAGTGCCCAGGTGGGCTATCTGCCCTTTGACTTCAAGCGTCAGGCCTGGGAGCGCCCCTGGAGTTGGAAGTGGTCGGCCTTGCCGGTGCGTCCGCAGATGCTGCCCAGGCTGTTTGAGCCGGCCCACTGCATGGGCATGATCAGTGCCCGGGCGGCGGCCGAGACCGGTTTGCCGCAGGGCCTGGCGCTGATCGCCGCGGGCGCTGACAAGGCTTGTGAAGTCTTGGGATCCGGTTGTCTGGAGCCGCATATGGGGGCCATCAGCTATGGCACCACCGCGACGATCAACACCACGCAAGGGCGTTACTACGAAGTGCGACCCTTGCTGCCGGCCTACCCGGCGGCCGTGCCCCAGGCTTATTTGACCGAGGTGCAGACCTTTCGTGGCTTTTGGATGGTGCAATGGTTCAAGGAGCAGTTTGGTCATCCTGAATTGCAGCGCGCTGAGGATGAGGGCCTGATCGTCGAAAGCCTGTTCGATGATCTCTTGCGGGAAACGCCGGCCGGAGCCATGGGCTTGATGCTGCAGCCTTACTGGACACCAGGTGTGCGTGAGCCAGGGCGCGAGGCCAAGGGGGCGATGATCGGCTTTGGTGACGTCCATGAGCGTGCGCATGTCTACCGCGCCATCATCGAAGGTCTGGCCTACTCCTTGCGCGAAGGGCGTGCCCATATCGAAAAGCGTACCGGTCGCCGTATCAAGGTCCTGCGGGTGTCCGGTGGTGGCTCACAGTCCGATGAGGTCATGCGTATCACCGCTGACATCATGGGCTTGGTGGCCGAGCGGCCGCACACCTACGAGACCTCAGGCCTGGGTGCGGCGATGAATATTGCGGTCGGTCTCGGTCTGCATGCCAATCATGCACAGGCGGTGGCGGCGATGTGTCGCGTGGGCGAGAGGTTTGTGCCTGATCCCCAGCGTCAGCAGCTTTATCATCAGCTCTATGAGCGGGTCTGGAGCCGCATGTACGGGCGCCTGCGTCCGCTCTATCACGAGCTGCGCTCGATCACCGGCTATCCAGACTAGCTCTAGCTGTTGTCGTCGTTGGTGGCGACGTAGATCACCAGATCCTGGCCTGGGTGCAGCTTGTGATGCTGATGATTCCAGGATTTGATATCGCCGACGCTGACGCGATAGCGGCGGCTGATCGAGAACAGCGTATCACCACGGCGCACGGCGTAGCGTATGCACCGCCGGTCGTGGCCATGGCTGCTGGCCAGCTGTCGCGTCGCCAGCGTATGGTGGGTGACAGCCTCCCCCTCGGCGACCGCCACCTGCAGGGTTTGTCCGCGATGCAGGCTGATGCCATGCAGGTGGTTGAGACTGCGCAACTGAGCGACATCCATGCCAAAGCGGCGGGCGATGTGATAGATGGTGTCACCCCGGCGGACACGGTAGCTGCGTGTCGCCATACGCTTGGGTTCAGGCAGTTGCTGCAAAGCCAGATCGAAGCTGGGCGGTGTCTTGGCGGGTACCAGGAGATGCTGTGCGCTCTGCGGGTCGCTGGCTTCGTGACGCAAGCCCGGATTGAGCAGGCTCAGCTCCTGCAGATCGATGCCACTCAGGTCGGCGACCGCTTTGAGATCGATAGGCCGGGTCAGCGTGATGCTGCGAAAATAGGGCTGGTTGACGATGGGGCTGAGGTGTACCCCGAAAGCCTCATTGTGGCGAACGATGTCGAGCACGGCGAGAAAGCGGGGCACATAGGCCATGGTCTCGGCAGGCAGCGTCAACGACCAGTAGTCGGTGGGTCGATGCTCGGCTTGGTTGCGCGCTATGGCGCGGTCGATGACACCCGGGCCGGCATTGTAGGCCGCCAGCACCAGGTTCCAGTCATGGTATTTGCGATAGAGGTCGCCCAAAAAGGTGTAGGCGGCGGCGGTGGAGTCGATGATGTCGCGGCGGCCGTCATACCACCAGCTCAAACGCAGGCCATAGACCTGTGCCGTCCCCGGAACGAACTGCCAGATGCCCGTCGCTTGCGCGGAGGACACGGCAAAAGGATCGTAGGCACTCTCGATCACCGGCAGCAAGGCCAGCTCGGGCGGCATATGCCGGGCCTGAGCCTGGGCTACGGTGTAGGCGAGGTAACGTGAAGCGCGCGCACACATACGGTCGATATAGGCCTGATGGCCGCTGAACCAGGCCTGCTGGGCCCGCACACGCTCCTGATCGGCAACGGCGATGTCATCGCTGGCCCGCAACGTCGCCCACAGGTCACCAAACCTGTTCAAGGCCTGGGCATCGAGGGTGATGGGGTCGACCATGGTGGCTTCGGCGTCGTCATCCGCCATGGGAACATTGCCAGGCGCCTGATGATCCGCGAGAAGATGAGCGGGCACCGGATCGGCATCACGGGTGGCCAGGGCATGGGCACTAGGTGCCTCACCAGGCAGGCTGCTGAGGTGGGGCGCTGGACGGCTGGGCAGGCCGCTACAGGCGGCCAGCAGGGCGGCGACCAGTACGACCGGAGCGCCTAAACCCCTGCAGGGACGGCCCTTCTTGGTGCTCAGCTGCTTGCAAATCATCGATATCGCATCCCCACATCCTCGCTCGTCCCGACGTCTGCCGGCGCCGAGCCCATTCTAGACAACAATTCGCCTTGATCGCCACCCCAAACCGGCTTCAGTCCAGGTCGCGGGCCACATAGACATCTTTGTCCCGGCGCAACTGCCCCAGAATAGAGCGGGGGTCGCGCGTCAGACCGTGATGCCGATCACACAATGCCTCGATGAGGAGCGGATCATCCCAGCGCAAGAAGACATTGACCGCTTTTTCGAGAACAATGCTGCTCGGCAGGGTGTATTGATCGAGTTTTCGCCGACTTGTTACAAAATCTGTATAGTCGGCTATGGCGCGGTCCTGCGGCAGCAGCGCACGCGCAAAACTGAGATTGGCGGCCGTGTATTCGTGGGCAGGGTAGACCCGGCAGGACGCGGGCAAGGCGCGTAAACGCGACAGGCTCAGCAGCAAGTCGCTGGCATCGCCTTCGAACAGGCGGCCGCACCCGGCGCTGAAAAGGGTGTCGCCGCAAAACAGATGCTCCTGTTCGTCCTCAGCGCTGCGCAGCAGGTAGCTCATGTGGCTGCGGGTGTGGCCGGGGCAGGCGATGGCGCGCAAGCTCAGGCCCGGTCCTGCTTCGATCCGCTGATCGTGCTGGAGCACCTCGCTCACCCAGGGCAGGCGCTCATCGGCCGGGCCGTAAACAGGCAGCTGCGGCCAGCGGGCCAGCAGTTCCGGCACCCCGCCGCAATGGTCGGCGTGGTGGTGGGTCAGCAGGATGGCGCAGGCCTGCAGGCCGGGACGCAGGACGGCAGCGGCGGCTTGCGCATCGCCAGGGTCAACCCAGTAGAGGCGATCTTCGTGCTCGATCGCCCAAATCACATTGTCGCTGAAAGCGGGTAGGGCGTGGATGATCATCAGCCTCTCCTAGATCAGGTAAGAGGTTTATAGTGTAAGGTGGATTGCTGGATCGATGCAGCCGGAGGTTTGATGCCCGAACAAGGTAAGGATGTGCCGCACAATGTATGGTGGAGCGCTTTGGGTCGTCGCCTCCTTCAGGAGGAGCGGCATATGGTGCTGGCCATGCTGGCGCGCTGCCCTGGCCAGCGGGCGCTGCTGATCGGCTGTGGCGCGCCGGTTTTTCTGCTCCAGGAAAGCCGGATGGTCCATAAAATCCATCTCTTGTCCGCGCCACAGCAATGGCGCTCCGAGGTTGGCAGCACCCTGGTCGGAGCCGCAGAGTGCCTGCCTTTTGCCGATGAGAGTCTCGATCTGGTGGTGCTCCATCACGCCCTTGATGCCTCGCTGCGGCCGCGGGCCGTGTTGCGCGAGAGCCTGCGCGTTCTCCACGCGGGCGGCCATTTGCTGATTTTGGGTTTCAACCCATGGAGCTTGTGGGGCCTGCTGCGTCTGCTCGGATACGGTCAAAAGCTGCCGACGGCCATGCGGGTCGGCGTGCCCCGTCTGGGCGATTGGCTGGAACTGCTCGATTGTGAACTGGAGGATATCGCCTTCACCGGCTTTGATCCGCCGCATGATCGTGCCGCCGGCTGGTTCTGGCGGCTGTTCACGGCGCCTTTCCTGCGTCGTCATCCAGCCAGCGCGGCCGTCTATGCGGTGCTCGCCTACAAGCGGCAAAGACGGCTGATACGTCCACCCATGCTGCAGGCGGTCTGGCCACGCGCCAGGGCGTCCTGGAAATGGATGCCGACCCCCATGCAGGCCCATGATGAGGATGACAAGCGCTGCTGACTCAGCCATCATGGGGCAGGTCGTGTGGAACATGGGGTGCAGGTTTGGTAACGGTGGAACGGGATCAGGTCGAGCTATACGCCGACGGCGCTTGCCGGGGTAATCCCGGGCCAGGCGGCTGGGGTGCGCTTTTGCGTTGTCGGGGCCATGAAAAAGAACTCTACGGCAGCGCCGCAATGACCACCAACAATCGCATGGAGATGATGGCGGTGATCGCCGGGCTGAAGGCTTTGGAGCGCAGTTGCCAGATTGCCGTCTATACCGACTCTCGCTATGTCTGCGATGGCATGAATCGCTGGCTGGCCGGCTGGAAGCAGCGTGGCTGGCGGACGTCGCAAGGGGGCGCGGTGAAAAACATTGATCTTTGGCAGAGCCTCGATGCCGAGCAGAGCCGGCATGAGGTCAGTTGGCATTGGGTGAAGGGGCATGCCGGTCATGTTGATAACGAGCGTGTCGATGGTTTGGCCAACAAGGCCATCGATGAGATGCTAGCGAGACCCTGATATGCGCCAGATTATTTTCGACACCGAAACCACCGGTCTTTATCCTGAGCAGGGGCACCGGCTGATAGAAATCGGTGCCGTAGAACTCATCCAACGCAAGCGCAGTGGTCGCTGTTTTCACTATGAGCTCAACCCTGAGCGCGAGATCGATGCCGAGGCCACCCGCGTGCACGGCAAGACCTGGGACAGCTTGAAGCAGGCGCCGCTATTTGCCAGCATCGCCGAGGAGTTGCTGGCGTTCGTCGCTGGCGCCGAGCTGATCATCCATAATGCGCCTTTTGACGTCGGCTTCATCGACAGCGAGTTGCGTCGCTGGCGCCCGACACATCCCGGTCTGGCTTCCTTGTGTGCCATTACCGACACCCTGGTGATGGCCAAAACACTGCATCCGGGACAGCGTAATTCGCTCGATGCGCTGGCCAGACGCTATGCTGTGGAAGAGCGCGATCGCAGCTTCCATGGCGCGCTGCTCGACGCCGAGATCCTCGCCGACGTCTATCTGGCGATGACCGGAGGCCAGGTCGGTCTGGCTTTTGGTGGCGGCAACGAGGGCGCTGATGGCTCGCCACAGCAGGCTGAGGCGCCGCGCGCCATCGCTGCACAAACTGCCGCCCTGCGCGTGCAGATGGCGACCCCGGAAGAGTTGCAGCGCCACGCACGATCCCTGCAGGCGCTGGGCGAGGCGGCCCTGTGGTCTTGAGCACCGGGCCGGGGTCTGCCGGCACAAGTTTCAGTTTACAATCTACTTGCATAATAGTGTCAAAGACTCATAATTTTCGATAAGAACAACCGTGGCAAGGAAGGCAGTATGGGACAGCAGGTGGATATATCCTCGCTGAACTTGATCAAAGCTGAGGTCGATGCCACGCTGGTGCAGGTGCAGTCGCAGCTGGAGTCCTATCTCGAGGAGTCCAGCGAAGAAGCTCTGGGTACGGTGATCGCTGGTCTGACCCAGGCGTGGGGCGCCCTGCATGTGGCGGGCCTGCGTTGGGCTGACGATATACTGTTGCTGGCGCGTGATCTGGTGCGTGACTTGCCTGGCCGGGAGGATGAGTCGGCTAGACACGCTGATCTGTCCGCCATCGGCTATGCGCTGATGGTGCTGTCGCGCTATCTGGAGTACGCACAGATCAAGCACGCCCTGTGGCCGCAGCTTTTGCTGCCGGCGCTGCAGCAGTTGCGCCAGCGCTGTGCCCTGCCGGCTTTGGCCGATGGCGAGCTCCTGCCCGAGCTGGCCTTGATCGATGTCCCCGTGCAGACGCGACCGGCCATCGAAGCGGCGGCGCGAGCGCGAGCACTGGCACAGGTGGGACAGGTCTATCGCACCGGTCTGCTTGCCTGGCTGGGTGGGGCGGAGGATGCCGGCCACCTGCACTGGATGCGGCGCGCCTTGCAAAGGCTGCAGCTCTTGTTGATGACGCCGCAGGAGCAGGCCTTGCGCGCTGTGCTCGAGGCGAGCGTTGCGGCGGTGCAGCAGGGCATCAGCATCAGTCCGCCACGCAAGCAGTTTCTCATGCGCATCGAACGCATGCTCAGCCAGCTGCGCCAGGGTCAGCCCCTGAGCTTGCCCCCGGCAGGCTTGCGCACGGCCCTCTACCTGGTCGCTTTGGCGGATCCGCTCGACCCCCTGCTGGCGCAGTTGCAGGCTGACTATGGGCTGAACCGCTACGCACTCAGCGAGCGACGGCTCACCGAGGAGTTCGACCTGATGTGCGGGCCGGGACACTCGGTCATCCGTACCGTCAGTTCGGTGCTGGCTGAGGAACTGGCGCAGCTCAAGGACCACCTCGACATGATGTCACGCGGGGTTCTCGAGGCGAGCAGTGGTACCTCGGTGCAGGAGCAGCTCAGGCGCCTGGCGCAGACCCTGAAGATGCTCAGCCTTCATGAAATCAGTCAGCGTATGCAGGGCTGGGCCGATCGTTTTGCACAAGGCCCTGGACCCCTGGAGAGCGAAGAGCTGGCGGCGCTGGTCGATTTGATCCTCGAGGTCGAGGATGCGATGTCGCGTTTGCTCCGGGATGTCACGCCGGGGATGGACTGGGGGCAGGCCGATGCGCGGGTTTCCCCGCATCAGCTCGATGAGGCGCGCGCCACCCTGGTGGCCGAGTCACGCTCAGGGCTGTCTTTGGCCAAGCGGGCCATCACCTCCTTTATGGAAGCCAACTACGACCGTTTGCACCTGGCCAATGTCCCGTCAACCTTGAGTTCGGTGGCCGGGGGGATGGCTTTTTTGGGGGTCTTGCGTGCGGAGGCCGTGCTGCAACAGGCCTCCGCCTATATCGATCATCGTCTGCTGCGCGCCGAGGTGGTACCGCAGATGACCGATATGGAACTGCTGGCCGATGCCATTTCCAGCGTTGACTACTACCTGGAAAGTCTGGAGGCGCACAAGCCTATCGGTGACGCGGTGCTCCTGCTGGCTGAAAACAGCATGGCGCAACTGGGCTTCCCGGTGAGTGGACGCATCGCTGCATGAGCTTTCAGCCGGCCAGTGTCTTGCCCGAGGATCTGCGTTCACAGCGCTGGGTGTGGGTGGGCGAGAGCGGTCTGCTGTGCCCTCAGCAGGGCTTGTTCTGGACGCAGGCTGAGCTGCCCTACCAGCCCTTGCCTGAGCATATCCACGCGCTCGGCACCTGGCATGGTCAAGGTTATGTGGCGGTCGAGGCTCGTGATGAGCCGACGCGGCCGGCACGCCGCCTGCGCGAGTTGCTGATGCTGGCCAGCGCAGAGGAGCAGGCGGTGCTGGTGCGCGCCGCACAGGTGGTCCTGTGGTCACGCCAGTACCGCTTTTGCTCGCGCTGTGGCCAGGCTTTGCAGGCGCATGCCGAAGAAAGGGCGCGGGTCTGTACGAGCTGCCAGGAGCACTATTATCCGCGCATCAACCCCTGCATCATCGTCTTGGTGCGGCGAGGCCGCTCCATGCTGCTGGCGCAGGGCGTGCGTTTCGTACAACCATTTTTCAGCACCCTGGCGGGTTTTATCGAAGCCGGCGAATCCGCTGAGGAAGCGGTGCACCGCGAGGTGATGGAGGAGGTCGGGGTGCGCATCGATCATCTGCGTTATGTCAGCAGCCAGTCCTGGCCTTTTCCGCAGTCGCTGATGCTTGGCTTCATGGCCGACTACCAGTCCGGCGAGATTCACTGTGATCCGCGCGAGATACGGGCGGCCCGCTGGGTCGAGCCTGGCGAGGACATCCTGCTGCCGCCACCTTTGAGTATCGCCAGGCAACTGATAGAGCTGCACTGCCGCGAGCTATGAAGCCGGACAGACCGCCGGGGTCTCACCGTGACGCGATGATTCAGGTTAACATCGCCTCAGACTCAAGCACGGAGAGCCCTTATGCAGCACGCATTCCTCGATTATGTTCTTTTCCTGGCCAAAACGCTGACCTGGCTCGCTGCCGTCGCGATGCTGCTGATCCTGGTAGCCGCCGTGCGTCGCCAGCGTTCATCGGAAGGTCATTTCGAACTGCGTCAGCTCAACGATCGCTACGCCGATTATCGGCAGCAGTTGCAGATCGAGCTGCTGGATGAAAAAGCCTATAAAGCCTGGGCGCGCGAGCGCAAGCGGGAGGCCAAGGAACGTCAGCAGCAGGAGCGCAAGCGTGCTTTTGTTCTGCGTTTTGACGGGGATATGCGGGCCTCGGCCGTCGCGCATCTACGCGAAGAGATCACGGCCTTGCTGTCGGTGGCACAAGCCGGTCAGGACCAGGTGGTGCTCTGCCTGGAAAGCCCCGGCGGTGTCGTCCATGGCTATGGTCTGGCCGCTTCCCAACTGCACCGCCTGCGCCAGGCCGGCCTGCAGCTGACCGTCTGCGTCGACAAGGTGGCGGCCAGCGGTGGCTATATGATGGCTGCCGTTGCCGACCGTATCGTGGCGGCCCCCTTTGCGGTGATCGGCTCCATCGGGGTGGTGGCGCAGCTGCCCAATCTGCATCGTTTTCTGCAAAAGCATGAGGTCGATATCGAACTGCATACGGCGGGTGCCTACAAACGCACCCTGACCCTGCTCGGTGAAAATACCGAGGAAGGTCGGGCCAAATTCAAAGAGGAGCTGGAGTCGACCCACGTTCTCTTCAAGAGCTTCGTGGCCGAGCACCGGCCGGTGCTCGATCTGGACAAGGTGGCAACGGGTGAGCACTGGTTCGCGCGTCAGGCGCTGGAGCTCCATCTGGTCGATGAATTGGCCACCAGCGACCATTGGATCAGCGCTTTGTGCGCTGATCACCAGGTTTACGAGTTGAGCTACAAACTGCCCAAACCCTGGATGAATCGGCTGGGCGTAGCCAGCGCCCAGGCGCTGAGCGCGCTGATAGATCGACTCGCCTCAGTCCGGTTCATACCCTAGGTTGGGGGCCAGCCAGCGTTCGGCTTCGCGCGTGTTCCAGCCTTTACGGGTGGCGTAAGAGGCCACTTGGTCGCGCTCTATCTTGCCGACGTTGAAGTAACAGGACTGGGGGTGGGCCAGATAGAATCCGCTGACCGCCGCGGCCGGCCACATGGCAAAGTGCTCGGTGAGGCGTAGGCCGGTCTGCTGCTCGGCGTCGAGCAGTGCAAAGAGGGTGGCTTTTTCGGTATGGTCAGGGCAGGCGGGATAGCCAGGAGCCGGCCGTATGCCGCGGTAACGCTCGTGGAGCAGGTCATCAAGACTGCATTGCTCGTCTGTTGCATAGCCCCAGTCTTCGCGCCGGACCCTTTCATGAAGGTATTCGGCGAAAGCCTCGGCCAGGCGGTCAGCCAGGGCCTTGACGAGAATGGCGCTGTAGTCGTCGCCGGCGTCAGCGTAAGCCCGGGCCATCTCATCGGCGCCATGTCCGGTGGTGACGGCAAAGCCGCCGATGTAATCCGGCAGGACCCCTCGCGGGGCGATGAAGTCGCTGAGGCTGTAGTTCGGTTTGCCGCTCACCTTGTCACTCTGCTGGCGCAGGTGATGGAGCTTGGCGATCACCTGCGTGCGCGTTTCATCGGCATAGACCTCGATGTCTTCGGCATTGACGCTGTTGGCCGGCCACAGCCCAAAAACCGCGTGGGCTTGCAGACTGCGCTCACGGACGATGTGCTCGAGCATGGCCTGGGCATCCGCCCAGAGGGAACGCGCTGCCTCACCGACGACCGCATCTTCGAGAATGGCCGGGTATTTGCCGGCCAGATTCCAGGAGATGAAAAAGGGCGTCCAGTCGATGTAAGGCAGCAGTTTTTCGAGCGGGAAGTCTCGTAAAGTCTGTCGACCGAGCTGGCGCGGCGTGCTGATGTCCTCGGCTTGCCAGGGCGCTTGAAAGCGCATGGCCCGTGCCTGTTCATAGCTCAGTCGTTCCGCGGCGGGGCGCCTCTGGGCCATACGGTCACGGACCGCCTGGTATTCGCTCTGGCGCTCAGCGACGAAAGCCGGCTTCATCTCTGCCGAGAGCAGGGAGGTGGCCACGCCGACGGCGCGCGAGGCGTCGGCGACGTAGACGACGGCGTCATTGCGGTACTGTGGTTCGATGCGAACGGCGGTATGCGCTTTCGAGGTGGTGGCGCCGCCGATCAGCAGCGGCACATGAAAGTCCAGTCTTTGCATTTCTTTGGCGACGTGCACCATCTCGTCGAGTGAGGGGGTGATCAGCCCCGACAGGCCGATGATGTCGACCTGGTGCTCACGGGCGGCGGCGAGGATGCGATCGGCCGGCACCATGACGCCGAGGTCGATGATGTCGTAGCCATTGCAGGCGAGAACCACGCCCACGATATTCTTGCCGATGTCATGGACGTCGCCTTTGACCGTGGCGAGGAGGATGCGACCCTTGCTTTTGACATCCTCTTTTTCCGCTTCGATATAGGGGATCAGATGCGCCACCGACTGCTTCATCACCCGCGCTGACTTGACCACCTGCGGCAGAAACATTTTGCCGGCCCCGAACAGATCGCCGACGATATTCATGCCACTCATCAGCGGGCCTTCGATGACGTCGAGGGGGCGGGTGCTCAGCTGTCGCGCTTCTTCGGTGTCGGCTTCGATATGGCTGCTGATGCCTTTCACCAGAGCGTGTTCAAGCCTTTTCTGGACCGGCCAGGCGCGCCAGGCCTGATCATCCTGGGTGGCGGCTTTTTCACCGCTGTGGTGGCGATAGTTCTCGGCGACGGCGAGCAGACGGTCGGTGGCATCGGCGCGCCGGTTGAGCACGACATCTTCGACGAGTTCGCGCAGTTCCTCGGGAAGATCGTCATAGATCGCCAGCTGTCCCGCGTTGACGATGCCCATGTTCAGGCCATGGCGTATGGCGTGATAGAGAAACACGGCATGGATGGCTTCCCGTACCGGTTCATTTCCGCGGAACGAGAAGCTGACGTTGGAGACCCCGCCGGAAGACCAGGCATAGGGCAGTTCATCGCGGATATAGGCGCAGGCTTCGATGAAGTCGACGGCATAGTTGTTGTGCTCGTCGATGCCGGTGGCGATGGCAAAAATGTTGGCGTCAAAGATGATGTCTTCGGCAGGAAAGCCATCGGCGACGAGCAGATCGTAGGAGCGTTTGCAGATGCTCTTCTTGCGCTCCAGGGTATCGGCCTGGCCCTGCTCATCGAAGGCCATGACCACCACCGCGGCGCCATAGCGGTAGCACAGGCGGGCGCGGCGCAGAAACTCCTCCTCGCCTTCTTTGAGCGAGATCGAGTTGACGATGCTCTTGCCCTGAACACAGCGCAGACCGGCTTCGATGATCTCCCATTTGGACGAGTCGATCATGACCGGGACGCGGCAGATGTCCGGTTCGGTGGCCATGCGCTGAAGAAACTCGACCATCACCCTTTCCGAGTCGAGCATGCCCTCGTCCATATTGATGTCGATGATCTGGGCGCCAGACTGCACCTGCTGCAAGGCCACCTCCATGGCCTCGGCCTGCTTGTCCTCCTTGATCAGCCGTTTGAAGCGGGCGCTGCCGGTGACGTTGGTGCGCTCGCCGATATTGATGAACAGGCTGTGACGGTCGAAGTTGAACGGCTCAAGCCCGCTCAAGCGGCACTTGCGCTCGATCTGCGGTCGTTGCCGCGGCGCCAAATCACGGACTGCAGCGGC
>JAJZHK010000007.1 GCA_021804565.1 Pseudomonadota bacterium | reverse complement strand
AAGCTGCGCAAGGGCAGCTATTTCCCGGGCTTTCTGGAGCCCAGGCGCATGACCGAGAAGGCGCTGACGGCCGTCAAGCCTATGTGCAAGGCATCTCGACGCGATCCGTCGACGACCTGGTCCAGACCCTGGTCCACCAGCGCTATAAGCTCCGGCGCAGTATGGTCGTAACCTCGAACCGGGTCGTGCAGGACAGCAAGGGCACGTATGACCACCCAAAGTCGGACGAAGATGCCTGGGGGCTGATCAGTTGCGCGCTCGGCAACAAGCGCAATCGCGATACCTTCGTTCGCAGCATCAGCTCCGCTGGGCCCAAACGTGGAGACAAGCCGCCCAAGGGCTTCGATCCGATTCGTCACCAGTCTCTCTGGCATTGGCGGACCAAGTACGTGGGCATAACCTTCGCGGAAGCCAAACGGTTATTCGTGGAGGCTGACTCTGCAGTCAGCCAGTCGGTAGCCCAACTCGACCGCTTCGCCGCGCTCTCGCGCGAACTTACAGGCTTGACCGTCGAGGCGTTCTGCGAGGTCGCTGCGCAAGAGCTCCAGGCCGCCCACGGCGCCCATGCCGCGGCCGATTCGTTGTTCACCCAGCACGATGACGAGTGGAAGCTGTGCAAGCGCCAGATCGAGTTGCTCAAGACCGAAAAGGCGCTGATCGAGGAGCGTCGGCCGGGTTGGTGGGCCCGCCTCACCAATCGCCAGCTCATGCGCGAGCACGCTGCGGAGCTGTCCGAGAACAGCAGCAAGCAGGCAACCTGGACCAACGTACGGCGGGAGCGGCCCGTTGGGCGTCGGACAAACCCAACCTACTTAACGTCGCCGTCACGCGCGCTAAGCACCGCTGCTTCCTTATCGGCGATCAGGACCTGTGGGGCGGCTTGCGCCACTTCACAGCAGCACACGCCGGCCGTATGCCGCGGATCACTCCGAAGGAATTCATCGGGCAGATGACACTGCCTGGTCACGCTGACTGAGGGCGGGTGGTTTCATTCCAGGCCCTTTGACAAATTAGCTGAAGAGCATCGGCTCCGCCTCTCAGCCCGGTCGTGGTGTCCAAACGCAACTTTCCCATACGTTTTTACACCATAGAAAGGTGGACGAGCGTTTGAACACCTCGGGAGGGCGTAAGGCTCCAGCCGAGACACCTGGAAGACAGTGGCTCTGATACGCATGATCGAGTAGTTGTAGCGAAAGGAGATCGCCCCCGCCGGGGTGACGGCCACATAGAGGCCATCGCGGTCGTTCACCTTGTAGAGCTTGTCCTGCGCCTTCAGGCTGCGCAGCTTGGTATCAGTCAGCATGTTCTCGGTCCCCATCGGTCGCCGATACCATGCTAAAGATAGCCCTCCACAAGGCTATATATACACCATGAATCAATAACTTACGTTACTTTAATACCATGCCAACCTGCAGCCTCATGGCATGGTATCGGACTCAATCATGGCATCGATGACACATAGTACCATCCAGAATGCCATGAAAAAAGTCTGCTTGGACGTGCCAGAGGTTGCCAGTCAGTGCCGGATAAAAATACAAAAAAGCCCGCACAATCGCGGGCTTAGCTGTTGTTTAGTGCCTGGTGATGCCGGCCACTGCCAGACGCGGGATCATTCCCACTCAATCGTAGCAGGAGGTTTTGAGGAGACATCGTAGGTGACACGCGAGATGCCGGCGATCTCGTTGATGATGCGATTGGAGACGCGCTCCAGGAGTTCATAGGGCAAATGCGCCCAGCGCGCCGTCATGAAGTCGATGGTTTCAACCGCGCGCAGGGACACCACCCAGGCGTAACGGCGGGCATCACCGACCACACCAACCGACTTGACCGGCAGGAAGACAGTAAAAGCCTGGCTGGTTTTAGCGTACCAGCCGGCAGCGTGCAGTTCTTCGATAAAGATGGCATCCGCCTGGCGCAAAACGTCGGCGTACTCTTTACGCACTTCACCGAGGATACGAACACCCAGACCTGGTCCCGGGAAAGGATGACGATAGACCATATCGTGCGGCAGACCCAAGGCCAGGCCCAGCTTGCGCACCTCATCCTTGAACAGCTCACGCAGCGGTTCGACCAGCTGCAGCTTCATGTGTTCCGGCAGGCCACCGACATTATGGTGCGACTTGATGACATGCGCTTTACCGGTCTTGCTCGCCGCAGACTCGATCACATCCGGGTAAATGGTGCCCTGCGCCAGCCAGCGCACCTGGGTCAAACGCGCGGCTTCTTCATCAAAAACCTCGATGAAGGTGCGGCCGATGATCTTGCGCTTGGCTTCCGGGTCACTGATACCGCGCAACTGCTCCATAAAGCGCTGCTCGGCATCGACGCGAATGACCTTGACACCCATGTGCTGGGCAAACATGGCCATCACCTGATCGCCCTCGTGCAAGCGCAAAAGGCCGTTGTCAACAAACACACAGGTCAGCTTGTCACCGATGGCGCGATGCAGCAAAGCTGCCACCACCGAGGAATCGACCCCTCCTGACAGGCCCAGCAGCACCTCATCCTGACCGAGCTGTTCACGCAGGCGCAGCAAGAGGTCATCGATGATGTTCTCCGCCGTCCACAAAGCCTCGCAAGCACAGATATCGCGCACAAAGCGCTGCAGGATGCGCTCACCCTGGGCGGTATGGGTCACTTCCGGATGGAACTGCATGGCGTAGAGTCGACGCTGAGGATCACTCATCGCCGCGATCGGGCAAGAACTGGTGCTGGCATCGACGCTAAATCCTGGCGGCAGAACCGTCACCTGATCACCATGGCTCATCCACACATCGAGATGCGCACGTCCCTGGCCATCAACATGATCTTCGATACCCTGCAGCCAAGAGGCTTGGCCGGTCAGTTCGACGTCAGCATAACCAAACTCGCGCTTTGCACAGGACTCGACGCGCCCACCCAGCTGCTCGGCCATGGTCTGCATGCCATAGCAGATGCCGAGCACGGGAACCCCAGCCGCAAAGACCGCCTGCGGTGCACGCGGCGTATCAGCCGCAGTGACCGACTCAGGGCCACCTGAGAGTATGATCCCGGTGGGTGCAAAGGCCTGGATGGCTGAAGCCGACACGTCGCAGGCATAAAGCTCGCAATAGACGCCGAGCTCACGCACACGACGCGCGATCAACTGGGTGTATTGCGACCCAAAGTCAAGGATGAGGATGCGGTGCTCATGAATATTGCGGCTCATGGATTCCTGCCAGGCCTGAGGCCCATTGTACGCTAAGCTCCGGGAGCCAGCGCTCCCGGCATCGTTCAGCCCACCCGATAGTTGGGGGCTTCCTTGGTGATGGTGACGTCATGCACATGCGACTCTTTCATCCCCGCCGCCGTGATCTTGACGAAGCGTGAGCGCTTGCGCATCTGCTCGATGGTTGCAGAGCCGGTGTAGCCCATGGCTGCGCGCACGCCACCGATCAGCTGCAGCACGATGCCGCTCATCGGCCCCTTGTAAGGCACCCGTCCCTCGATCCCCTCGGGCACCAATTTCTCGACGCCCGCTGAGGCATCCTGAAAATAACGATCCGAAGAACCGTTGCGAGCCGCCATGGCGCCCAGGGACCCCATGCCCCGATAGGCTTTGTAGTATCGGCCCTGAAACAGCTCCACCTCACCCGGGGCTTCTTCGGTACCGGCCAGCAAAGAACCGATCATCACCGAGTTGGCGCCGGCGGCAAGCGCTTTGGCGACATCACCGGAGTAGCGTATGCCACCGTCGGCAATCAGGGGGATTTCATCCGCCAGGGCGCGCGCCACTTCATCGATCGCCGAGATCTGCGGCACGCCTATCCCAGCCACGATGCGGGTGGTGCAGATCGAGCCTGGGCCTATACCGACCTTGACCGCATCGGCACCATGATCACGCAAGGCCTTGGCCGCGTCACCGGTGGCGATATTGCCGCCGATCACCTGCACCTGCGGATAGTTCCGTTTGATCCAGGCGACACTATCGAGCACGCCTCGCGAATGACCGTGCGCGGTATCGACCACCAAAACATCGACACCCGCATCAACCAGAAGCTCAACACGCGCATAGGCATCCTGACCGGTACCTACCGCCGCACCGACCAGCAGGCGCCCCTGCTCATCCTTGCTTCCGGAAGGGTGCTGCTCGGCTTTGCGAAAGTCGTTGACCGTGATCAGCCCCTTGAGGCGGAAGTTATCGTCGACCACCAGGACCTTTTCGATGCGATGCTCATGCAGCAAGGCGCGTATACGCTCGGGAGACTCTCCTTCGCGCACCGTCACCAGCTTATCCTTGGGGGTCATGATACGCGCAACCGGCAGATCCGGCTGGGTGACAAATCGCAGGTCACGACTGGTCACAATCCCTACCAGATCTTCGCCAGACACCACCGGAACACCGGAGATGCGATAGGCCTTGGTCAAATCCTGCAGCTCCGCCACGGTGGTTTCCGGAGTCACCGTGATCGGATCTTTCACCACCCCGCTCTCGAACTTCTTGACCCGCCGCACTTCAGCGGCTTGTGCCTCTTTGTCCATATTCTTGTGCAGGATACCGATACCACCTTCCTGGGCCATGGCGATGGCCATGGCCGATGCGGTGACGGTATCCATGGCGGCCGAGACCAGGGGGGCATTGATGTCGATGGACCGCGTCAGACGGGTGCGCAGGGACACATCCTTGGGCAAGACTTCCGAGTAGTCCGGCAAGAGCAGAACATCGTCAAAGGTCAGGGCTTCTTGAACGATTTCGAGCATGAGGATCCCCCCTGGGCGGTGGACAGCTAAGCGGGAAAGTATACGCCATCCTGCTCATACTCTCAACGCGCCAGCGCAAGTTGACAGGCCTATGTCATAATGCAGGGCGAGGACATTTTCATGAGCACATCCCCCATCCTAAGCATCAGCGCCCTCAACCACCTGGCGCGCGACCTCATCGAGGATCACTTTGCCTCGGTCCGGGTTGAAGGCGAGATCTCCAACCTCACCCAGGCCAGCTCAGGGCACCTCTATTTTACGCTCAAAGATGCCAGCGCACAGATCAAAGCGGTGATGTTTCGTGGCCGGCGCACACAACTGCGCATGCAGCCGAGCAATGGCAAAAAGGTCATCGCCGAGGGGCAGCTGAGCATCTACCCGGCACGTGGGGACATGCAGATTCTGGTGAGTCAGATGCAGGCTGCTGGCCTTGGAGACCTGCACCAGGCCTTTATGGAGCTCAAGCTGCGCCTGCAGCAGGAAGGCCTGTTTGCGCGGCAACGCGCCCTCCCCGACAATCTGCACAAACTCGCCCTGGTGACCTCGCGTCAGGGCGCCGTCATCCATGACATGCTCAGCATACTCCAGCGCCGCGCCCCGGAAATCCGTATCGATCTCTACGCCGTTGCCGTACAGGGCGAAGGCGCCGCTCTCCAGCTTCGCCAGGCCATCGCGGACATCAGCCGACGCCAGGAACATGATGCCGTCATCATCGGCCGCGGCGGTGGCTCCATGGAGGACCTGTGGGCGTTCAATGATGAGCAGCTGGCACGCGCCATCGCCGCCTGTCCGCTCCCGGTGATCAGTGCGGTGGGCCATGAAACCGACTTTTCTATCGCCGATTTTGCCGCCGATCTGCGCGCGCCAACACCTTCTGCCGCCGCCGAGCTGGTCAGTGAAAGTGCCGTGCGCCGGCGTCAGCGGCTGCATCAGCTCGCTGGGCGGCTGCTGGCACCACGCACCCTCCTCGAGCGCAGCATGCAGCGTCTGGATGAGCAGCAACTGCGCCTGCAACAGACCGCACAGGCTTATCTGCACCGACTCACCCAGCGCCATCGCCTGCTCGATAGCCAGCTGATGCGGCTGTCCTTGCCTGAGCGTCTGCGGATGCAGCAGCTGCAACTGCAGCAGGCCAAGACAAGCCTGCAGCAGGAGCTCGAGCGCAAACTCGAGCGTCACCAGCAAAGCCTACAGTTTGGGCGTCAGCGCTTGCTGGCGCAGACACCGGACCTGCGCCTGCTGAGGCGGACTCTGAACGACCAGCATCAGCGCCTGAGCGCTTTACTGCAGACACAGCTGCAGCGACGGCAAGAGCGTTTGCAGCAGCTGGCCCAACGCGCTCACCTGACCAGCCCCTTGGCGACTTTGGCGCGCGGATACAGCATTTTGTTTGATGAGCAAGGCAGCATCGTGCGCGACAGCCGCAGCTTGCGGCGCGGACAAAAGCTGCAAGCACGGCTGCAGCACGGCAGTGCCGAGCTGATCGTGCAAAGCGACCCGGCTGTCGGCGAGGACAGCGAAACGCAAGGAGGAGAACTTTGCTGATGAAGACCATGGCGCAGAACATCAAGCCGCTTTTTCTGGCGCTCGCAGCGCTCAACCTCAGCTGCCAAGCGTGGACCGTTGCACCTATCAATGGCGGCATCGCGCAGGTGACACTACCGGACAGCGACAGCCGACCGCAGGCCAGCTATCTCGGTCACCCGGTCTTGATCGAAGGCCAGTCGCCACACTGGCAGGCCATCGTCGGCATCCCCCTCGATCGACCGGCAGGCACCGAGTACCTCGAGGTCAGCAGTCCGCAAGCGGCCAGGCTCGCCTTCACCATCAGCCACAAGGACTATCCCGAGCAACACATCACCTTGCGCAATCTGCACATGGTCAACCCCAGCGCGGCAGAACTGCAGCGGATCCACCAGGAACTGAGCGAAGAAAGGCAGGACTTTGCCATCTTTGATGGCCGCACGCCGGCACTGGCAGACATGCACCTGCCGGTGCAGCCGACCGCCCTCGACAGCGCTTTTGGCCTGCGCCGCTTCTTCAATGGAGAAGAGCGTGCACCACACAGCGGACTCGACCTGCAAGCCCAGGAAGGACAAGCCGTCTACGCCCCCCTGGGTGGACGGGTGCTGCTCAGCCGGGATCTCTATTTCAATGGGGGTACCGTCATCATCGACCACGGCCAGGGCCTGATCAGCATGTACTGCCACCTCAGCCGTATCGAAGTTGCAGCCGGTCAGAATCTCGCCGCGGGCGCCGAACTGGGGCGTGTCGGTCATACCGGCCGCGCCACCGGCCCCCACCTGCACTGGTCAGTCAGCCTCAACGATGTCCGTATCGATCCCAGCCTGCTGCTCGATGCCGGGCAAAGGCAGCAACTGACCGGACATCACTGAAAACCAACGATGAACTGTATCCAGCCGGCCAGAAAGCCGAAGATGCCGCCGAGGACGACGATGATCCACTCGTCCTCCTGAAAGGCCGGACGCAAGAGATCCTGGAACTCGGCAGAGCTCATGGCGCGCATGCGCGTAGAGAAGATCCTGGCGATGACCGCAGCACGATCCTTGTTGAACTGGGGGTCCTGCAAGGGCTCGAGCGACTTGCGGGTTGCCATCTCAACGACGGTGCGCTTGAGGTCGGCATAGCCTTGCGGCCCGACCGTCAGCTGTATCGCCGTACGCACCACGCCACCCTCGAGCAGCGGCGTCAGATGGCGTTTGATCATGGCACGGGTCCGGTCCGAACGCTTGCCGGTCATCATTTCGGTCATGATGTGACCTATGGTCATCATCTCTTCCGTGGACAGCTGAGCAAACTTCTCAGCCACCTCGTTTTGACGCTTGAGAAAGACACCTTGCAGGCGCCATGGCCCGATATAGACAGGATTGAGCGGCCGAAAGACCATATTGATCGCCACCCAGTTGGTCAGATAGCCCAGGGCAGCACCATACAGGGGCAAGCCCCAGCGGTAGGGCCAGAAATGCCAGCAGACCATCTGCACACAACCAAAAAACAGACCTATCCATAGCGAGGCGTTGACCACAAAACGGATCTCGTGACTGCCCACCTCCTGGAAGGTTCTCACCATCAGGCCCTTATCCTGCTCAAGTCGGGCGACCACCATGTGCTTGAGGTCCATGAGGTCTTCGATATTATCACTCATATCGCGGACCAGATGATCCATGATCTCGGGCAGTTGCCGACGAACCCGGGCGTAGACGCGGCGCTTGATGACATTGGGCATATTTTCCCAGAGCACCCGGTTCTGCTCGCTCATGATCTCGTCGATGAAGTCTTCGACATTGGCGAGCATCTCACGGCTGATATGGCGAGCGATCAGCTCCGGCTCCATCTCCCGGAAAACCTCATCAAGACTGCCGAGCTTGGCCAGGGTGTTGTCCACCGTGATGGCGGCCATCTTGCCAGCCTTGCGTGGAACGATGCCCTGCCAGCCCAGCCAGGGCTTCCAGATGCCGACAAACTCCAGCGGATAGAACACCATCTTCATGGCGAACCAGACGTGCACCCAAGTCACCGTGGCGGCCACCAGAGGGATACTGACGAAGGCCCAAAATTCTCGCTGATGCGAATGATAGATGCTTTGGCCAAATGCCAGCAGGCTGTTCCAGATCATAGCCCCCACGCCGCTCCATTTTTAATCCGGGTTTATCGTCGATAGACACGGCCCGTGGCTTCCCTGAGGCCGTTGTCAGATAAAGCTCAGTAAGATAGCACGATAGTGCTCAAATCTAACGTGTACAGATCAAGTTTCCGACATGCTGCGCGACTATCCACGCTTCACATAACGCATGAGCCGCTTGCGCTTTTGTATCTGCCGCTCGCTGAGCTGCTGACCCTTGTCCTTGTAAGGGTTGTCGCCGGTTTTGAACTCCATGCGCAGAGGCGTCCCCTCCAGTTTCAGCGCCTTACGGAACACATTTTCCAAATAGCGGCGATAGGCCGCCGGGATCGCTTCCGTCTGGTTGCCATGGAAGACAAACGTCGGCGGGAAATTGCCGCCCATGTGACCATAGCGCAGCTTGATGCGACGCCCCCGCACCAGAGGCGGTTGATGGGCTTCCATGGCATCCTCGACAAGCTGGGTGATCTGCGAGGCACTGACGCGCACCGCCGCAGCGTCATAAGCACGATGTATCGACGCGTACAGGTCACCGACCCCGGTACCATGACGCGCGGAAATGAAGTGCGTGCGCACAAAGTCGACAAAACCCAGACGCCTCTGCATGGCCAGATGCACCAACTGCTTGTCGTACTCTTCCATGCCATCCCATTTGTTGATGGCCAGCACCAGGGCCCGTCCAGCTTCCAGCGCGTATCCGAGCAGATGCAGGTCCTGGTCAACGATGCCCTCACGCGCGTCGAGCACCATCAACACCACGTGGGCATCTTTGATCGCCTGCAGCGTCTTGACCACCGAAAACTTCTCGACCACCTCATCGACTCGGCCACGTCGGCGTACCCCGGCGGTATCGATGAGCGTGTAGGTCTTGCCGCGCCGTTCGAAGGGGATGTAGATGCTGTCCCGGGTGGTGCCTGGCATATCGTAGACCACAACCCGGTCTTCACCGAGCAGGCGATTGACCAGGGTCGACTTGCCGACATTGGGTCGGCCAACAACAGCGATACGTATGCCTGGAGCGCTTTCGGCGTCGGCTACCGTCTCCGGCGGCAGGCCGGCAAGAACGTTTTCGAGCAGATGATGCACGCCCCGGCCATGACTGGCAGCGATAGCGAACTGGTCCTTGAAGCCGAGAACATAGAACTCCGCCATACCGGCGTCGATGTCCATGCCGTCGGTCTTGTTGACCACCAGCACCACACGCTTTTCCACGGCGCGCAGCTCTTCGGCCAGGGCCAGATCTGCCGGCGTCAGGCCGGCACGGGCATCGACCATGAAAAACAGGATGTCAGCTTCACGTATGGCCGCTCGTGACTGCTCGGCCATGCCGGTTTCCACGCCTACCTCACCCTCACCGAGGCCACCGGTATCGATGACGATGTAAGCATGCTCATCGAGCTGCCCATGACCATACTTGCGGTCCCGCGTCAGTCCGGGAAAGTCGGCAACCAGCGCATCACGCGTCCGCGTCATCTGATTGAAGAGGGTTGATTTCCCGACATTGGGACGACCGATAAGAGCGATCACCGGCTTCATGGCTGCACCTGCCGCAGATGGAGGGCGAGAACGCGCCCGGAGCGGGTCTGCCAAAGTATTTCGTCGTTATCGACCACCAAAGGCGACAGCGCGCCATCGGTACGATAAAAATGCTCGCGTGCCAGCCAGTGTCCATCGACTTGCGATAGGGCAAAGATCCAGCCCTGATCATCGGCCACGACCAGGACCCCCTTGACGACCACCGCCGCGGTGATATGCCGGCCACGCAGGCCTGCCTGCTTCCAGACCGACTTGCCGGTCTGCGTATCGATCGCCTCGATGCTGCTGTTTTCGGTGACCACGTAGACATTACCCAGCCCCACGGCCAGTGACTGCCACGAGGAGATCTTGTAGTCCCAGCGGTGCTTGCCGGTCTGCGGATCGAGCGCGGCGAGCCCGCCGTGGTAGCTCACAGCGTACAAGGTGTCGGCGTCATAGGCCGGATCACCGTCGACGTCATTCATGCGCTGTATCTCGGTGCGCCCCTCGTTATCGCCCAGCTGGGTATCCCAGATCAGCTGGCCCGTCTCTGGGTCGAGGGCCTGCAGACGACCATTGCCCAAACCCTGGATGAGCTCATGATCAAGCAGGATAGGCGTCGACATGCCGCGCAGGGTCAGCGAAGGCACGTCACTCAAACTGGTCCACTGAAGCTTGCCGGTCTGCGGATCGAGAGCGACGATGCTGCCGTCGTTGCCGGCCACGAAAAGATGCTGCGCCGACAGCTGCGGCAAGGACACCGGCGCTGAGCTCAGTGCTGTCTTCCAGAGGATGTGCCCATCGCTTTCGGCCAAGGCCCACACAAATCCATCACGCGATCCGACGACCACGATCCCGTAGCCGACGGCGACACCGGCACTCAAGTGCGCCTTGATCTGCCGACGCCACTGCCGGCGACCGCTTTGCCTGTCCATGGACTGCACCCAGCCATCGGCCGAGGCCGCCAGCATCGAGCGGGCACTGAAAGCCGGACGCAGGAGCACAAACTCTTCGCCACTGCCCTGCCCGACTTTGAACGAGTGATCCTTGACGATACGCCAAGCCGGGTGGGACACCGCCGGCAGAGGGCTGGCCTTCACCTCTTTGGGGCGCTCTGAATTACAGGCGGCCAGCAGCACCAGCAGCAGCAGCGCCAGTAAACGCGATAAAAACATCACTGCGTGACAGCTCCCGCATCGACGGGTGCTGGGCGCACGCCAAGGTCAGCCATCTTCATCTCCAGCAAGGGACGCGGGCTCTGATGAGCGGCATGGATCAGATCACGGGCCTGGGTATAGGCGCGCCGGGCGTCATCACTGCGGTTCATCTGCACATAAGCATCGCCACGCAACTCGGCCACCGATGCCGCATATGCGGCACCCTGGACCTGATCAAGCACGCTCAGGGCAGCCGGCACCTGCTGCTCGGCCAGTTTGACCTGAGCCAGACGCAGACGGGCGATGGCCGCCAGATCCGCCGCCGGATGGTGCTCAAGCAGCTGGGTCAGCTGCCGGTCGGCCTCGATCATGTCGGCATGGCTGACCGCTGTCTGGGCCAGGAGCAGACGGGTGAGCGCCGCGTAAGCGCTATCGGGCATCGCCGTCAGCAGCTGCTGTGCATCCGACTGGAACAAGGTGTTCGCCGCTTTGCTCTGATCGCCTTGCGCCTGTTGCGCGGCCTGGGCATCCATCAGCACATGCTGATAACGCGTCGCCGCCTCCAGGGCCTGCTGATTTTCATGGCGCTGCCAGAGTCGCCAAGCGGCAAATCCCAAAGCAGCGACCAACAGGACCGTCAGCAAGGCATTGCCATAGTCATTCCACAGCTGCTTCAAGGTCTCGATCTGTTCTTCTTCGCTATACTGGCTCACGACCAACTCTCCTCATAGAATTCACTTCGTCCCCGTCCTCGCGAGCTCAGCTCACCAGGCCAGATGGGTACGCATATGCTCGACCAGATCGGCTTGAGCGATACGCAACTGCTCCCTATCCTCGCGCAGGTACTTGATGCCCACCATACCCTCAGCAAGCTCCTGCTCGCCGAGGATGATTGCCATGCGCGCTCCACTACGATCAGCCTTGCGAAACTGACTCTTGAAACCACCGCCGCCCATCGCCACCAGCACGCGCAGGCCGGGCAAACCGTCACGCAGACGCTCAGCCAGCTGCAAGGCGCAGCTCATGAAGGCCTCGCCCTGACCCAGCAGCATGAGATCAGCCTGCACCGCCTCAGCGGCGCCTTGCGCGACTTCAAGCAGCAGCATCAACCGCTCCAGCCCCATGGCCAAGCCAACCGCCGGGGTGGCAGGGCCGCCGAGCTGCTGCACCAGGGTGTCATAGCGACCACCAGCACAGACCGTGCCCTGGGCGCCCAAATCCTCGGTCACCCACTCAAACACGCTGCGATTGTAGTAATCGAGCCCTCGCACCAAACGGCTATTGACCTGCGGCTCCACACCCGCCTCGCGCAGATAACGGCCAAGCTGCTCGAAGTGCTCGCGTGAAGCATCGTCGATAAAATCAAGCAAGCGTGGCGCAGCCGCCAGCATCTCCTGCATCTGCGTATTCTTGCTATCGAGAATACGCAGCGGATTATGCTCCAGGCGGCGCCGGCTGTCCTCATCGAGCAGATCGATATGCCGACGCAGATAATCGACCAGCTGCTGTCGATAACGCGCCCGCGACTCGGCATCGCCCAGGCTGTTGATCTCCAGGCGCAGATGGTCACTGAGGCCAAGCTGACGCCAGATGCGGGCACTGGCCAGGATCAGCTCAGCGTCGATCTCAGGGCCTGGCAGACCAAAAACCTCGGCCCCCCATTGATGGAACTGCCGATAGCGCCCCTTCTGTGGGCGCTCGTAGCGGAACATCGGGCCCTGATAAAAGAGTTTTTGCACCTGATGATGCAAAAGACCATGCTCGAGCACCGCGCGCACGCAGCCTGCCGTTCCCTCCGGACGCAGGGTCAATGACTCGCCATTACGATCAGCGAAGGTGTACATCTCCTTCTCGACGATGTCGGTGACCTCACCGATGGCGCGCGCAAACAGGGCCGTGGGCTCCAGCACCGGCATGCGTATCTCAGCGTAGCCATACGCCATGAAAACATCACGCAGCAGGCTCTCGGTACGCTGCCAAAGAGCCGACTGGGCGGGCAACAGATCATTCATGCCACGTATGGCACTCAGGGTGTGACTCATGACGCTCCTGTGCGCAGGATGACCCGTGACGAGGCGGCCAGACGCGCACGCACCATGCGCTCCACCTCATCGACGATACCTGCTGTATCGATCAGATGACTTTTTTCCCCGCCACTATAGACGAGACTGCGTGGGCTCGCCCCACAGACACCGATATCGGCCTCCTTGGCTTCGCCCGGGCCATTGACCTTGCACCCGATCACCGCGACGTCCATCGCCTCGCGCACATCCTCAAGACGTGCCTCCAGCTCATTCATCACCTTGATGACATCGAACTCCTGACGCGAGCAGCTCGGGCAAGCGATGAAGTTGATCCCTTTCGAGCGCAGGCCCAACGACTTGAGCAGGTCAAAACCGACCTTGACCTCATCCTCAGGCGGTGCGGCCAGGGAAATACGCAAGGTATCACCGATGCCCTCGAGCAACAAAGCCCCCAAGGCCACCGCCGACTTGACCGTGCCTGAGCGAAACACGCCAGCCTCGGTCACCCCCAGATGCAAGGGCTGTTCGATCTGTGCCGACAGCTGGCGATAGGCATCGAGCGTCAAAAACACATTGGAAGCCTTGACGCTGACCTTGAAGTCAGGAAAGTTCATGCGATCGAGGATGTCGATATGGCGCATGGCCGATTCGACCAGAGCGGCACCGGTCGGCTCTCCGTATTTTTTCTGCAGATCCTTCTCCAGCGATCCGGCATTGACGCCTATGCGCAGGGGGATACCGCGATCACGTGCGCAGTCAACGACCTCGCGCACCTTGTCGTCACTGCCGATGTTGCCGGGATTGATGCGCAGGCAATCGGCGCCCGCACGTGCCGCCGCCAGGGCAATACGATGATCAAAATGGATGTCAGCGATCAAAGGCACGTCGACCTCGCGACGTATCTGAGCAAAAGCCTCCGCCGCCGCCATGCTGGGCACGGAGATACGCACCATATCGGCACCGGCATCGACACAACGGCGGATCTGCGCCACCGTCGCTGCGACATCACAGGTGTCGGTATTGGTCATGGTCTGCACGCTGATCGGCGCATCACCGCCGACCGCCACCTTGCCGACCCATATTTTACGCGTAACCCGTCGGCTGATAGGACTGGGATGATGCACGGTCATTCCTCAAGGTTGCAGGGTCAATGTGGCCACATGATCACGGGTATAGGGCGTCATGTCGATCGCCTGCCCCGCCTTCGACAGGCTGACCGCCTGCGCATTGCCTATACGCAAACGCCAGGGCCCCGAGCCCGGCAAAGCCAGGGTACCAGGATGCTGCAATCCGCTGAACAGGACTTTGCCGGTGTTGGCGTCCTTGATCTGTACCCAGGCGTCAGCACTCACCTTGAGCTGTGCTGCGGATGCTGTCGTGGCTGCCGGCGGCTCACTCGCTGCGGACGCCGTCACCACCTCATGCGCCGGTGATGCCGGTGATGCCGGTGGCGCAGGTGGCGCAGGTGGCGTCATCGCTTGCTGCGCCGGCGTGACGGCAGGCGATGCGGGTGCAGGCAGCACAGGCTGGGCCTGGGGGGCTGCCTGGGGGGCCGCCGTCGTCACCTGCGGCGGCGTCACCGTCGCCAGCACAGCTTGAACCGGGGTGGCGCTGAGCGGAACCGGTACGGGGGCGGCGCTGACCGGGGCAGCCGGATGAGGGGGCATCGGCAAGGCCACCTCAGGGTGATCGACGTCTTCACGCAAGGACCAGATGAAGCCACCCGCCAACATCGCCACGACCAGGGCGATGGAACTCAACCAGGCGATGCGCGACACCTGCTGACGATGAATCATCGGCTTTTTGACGGGCGTCTCACCTTCTTGCAGCACCCCCTTACGCGACTCCAGGGCCTGATCAAACTTGGCCGCCACGTCGCCATCATCGAGCTTGAGCAGACGCGCATAAGAACGCATATAGCCACGCACGAACACCGGTTCAGGCAGCAGGTCATAGCGGTCCTGCTCGATCGCCTCGATGAAGCGCAAAGACAGATTGAGGGCGCGCGCCACCTCTTCCATGCTCAGACCATGCAGCTCACGCGCTCTTTTAAGCCTTTGTCCCGGCAAAAAATTGAGAAAGGACTGGGCTTCATCACGTTGCTGTGTATCGTTGCTATTGAGCGTATCCATGGCGCGACCTCTAGCCTTAAGGGTGATGCGCGTTGATTGATTGTTGATAAAGAGCATACTCCGGACTCTGCGGATACTGCTTTTGCAGGGCCTGGGCATACCCAGCCTCGGCCTGGGCATCGCCTCGCAGCCGTGCCAGTCGTATCCCCAGCCACAGGCTGCGGGCGCTTTGCGGCTGTTTCTTGATCAGCTCGAGAAAGTGCACGTAGCCCCGCTGAGCGCGCACCACGTCGCCCTGCTCAAAAAGCAGATCGGCGTATTCCAAGGTGGCCATGGGCAAATTGGAGTTCAGCGCCAAAGCACGCTGGAAGGCCTGGCCGGCAAGCGCATTGTCATGCAGCTGCTCATCGCACAGACCCAGGTTTTCGTAAGCGGCATCACGGCGATCATAGTCGAGATTCTCCGCGGCCTGCTGAAAATGCTCACACGCCGCCTTGAAGTGCCCCTGACGATAGAGAAATCCACCGTAATCGACATGAAACTGGCCATTATCGCTGTCCATACGCAGGGCGCGGCGATAATTCCTATCGGCGTTGTGCGGATCATGCTCCTGCTCGTACATCAGACCCAGACTGTTATACAGCTGGGGCAGGTGCGGATCGAGCTTGATGGCGGCATTGAGTTCGCCTTCGGCCTTGGCCAGGTCGCCCATTTGCAGATACTGCAGGGCGATGGCGTTGCGCGTACGCGCCGCCTCCATGAAATTCGTCTTATCCGAGGGCAAAGGCTGCACGACACAGGCACTCAGCCCCGCGATAGCCACGACCAACAACAAGACACGCTTCATGAGGACCTCCTGAATATCTCGCGTTCCTGAAGGATCTGCTGTGCCCAGCGCTGAGAGCGCCGGGTTCTGTCTTCAACCTGCCCGACCAGTTGCCCACACGCCGCATCGATATCATCGCCGCGGGTGGTGCGTATCGTGCAGATCATTCCGGCATCCACCAGTATTTTCTGAAAAGCCAGGATGGCTGAGCGTGAAGAACGCTCGTAAGGTGCGTGCGGGAAAGGGTTAAAGGGAATCAGATTCACCTTGCTCGGCACCGCGGCCAGATAGCGCAACAACTGCCGGGCGTGCTCGGGCTGGTCATTGACGCCGGCCAGCATCACATATTCCATGGTGATCCGACGACGCCCCAGCTCATTGGACTGGTGACGCGCCAAATAACGTCGACAGGCCGCCGCCAGCTCAGCCATGGGGTATTTGCGATTGACCGGCACCAGCTGATCACGCAGCTCGTCATTGCTGGCATGCAAGGAGACGGCCAGGGCGACATCGATATCTTCACCGAGCCGGTCTATCATCGGCACGATCCCCGAGGTCGACACCGTGACACGGCGCTTGGAAAGACCGTAGGCCCAGTCATCCAGCATGATCTGCAAAGCCGGCAGGAGCTGATCGTAATTGAGCAGTGGCTCGCCCATGCCCATCATGACGACATTGCTGACCGCCCGCGCAGCTCCCATAGGATCACTGCGGCTGGCGATGGCCAGCTGACCGATGATCTCGGCGGTGCTCAGGTCACGCTGAAAACCCTGCTTGCCGGTCGAGCAAAACTTGCAGTCCAGGGCGCAACCGACCTGCGAGGACACACAAAGGGTACGCCGCTCCCCATCGGGGATGAGAACGGTCTCGACACGCGCACCATCGGCCAACTCCAACACCCATTTGCGCGTACCGTCACTGGCGGTGTGCTCGTAGACGACGTGCGGCAGCCTGACCTCGGCCACGGCCGCCAGTCGCTGACGCAAGGGTTTGGCGATATCGGTCATCGCAGCGAAGTCGTCGACACCGCGTTGGTGCACCCATTTCATCACCTGCTGGGCACGAAAACGGGCCTCACCCAGCTCAAGAAAAAAACTCTCGAGCTCGGTCAGGGTCAAACCTAGCAGATTGACCTTGCGACCCGCATCATCGCCCATCGCACAGAACCTCCTGAGACCCGACCTTAACGCAGGCGGGGACACAGCTCCAGAGCACTGAAGAAATAGGCAATCTCACGTGCAGCAGAAGCCGGTGAGTCAGAGCCATGCACAGCATTCTCATCGATGCTCTGAGCAAAATCAGCGCGTAGCGTGCCGGGCGCCGCTTTTTTAGGATCGGTGGCGCCCATCAGATCACGATTGCAGGCCACCGCATCTTCACCTTCCAGGACCTGAACCAAGACCGGGCCTGAAATCATGAAAGCCACCAGGTCAGGAAAGAAGGGACGCGCCGCATGTTCGGCGTAGAAACCTTCCGCCTGGGCCCGCGACAGCTGCATCATGCGAGCCGCCACCACACGCAATCCGGCCTTTTCAAAGCGGCCGATGATGTCGCCGACGACATTTTTGGCGACGGCATCGGGCTTGATGATAGACAAAGTACGTTCTAGCGCCATGATAAGGACTCCTGCTCGAGAAAGCCGCGATTATACGCAGGTTTGCAAAAAATCCTATGCTTCATGCAAAAATCCTCATGCCTGCCGATGGAAGACAGGCCATCCTGCGCTCAGCTACGCTCTTTGGCATGGTTGATACTATAGCGCGGAATTTCCACGACCAGGTCCTGCGTACCCAGCTTGGCCTGACAAGACAGGCGCGAGTCAGGCTCCAGACCCCAGGCCTGATCGAGAAGATCGGCCTCGAGCTCGTCCATGTCCGACAAGGAGTCATAGCCTTCACGCACGATGACATGGCAGGTGGTGCAGGCACAGGCACGATCACAGGCATGCTCGATCTCGACGTGAGCGCGCAAAGCGGCATCACAGATCGACTCCCCGGACTCGGCCTCCAACACCGCCCCCTGCGGGCAGATCTCCGCATGCGGCAGGATAATGATTTGTGGCATACATTCAGCCCTGTTCTGGTTCCAGATCATCGACACGGCGACCGGAAAGAGCGGCACGAACCCCTCTATCCATACGCCGGGCCGCATAACTCTCACTCGCCTGCATCAGTTTTTTCTGTGCCGACTCCAGGCTTTCATCATCGGCCTGCAAGGCTTGCTCCAGGTCCTGGATCAGCCCATCGAGCCGCTCTCTTTCCTCGGCAACGAGCAAATCAGCACCATCTTCACGCAAAGCAGCACGCAGGGACTCGAGCAAGCGCCTGGCCTCAACCTCAGCCTCGATGCGCCGGCGCGCCGCCACGTCATCGGCCGCCTGGTCGAAGGCCTGCCGCAACATCGCCGCGATCTCCTCTTCACGCAGACCATAGGAGGGCTTGACCACCACCTCCGCGCGCAGACCGCTGCCCGGCTCCAAGGCACTGACCGCGAGCAAGCCATCGGCGTCAACCTGAAACGTCACCCGTATCTTCAGCGATCCCGCCACCCGTGGCGGCAGGCCACGCAGCTCGAAATGGGCCAAAGAGCGGTTGTCGGCGACACGTTCGCGCTCGCCCTGGACGACATGAAAAGCCATCGCCGTCTGGCCATCCTTGAAGGTGGTGAACTCCTGCTCCCGGCGGGCCGGCAACACGGTGTTGCGGGGCAGGATCTTTTCGACCAGTCCGCCCATGGTCTCCAGGCCCAGGGACAAAGGCAGGACGTCCAGCAAGAGCATCTGCACATCCGGTTTATTGCCGACCAGGATGTCCGCCTGCAAGGCCGCGCCCAGGGCCACCACCCGATCCGGATCGATATGCGTCAGTGGACGCCGCCCAAAAAGACGTTCAACCTCGCGGCGCACCAAAGGCAGGCGGGTCGACCCCCCCACCATCACCACCTCACGCACATCTTCTATGGCCACCCCTGCATCACGCAGAGCACGCCGCACGATACGCAGGCTACGCTCGATGGCTGGCGCTATCATTTGCTCAAATTCGGCCCGTTCAAGGACCGCCTCTCCACCCGGCCAAGTCGCGGTGACCCGGTCCTGCGCGGACAAGCGATGCTTGAGTTCACGCGCCTGAACCCAGGCCGCATGCCGCTGACGCAGATCCGGCGAGGGCCAAGCGGCCTTGGCCAGTATCCAGTCGGCGATGGCACGATCGAAGTCATCCCCGCCCAGGGCGGTATCGCCACCGGTGGCAAGCACTTCAAAAACGCCCCGCTGCAAGCGCAAGACGGAAACATCGAAAGTGCCCCCCCCCAGGTCATAGACGACGTGCAAACCTTCAGCACCATGGTCGAGACCGTAGGCAACCGCCGCTGCCGTCGGCTCGTTGAGCAGGCGCAGCACCTTGAGCCCGGCCAAGCGAGCGGCGTCGCGGGTGGCTTGGCGCTGGGCATCGTCGAAGTAGGCGGGCACGGTGATGACCACCCCCACCGGATCGCCCCCCAGCGCCTGCCGGCCGCGCTCGGCCAAAGCCTTGAGAATCTCTGCGGAAACCTGCACCGGACTGACCCAGCCGGCCGCGGTCAACAAACGCAAACTGCCCGCCTCGACCTTGAGCTCCTGAAGAAAACGCCCCTGCTCTTCGGCGTCGGAGAGCGTCCGTCCCATCAAGCGCTTGACCGATGCTATCCCTTGTCCGGGATCGTCGACAGATGCCGCCTGAGCCGCCTTGCCCACCCACGGGCGACCGTCCTGACCGTAATGCACCACCGAAGGCAGCAGGTGCTCACCGTCGGCATCAGGCAGGGTTTGCGGGCGCCCCTGGCGGACTGTCGCCACCAGCGAATGGGTGGTTCCCAGGTCGATACCCAGGGCGCGACGCGACTCGACACCTGCAGCGGCGCGTCCAGGTTCAGAAATTTGCAGCAATGCCATACTCAAGGCCCCGCCCTAGAAGGTCGTCTATCAAAACACAGCGTCGAGATGATCGATGTGCTGACGCAGCTCATCGAGCAGTCGACCAAAAAACTGCAGGGCCGCATGACTGCGCCGCGCCGCCTGCACATCATCACGGCTGAGTGCTGCTGCGAAGACCTGGCCCTCTTCGTCTCTTTCCTTGAGTAGCAAAACGCGGAGCGCCTCCAGATCAGCCAGGGACTGCGCTTCTTCAATGCGCTCGCGCCAAGCGATCTGATGCTCAAGAAAAGCCTCATCGAGAGCCATGGTCGGCGTTGACACATCGACACCACGCAACTCGAGCAGATGGCCTGCGCGGGCCACCGGCGAGCTCAGACACTGCCAGCCGGCATTGATATCAGCCGCCAAGGCAAGAATGCGATGCTGTTCCTGAGCGCTCTCCCGCACATGCCGATCGGGATGGTATTGCGCCTGCAAGCGCTGATAAGCCTGGCGCAGCGCCACTTCATCGACAAAATAACTCTGCGGCACATTGAACAGATGAAAGTAGTTGAGCATGACCCATCCTTCAGACGGTGAAGCTTTCGCCGCAGCCACACTCTCCCGTCTTGTTGGGGTTATTGAACTTGAACCCCGAGTTCAAGCCCTCCTGAACGAAATCGAGCTCGGTCCCCTCAAGGTAGACCAGGCTTTTGGCATCAACGACCACCTTGACACCATGGCTGTCAAAAACCTGATCACCCTCACCCGCGGCATCCGCATATTCGAGGATGTAGGCCAGGCCTGAGCAACCCGAGGTCTTCACCCCCAAACGCAAACCGAGGCCATGACCGCGCTCTTGCAGGGAGGCCTGCACATGTTGTGCTGCCGACGCACTCAAGCTGACTGCCATCTTACACCTCGCTGGCGCTCTGCTTCTTGCGATAATCCTCAACCGCAGCCTTGATCGCATCCTCGGCCAGCACCGAGCAGTGTATCTTGACCGGCGGCAAAGCCAGTTCCTCGGCGATATGGGTGTTACGTATGGTGAGCGCTTCATCCAGGCTCTTGCCCTTGACCCATTCGGTCACCAGCGAACTCGATGCGATCGCCGAACCACACCCATAGGTCTTGAACTTGGCATCCTCAATCACGCCCTCGGCATTGACCTTGATCTGCAGGCGCATCACGTCGCCGCAAGCGGGGGCGCCGACCATGCCGGTTCCCACCGACGCGTCTTCTTTGGCCAGTGACCCGACATTGCGGGGATTTTCATAATGATCGAGAACCTTGTCACTGTATGCCATGATCTTACTCCTCGTTCCTCAATGCGCCGACCAGGCGACGCTGTTCAAATCAACCCCTTCCTGGAACATATCCCAAAGAGGGGACAGTGCCCGTAACTTGTCCACCGCATGCACCACCTGCGCGATGACGAAATCAATCTCGTCTTCCGTCGTGTAGCGACCCAGGCTAAAGCGCAGGGAGCTATGCGCCAATTCATCCGACAAACCCAGGGCGCGCAGGACATAGGAGGGTTCCAGGCTGGCCGATGTACAAGCCGAACCCGAGGAAACGGCCATGTCCTTGAGCGCCATGATCAGGGACTCCCCTTCCACAAAATTGAAACTGACATTGAGCAGACCGGCGACACGCTGACTCGGATGTCCATTGAGAAAAACCTGGGGCAGGTCTTTGAGCCCCGCCCAAAGACGCTGACGCAAGCCGAGCAGGCGCTCCCGCTCTGCCCCCATCTCCAAAGCCGCCAGACGAAAAGCTTCGCCCATGCCGACGATCTGATGCGTAGGCAGGGTGCCCGAGCGCATACCACGCTCGTGACCGCCGCCGTGCATCTGCGCCTCGAGACGAACACGCGGCTTGCGGCGAACATAAAGCGCACCGATGCCCTTGGGCCCGTACAGCTTGTGGCCGGAAAAACTCATCAAGTCAACCTGGGTATGCGCCAGATCGATCTCGGTCTTGCCGGCCGACTGTGCCGCGTCGACGTGCAGCAAGATGCCCCGTGAGCGTGTCAGCTCACCGATGGCAGCAATATCGGTCAAAGTACCGATCTCGTTGTTGACATGCATCAAGGAGACCAGCATGGTGTCCGGGCGCAAGGCCTGCTCGACCTGTTCAGGATGGATGAGGCCGGTCCCCGGCTCGGGATCCAGATAAGTCAGCTCAAAACCCTCGCGCTCGAGTTGCCGGCAGGTGTCCAGCACCGCCTTGTGCTCGATCCGCGAGGTGATCAGATGACGCCCCTTGCTCTGATAGAAATGGGCAGCGCCTTTCAGCGCGAGATTATTCGACTCGGTGGCGCCGGAGGTCCAGACGATCTCGCGCGGATCGGCACCGACCAGCGCCGCCACCTGCTCTCTGGCCTCCTCGACCGCTGCCTCAGCGCGCCAGCCAAAGACATGCGAGCGCGACGCCGCGTTGCCAAAGTTGCCGTCCATGGTCAAGCATTGCATCATCTTTTCGGCAACCCGCGGATCGACCGGCGTCGTCGCGGCATAGTCCAGATACACAGGTTTTTTAACCGCCATGGCTTCCTCACTTATGCGCCACACAGGCACATGCACTTAATTTTGCAGAACGTTCAAGCGCCCTTGATGCCGCTGCTGCGTGGCCATCTGGCGCTGCGCGACGGCCTGAATGCCTTGCGCATCGGTCAATTGCTGCAGACTGATCGCCGCCAGAAAGTTGTGGATCTTGTCGCTCAGATCGGACCACAGCTCGTGGGTCAAACAGGTCAGGCCCTGCTGGCAGTCGCCTTGACCGGCACAGCGTGTGGCATCGACCGACTCATCCACAGCATCGATGATCTCGGCAACAAAAATCTCGGCGCCGGGGCGCGCCAGATAGTAGCCACCACCTGGCCCACGCACGCTCTTGACCAGTTCGGAACGTCGCAGCTTGGCAAAAAGCTGCTCCAGATACGACACCGATATCGACTGCCGCTCGGAAATATCGGCCAGGCTCACCGGTCCGGCACTGGCATGCAAGGCCAAATCGAGCATCGCCGTCACCGCATAGCGACCTTTGGTTGTCAGACGCATGGCATCTCCATCCCGAGCATCATCTGGCAGAGATTGTCTCATTTCCTACTATTTTAGTCAACATTGACATCCCCGCCCTCATCTTTTACCCCGGCAAAGTCTTCGTCCTTCAGGACCGGCACCGTCGTGTCACAAAGATCGATGCCGCCCGCCTTCATCGCCTGACAGAATACGTCCATACGGCGGTCGACCGCCTGCATGTGATCGAGCAAGGAGCGTATCGCCAAAGCCACCGGATCAGGGTCGGCGCTATCCATGCCATAGGCATGAAAACCCAGACTCTGTGCATAAGCGATGCGCTCTTTATGCGGATCACCGTCACGATTGATGATGCGACCCGGATTGCCGACCACGGTCGCCGCAGCGGGCACCGGCTTGACCACCACCGCATTGGAGCCAATCTTGGCGCCATCACCGACATGGATGGGCCCCAGCACCTTGGCCCCGGCGCCGACCACCACCCCCTTGCCCAGACTCGGATGGCGCTTGCCGGGTTTCCAGGACGTACCACCCAGGGTGACACCATGGTAGAGGGTGACGTCATCACCAATCTCGGCGGTCTCTCCGATCACCACGCCCATGCCATGGTCGATGAAGAAACGCCGACCTATGCACGCCCCAGGATGGATCTCTATCCCGGTCAAAAAGCGTGAAGACGCCGAGATCAGGCGCGCCATGAATCGCCACCGGCGCACCCACAAGGCGTGCGCCAGACGGTGCCAGATCAGGGCGTGCACACCCGGATAGGTGAGCACCACCTCCAGCGTCGTACGTGCCGCCGGATCGCGCTCAAAGACGGCCGCCACATCTTCTTTAAGGTCTTTAAACCAGCCCATCAGTCTTGCTCCTTGGCGAAGCGCACGGCCTTGGCGACGTCCTTGAGCAGCCCACGCAAAAGATTGTGCTCGAGTCGATCCGGGCGTATACGCAAAAACATGCGACGCAGGCGCAGGAGCATCGGCCGCGGGTTTTGCACCGAAAGAAAACCCACCTCCGCCAGGACCTGCTCAAACTGGCGAAAAAACTGCTCCATCTCGCCGACGCTGGCCAACTCCTCATCCCAGGGCACATTCAGCAAAGGCATGCGCGGGGTGGCCGGCGCCGGTGCGGCCGTCTGCTCCAGCCAGGCCATGCGCAACTCATAGGCCAGCACCTGTATGGCTGCCGCCACATTCAAGACGCCATAGGTTGGGTCACTGGGAATACCGACATGCAGGTGGCAGGACTGCAGTTCCTCATTGGTCAAACCGCGATCTTCGCGCCCAAACACCAGGGCCACGGGATGCCGATCCGACTCGAGCAGGAGTTGCCGCCCCCCCTCGCGCGCATCGACATGCGGCCAGGGCAGATGCCGGGCACGCCCACTCGTCGCCACCGCCAGGCCGACGTCCGCAATCGCCTCCGCCAAAGTATCGACACACTGCGCCTGGGCGAGGATATCAGCCGCTCCGGAAGCCATCGCCGTCGCTTCGGCATGAGGAAAATGCAAGGGCGCCACCAACACCAGACGACGCAGACCCATCGTCTTCATCGCGCGTGCAGCGGCACCGATATTGCCAGGATGGGTGGTCTGCACCATCACCACCCGGATGTCATCGAGAGCCATCAGCGTCTTCCCCGAAAAAAAACATGATAACACCGGCCCTCAGCTCAGCGCACGATACCCGGCAAACTCTGTTATCATATCGCGCTCTATGCTTTTGATCAGGTGACACCATGTCGACGATGCAGCCGACCCTCAACATGGCGCTACGCGCCGTGCGCTCTGCCGGAGAAATGATCTACCGTGCTTACGAGCGCCGCGACCACGCCGATGTCCAGAGCAAGGGCGTGCACGACTACGTCACCGCCACCGACCGCAAGGTCGAACAGTTCATCCGTGAGCAGTTGAGCGCCATCTACCCGGACCATGGCTTCATCGGTGAAGAATTGGGCAGTGATGGCCTTGAACGCGAATCGGTATGGATACTCGATCCCATCGACGGTACCACCAATTTCATCCATGGCTTCCCTCAGTTTGCCATCAGCCTGGCCTTGCAGGTTCGCGGCCATACCGAGATCGGCATCGTCTACGACCCGCTACGCCGGGAAGAGTTTACCGCCTTGCGTGGTGGCGGCGCCCGTCTGGGCAGTCATCGTCTGCGCGTACCGGTCTGCAAGGGGCTGGATGACGCCCTCATCGGCACAGGCTTTCCCTTCCGGCCAGACCAGATGGCCGATATGGAGGACTATTTGCAGGTCTTCCGGCAAGTCGCCGAGCGCAGTGCCGGCATACGCCGAGCTGGCGCAGCATCGCTCGACCTGGCCTACGTGGCTGCCGGTCGCCTCAATGGTTTCTGGGAAAACGGTCTTGCCCTGTGGGACATGGCGGCCGGTGACCTGCTGATCCGCGAAGCCGGTGGTCTGGTCACCGACTTTCAGGGGGGGCATGACTACCTGAAAAGCGGACGCATCGTCGCCGGCCATAGCAAAGTGGTCAAAAGCCTGCTCAACCTGATCCATGGCAAGGACATACGCCTGTAAGCCTCCAGCGCGATGCGGAGCTGAGCGTCAGGCCCGGCGCCGCCTTGTCCGATGGAGTGCCTAGACGCCCCCCTGGTTTAAGCCCTAGGCGTCAGCCTGGCGCAGACAGGCGCTCATCGGTGCGGTCCTGCGGCACGCGGCCGTGGGGCAAAATCATACGACCAGCGGCTATATGCCTAAGGACCAGGACACATTCCGGCTGATCTCAGACTTTTCATAGGTAAATTTCTGGACACGATCATTCTTGTTAAACAAGATGATGAGCAGCGTTTTTGTTCCTTTGAACCTTGGTGTAAACGGCGCGCTTTGCGACATCGACTCAAAATCATACATCCAGACGGCGAGCCCGCTGTCCGTGAATGAGGCCTGATCCGGCCCCCCCAGCATCGACCTGATTTGATCCTGGGTGGTGAGCCCCTCGACGATTTCTTGATGGAGGTCTCTGGCAGAAAAGGACTTGAGCCGCTCATTACCCGTACTGATCGACGTGCACCCTGCCAGGGTGAGCATCACAAAACATAGAAAAAATGAAAACATCCTCATCAATCAAATCTCCGGATTTCCGAGTGCGGCCCCATGATGACGGGCTTGGGCCAGCACCGAGCCCGCCAGCGGGAAAAATAGCATAAGCGCAGGCCCGGCGAATTAAAAAACCCTGAACATCCGCCGGCTGATACGGGACAGCACCCCCGCTTCGATGGGGAGAGGGCCAAGCCCCAGGTGAGCAAGGCCCCCGATCCATGCCCGCAAGATCAGGGCTGCTTTCTGGGCCTAAGACCGCTTGCGCCCCAAGAGACGGCGTCGATTGATGGGCAGCGCGCTGTTCTCAAAACTCCAGGCCTATGGCTGCGGTCACCGAGCGCGCCTTGCTGCGCGCCGACTCGATAGAATCACCCAGCGCCAAACCCACCCCCATACGCCGGTAACCGTCCACCGCCGGCTTGCCGAACAGGCGAAGATCGGTGTCGGGGGCCGCCAGCGCCTGATCGAGATGGTGGAACTGCAAGTGCTCGCTATGCCCTTGCGCGATCAAGGCTGCAGAGGCCGCCGGTCCATAGCTGCGCAGATTGGGAATCGGCAGGCCGAGCATGGCGCGCACATGCAAAGCGAACTCTGACAGAGACTGCGAGATCAGGGTCACCAAACCCGTGTCATGCGGACGTGGCGACACCTCGCTGAACCAGACTTGTGTGCCCCGCACAAAAAACTCGACACCGAACACCCCCCAGCCCCCCAAGGCCTCGGTCACCTGGGCCGCCATGCGCCGGGCCTGTTCCAGGGCCTCCGGCTCCATACGTTGGGGCTGCCAGGACTCACGATAGTCACCCGCCTCCTGACGATGGCCTATCGGCTCACAAAAAACCACGCCGTGCCGGTGCCGCACCGTGAGCAGGGTGATCTCGTAATCAAAATCGATATGCGCCTCAACGATGACCCGTCCCAGGCCCACCCGAGCACCGGCCTGGGCGTAAGACCAGGCCGCCGCCAGTTCATCCTGGCTGCGCACCAGACTTTGCCCCTTGCCACTGGAGGACATCACCGGCTTGACCAGACAGGGGTAACCAAGGGCCTGCGCAGCATCCTGCAGACCGGCAAGGTCGTCGGCAAAACGGTAGTCTGAACAGGCCAGCCCCAGGTCCTGGGCTGCCAGCGTACGAATACCCTCGCGGTTCATGGTCAGATGCGCCGCCCGCGCCGAAGGCACCACCTGCCGCCCACGCGCTTCCTCTTCCAGCAAAACCGTCGTGGCAATCGCCTCGATCTCAGGGACGATGATGTGCGGATTTTCCTGGGCGATGACACGGCGCAAGGCATTCTCGTCCTGCATGGGCAGAACATGCGCCCGATGCGCAAGCTGCATCGCCGGAGCCCCGGCATAACGATCGACGGCGATGGTCTCGCAGCCGAGACGCTGCAATTCGATACAGACTTCTTTACCCAGTTCCCCTGCGCCTAGCAGCATGACCCGACGCGCCTGCGCCGTCAGCGGCGTCCCCAGTGTACTCATGCCCTGAGCTCCGAGCGTAGTTCGCGCAAGTAGCGGCGATAGTTTTCGACATAATGGATGGCGCTGGCCTGCAGCATCTGCAACTCCGCCTCACTGACTTGCCGCACCACCCGCCCAGGACTGCCCATCACCAGGGAATGGTCCGGTATCTCCTTGCCCTCAGGGATCAGGGAACCGGCACCGATGATGCAGCCACGACCGATGCGGGCATGGTTGAGGATGACCGCCTTGATACCGATCAGGGAGCCTTCGCCTATCGTGCAGCCGTGCAGCATCACCTGATGACCTACCGTCACCTGCCGGCCGACGAGCAGGGGCGCCCCCATATCCGTGTGCAGGACGCTGCCGTCTTGAATATTGCTGTCATCACCGATGACGATGGCCTCATTATCGCCACGCAAGACCGCAGCAAACCAGACACTCGCCCGCTCACCCAGGCGCACATCACCGATGATGTCGGCGCTGGGGGCGATGAAATGCTCGCCGGCCGTGTGCAGGACTTTATCACCCAAATGATAGATCACGCTCCCTCCTCCAGACGGCGCAGGCCAGGCATAGGAAACTCGATGCCAGCCGCCAAAGTACGATTCAACAACTCAACCAGCATATAGGCGGTCAAGCCCCAGATCACATAGCCCTGATACCGATAGCAAGGCATCAGATAGTCTGTGCCCATGAAGTGTACCTGATGATCCAGTGCCGGTGGCTGCGACAGGAAAAAGGACAGCGGCACACAAAAAATACTGTCGATTTCATGCGGACTCGGCGCCAGGGTCAGCGTAGCCGGCACGATCCCAACGACGGCACGCACCCGCAGACCTGCACGCGAAACAAAGTCGCCGAAGGCACCGAGAACTTCGACGTCCTGTGGCGCCAAGCCCACCTCTTCCTGGCTTTCCCGCAAAGCCGTCACCACCGCACTGCCATCCTGCTGATCACACTTGCCCCCGGGAAAGGCCACCTCCCCGGCGTGCGCGGAAAGACTCGATGCGCGCCGGGTCAGCAAGACCTTGGTGGCAGGCTCTGCAGTCAGCGCGATGAGAACGGCGGCATCGACCTCACCCTGCGGCATCGGTGTCTGCTCCAGCACCCGTTTGATATCGATCACGCGCTGATCTCTAGCCGCCACTGCCCCTTGCCCCATGACGTCTCCATCCACCTATAAACCACGGCCATCAGTGTACCCCATGCGTCCCGACAAGACAGCTCCGAGCAGACCCGGTAGACTGCTCGATAACGATCATGATGCGGAGTCGCCATGAAATTTTGCAGCGCCTGCGGACACACCCTCGTCTATAAAATCCCCGCCGAGGATAGCCGTCCACGCTACGTCTGTGAAAACTGTCGCACCATTCACTACCAAAATCCCAAGGTCATCTGCGGCTGCATCGCCACCTGGCAGGACCGCATCCTGCTCTGTCGCCGGGCGATAGAACCACGCTACGGTTTTTGGACCCTGCCGGCCGGTTTTATGGAAAATGGCGAAAGCTGCGCCGAAGGGGCGCAGCGCGAAACCTGGGAAGAAGCGCAGGCCCAGGTGGAAGGTCTGCAGCTCTACTGCCTTTTCGATATTCCACACATCCATCAGATTCATCTGATGTATCGCGGCCAACTTCGCGACGGCGGTTTCGGTGTCGGCGCCGAGTCCCTGGAAACAGCACTCTTCCGTGAGGAGGAGCTGCCCTGGGATCAACTGGCGTTTCCCTCGATCACGCACACCTTACGCCACTTTGTGGCCGACCGTGTGCACGGCCAGTTTCCTTTGCATAGCCAGCTGCTGCAGCCCACCTCATGGGAGCGGCCCGGGCCGCACTGACCCCACTGGCAAGAGGCCGCTGTCTGCACGGCCATTCACAAGCTGACACCCACTGCGGCAGAGTGCACTGAGTCTCACATCAGGAGGTGGGTATGAGCATGAGCCTGCAAGGCTTGGGCCTTAATATTCTCAACCGTATCGCGCAAGCAGAGTGGCCCGACCGGTTGCACTTACGGCGCCCTATGGAAAATGTACTCTACCAAAGTAGCCGTCAAGGCTTTCGCCTGGCCACCCAGGTCACGCGCCGCTTCAAACCCCAGGCCGGGGCGCGCGCGGTGCTGCGCCCCGGCTCGAGAAGCGATCTTTTTGACCTTAGCCTGAGTGATGAGCAGGAACAAATCCGTGACAGCCTCAAGCGCTTCGCACGCGACGAGCTCTATCCACGTGCCCATCTGGCCGACAGCCAGACCATCCTGCCCGATGGTCTGGAAAAGGCGGCCGGCGAACTCGGTCTGCTCGCCTACGCACTGCCCGAGGCCCATGGAGGCATGGCACAGGACCATGCCCAGCTGACCCAGGCCCTGATCGCCGAAACCTTGGCCCAGGGCGACCTCAGCCTGGCCGCCGCCCTCCTCACCCCGGTCGGAGCCGCCAATGCGATCTCCCGCTGGGGCCTGGGCGAACAGCAGGCCACCTATCTGCCGGCCTTTCTCGACGAACAGCAGGCCCTGATCGCCAGCATCGCCATCGTCGAGCCAGAACCGCTGTTTGATCCTGCCCGGCTGAGCACACAAGCCCGGCGGCAAGGCCAGGACTATCGACTGGATGGCCGCAAGAGTCTGGTGCTGCGCGGTGCACAAGCCGAGGTCCTGCTCATCGCCGCGCAAACCGAACAGGGTCCTGCCGTCTTCATCGTCGAACGCGGCACGCCAGGTCTGCAGCTGCGTGAGGGAGCGGCCATGGGCTTACACGCCTGCGCCCTCGTCGACCTGCAACTCGACAATGTCCTCATCCCGGCCCGTCAAAAGCTGGGCGGCGAAGACTTTGACTATCGCGCCTTTATCGATCTCTCCAGCCTCGGCTGGTGTGCCCTGGCTCAGGGTTGCGCACAGGCCGTGCTCGATTACGTCATTCCCTACTGCAACGAGCGCTCCGCCTTCGGCGAACCGATCAGCCACCGGCAAAGCGTCGCGTTCATGATCGCGCAGATGGCGATCGACCTCGACGCCATGCGCCTGCTCACCTGGCGCGCGGCCAGCCGTGCCGAACAGGGCCTCGACTTTCATAGGGAAGCCTACCTGGCCCGGCTGCTGTGCAGCGAAAAAGCCATGCAGATCGGAACCCATGGTGTCCAATTGCTGGGCGGCCATGGCTACACCCAGGAGCACCCCGTCGAGCGCTGGTATCGCGACCTGCGCGCCATCGCACTCATGCACGGCGCCATGCATCTGTAAAGCCCAAGGAGAGCGCCATGAATCTTGAAACACCCAAGAAATTTGCCACCCTGGTGGCGCAGGCTCGTGATGTCGCTGACCAGGTTTTCCGCCCCATATCGCGCAAGTATGACAAGGCAGAGCACGCCGAGCCCAAGGAACTGCGCATGCTCGCCTCTCTGCTCGACGGCATGAACGACGGTGCGCCAGAGGCCGCCGGCGCCAGCACCGCCAGCAAGCGCCAGGGCCAGGATGGCTCCGCGGTACGCAATGGCAGCAATATATCGACCTGTCTAGGCATCATGGAGCTGTGTCGCGGGGATGTCGGCCTGCTCCTGGCCATGCCCAGGCAGGGACTCGGCAATGCCGCCATAGCCGCCGTCGCCAATGAGGAGCAACTGGCGCGCTTCAAAGGCCGCTGGGCGGCCATGGCGATCACCGAGCCCGGCTGTGGCTCAGACTCGGCGGCGATACGCACCACCGCCCGTCGTGATGGCGATGACTACATCCTCAATGGCGAAAAGATCTACGTCACCTCAGGTGATCGTGCCGATAGCGTGGTGGTCTGGGCCAGCCTCGACCCCAGCTTGGGACGTGCGGCGATCAAATCCTTCGTCGTCGAAAAGGGCACCCCGGGGATGAGCGTGACCCGCCTCGAGAAAAAGCTGGGCATCAAAGCCTCGGACACCGCGGCGATCAGCTTCAGCGACTGCCGGGTACCGGCCAGCAATCTGCTCGGCAACCCGGACATCGACGTCAAAAAGGGCTTTGCCGGCGTCATGGAGACCTTCGACAACACCCGCCCGCTGGTCGCCGCCATGGCCGTCGGCGTGGCGTCGGCGGCTCTTGAACGGACCCGTGAACTCTTGCGCGGCCGCATCGGCGCTGACTATGCCCGGCCGCCGCTGTTGCTGAGTCAGGCGGAGGCCAGCCTGTACCGTATGGAGGCGGAATGGGAGGCGGCCCGCCTGTTGACCCTGCGCGCGGCGTGGATGGCGGACAACCGCATCCCCAACTCGAAAGAGGCGTCCATGGCCAAGGCGCAGGCCGGTCGTGTCGGCAATGAAATTACCCTGCAGTGTGTCGCCATTGCGGGAGCAATCGGCTACAGCGAGGACGAATTGCTGGAAAAATGGGCACGTGACTCGAAGATTCTCGATATCTTCGAAGGCACACAACAGATCCAGCTGCTGATCATCGCCCGCCGCCTGCTCGGCAAGAGCTCAGCCGAGCTGAAGTAGTCCGGCCACACCGTTCATGCCTTGGTGCTCGAATTGCCCCAACTGAGCCACCTGCCCTCTGGGCAGGTTTTTTTTGCTGCGGCGTCCGGTTTACAGCGTTTTGTCACGCTTGCGCTTGCGGTACTCGATCGGGGTCTCTTGCGTCCACCGCCGAAAGGCCCGATAGAAGGTACTGGGCTCGGAAAACCCGGTCAGATAGACGATCTGGTCGATGCTCTCATCGGTCTTGGCCAGCAAACGTCGCGCCAAACGGCTGCGATAGTCGTTAAGGATGTGATTGAAACTGGTGCCCACCTCCGACAGACGACTGCGCAGTGCGCGCGGTTTGAGCTCGAGCAGACCGGCGACAGCCTCCAGTGAAACATCACCGCTCTCAAGAATTTGGGCGATCACACGACGCACATCAGCGACCAGATCCATACGCTCGAGCTCGGCCAGTTTCTCGGTAGCCACCTGCATATGCAGTTTGAGCAGCTCAGGCTCGGCGTGCCAGAAAGTTTTATCGAGGATGCTGCTGGCAAAATACAGGCGGTTTTCTGCCTGATCAAAGCGAACCGGGCAGTTGTACAGCTGCTCGTACTCGGCAGGATCAGCACCGGCGGGATGCCTGAGCCAGACCTCGCTAGGGCGAAACTCGCCGTCGGTCACTTGCGCGAAAAACTGAATGATGCCGGCCATCATGCATACCGCCAGCGGCTCAGGCTCACGCAGTTGGTGGCCACTGACCAGATAGCTGAACTCGCCTTCCTGCTCGAAACGCCCTGATATGGCGTCACTGAGCAGTCGCTGGTACTGCAAGGCCCGGCGCAAGCCGTCACCAAACGTGGCGCTGCTGGAAAAAAGGTATTCGATGACCTGCCCGCGAAAACGCGGCAGATGGCGCGCCAGGCGCAGGCCGATATGAGGGTCCCCGGACACCTCGCGGACGGCATGCCAGAAAGCCTCCTGGGCGGCCACCGGGGTACGCAGTCGTGGGTCCTCCAAGGCCAGAAGATCAGCCCCGCAACGGCTCAGAACCGCATCGGCATCGACACCCGCTTTGCGCAGAGCCTGATAAGCCAGTCGTAACAACACCCCTGAATCCGTCAGTTCCCGCATGCTTGCTTCCTAAGGCTCTAGCTCCCTCGCCAGGGGCGAGGATCCAGTCGTTCAAAGAGATCATAGGCCGGCTCTTCGTAGGGATGATGGCGGTGCAAGGCCTGCAAGACCGCCGCCAGCACCTTCTCCTCCAGCAAAAGCTCCAGACGCCATTCGCGCACCTGTTCCACCGCACCGACCTGCCCCAGGGCAGGCTGCGCCCCAGGCAGGGGACGAAACTGACCGGTTCCCTCCACCCACCAGGCGCACTCCCGGTAAGCCCCCTGCGCACCCGCCCCGGCGGCAAACAAAGCCGAGCGCAAAGCCGGCCCGGCCTCTGCAGGGACAAAGACGACCAGCTTATACGACTTCATCCCACAAAAACCCGCGCATTGCGAAACATCCGCATCCAGGGGGCATCCTCACCCCAGCCGGCAGGCGCCCAGGCATGCTGCAAGGTACGGAAGACGCGCTCAGGATGAGGCATCATGATCGTCGCCCGACCATCCTGGCTGGTCACCGCCGTGACCCCCTGCGGGGAGCCGTTCGGGTTGTCGGGATAACGCTCGCTAGCACGGCCAGCGCCATCCACATAGCGCAATCCGACAAGGCCGGCAGCCGTCAAAGCCGCCACATCGCCCATCACCCGTCCCTCACCGTGCGCGACGGCAACCGGCATCCGTGAGCCTTGCATCCCGCGCAGAAAAATCGAAGGGCTGTCCTGCACCTCCACCATGACGGTACGCGCCTCGAACTGCTCACTCAGATTACGCTCAAAGCGCGGCCACAACTGCGCGCCAGGGATCAGGTCGCGCAGCTGCGACAGCATCTGGCAGCCGTTGCACACGCCGAGGGTCAAGGTGTCCGCACGGGAGAAGAAGTCGACGAAGGTCTGCCGCGCCCGTTCATGAAAGAGCACAGCACGCGCCCAGCCGCCACCGGCGCCGAGCACGTCACCGTAGGAAAACCCGCCACAGGCGGCGAGCACCTTGAAGTCGGCGAGCTCGCGACCGGCAAGGATGTCGCTCATATGCACATCAACCGCGCTGAAACCCGCCCGGTCGAAGGCTGCTGCCATTTCCATATAGCCGTTGACCCCCTGCTCACGCAAGATGGCCACCTGCGGCCGGCTGCCTCGCGCGATATAAGGCGCCGCGATATCCTCATCGAGCGCAAAGCTGAGCTCGGCATGCAGACCGGGATCCTCGACAAGGAGCAGCTTGTCGTACTCTTGCTGGGCACAGTCAGCATGGTCACGCAGGGATTGCAGGTGGAAGCTGGTCGAGCTCCAGGCCCGCTGCAGCCGAGAGCGGGAGCCCTGAAAGAGCACACGTCCGGCTTCCTCAATCTCGATAGCATCATCGGCACAGACCTGGGCCAGCCGATGCAGGCGCGATGCCAGGCCGTACTGGCGGCTGAGCGCCTGGAACGCGGCCAGATCGGCGCTACGCACCTGGATGAGTACACCCGGACCTTCGTGAAAGAGTCGCTCCAGGGTGCTTCCTGCCGGCAGTTCATCGAGGACCAGGCGCAAGCCGGCTCGCCCGGCAAAAGCCATCTCCAAAGCCGCCACCCACAGGCCGCCATCGGAACGGTCATGGTAGGCCTGGACCCAGTCGCGGTCGTGCAGATCACGCATGAACTGGACAAAAGCCTTCAAGTCAGCAGGGTCCACGTCCGGCGCCTGATCACCGAGCTGAGCATAGACCTGCGCCAGACAGGAGGCCCCCAAATGACCTTGGCCATGACAGAGATCGAGCAACAACAGTTCGCTGTCGCCACGATCGAGACGCAGTTGTGGCGTCCAGGTCTTGCCGACATCGGCGACCGGAGCAAAGGCGCTGATGATCAGCGACACCGGCGAACTCACCCGATGCACATGACCGTCTTTTTGCCATTGTGTTCGCATCGACAGGGAGTCCTTGCCGACCGGGATGCACAGGCCCAACTGCGGGCAAAACTCCATGCCCAGGGCCTGCACGGCAGCGTAGAGCTTCTCGTCTTCTCCAGGATGACCGGCGGCCGCCATCCAGTTGGCCGACAAGCGTATATCCCCCAGCTCACGGACATCCGCTGCCATGATATTGGTGATCGCTTCAGCCACCGCCAGACGCGCACTGCGCGGAGCGTCGATAGCCGCCACCGGTGTACGCTCACCCATGGCCATGGCCTCACCGACCACATCGCGAAAAGAACTGGCCGTCACCGCACAGTCAGCAACAGGCACCTGCCAGGGGCCGACCATCTGCTCGCGCGCCACCAGCCCCCCCACAGAACGGTCACCGATGGTGATCAGAAAGGACTTGCTGGCCACCGTCGGCAGATGCAGGACACGTTCAAGGGCCTCGCCCAGATCCACATGATCCAGTTGCAAAGGCGGCAGGACGTGCGCCTGACGGGCGAACTCACGCTGCATGCGCGGCGCTTTGCCGAGCAGGACCTGCATGGGCATATCGACGGCCGCCTCGCCAAAATGGCGGTCCTCGACGATCAGCTGCTGTGTTTGCGTGGCCTCTCCGAGCACCGCGTAGGGACAGCGCTCACGCTGGCATAAAGACGCGAACAAGGCCAGGCTCTCCGGCTGCAAGGCGAGGACGTAGCGCTCCTGCGCCTCATTGCACCAGATTTCCAGGGGTGAAAGCCCAGACTCGCCGAGAGGGATCTGGCGCAGCTGCAGTCGCGCCCCCAGACCATGCTCATGCACCAGTTCCGGCATGGCGTTGGACAAGCCCCCGGCACCGACATCATGGATGGAAACGATGGGATTGGCCTCCCCCAAAGCCCAACAGGCGTCGATCACCTCTTGCGCGCGCCGCTCCATCTCGGCGTTGTCGCGCTGTACCGAGGCGAAGTCCATCTCCTCGGCGCTGCTCCCGGAGTTCATGGAGGAGGCGGCGCCCCCACCGAGCCCGATCAACAAGGCCGGCCCACCGAGCACGATGAGCAGCGCACCCGGCTTGATGGTCTGTTTGCGCACATGCTCGGCGCGGATGTTGCCGTAACCGCCGGCAATCATGATCGGCTTGTGGTAGCCCAGGTGCTGCTCGCGGCCATCCATCTGGACGCGCTGTTCGTAGCTGCGAAAATAACCGCAAAGGTTGGGCCGACCGAATTCATTGTTGAAAGCCGCACCGCCCAAAGGGCCCTGGATCATGATCTCCAGCGGCGAGGCGATGCGCCCTGGCTTGTCTTCCTCACCCTCCCAAGGCTGCAGGGCTTGCGGGATGCGCAAATTAGAGACGGTAAACCCGGTCAGACCGGCTTTCGGACGGCCCCCCCGCCCCGTCGCCCCCTCATCACGTATCTCGCCGCCGGCACCGGTGGCCGCCCCGGCAAACGGGGCAATGGCGGTAGGATGGTTGTGCGTTTCCACCTTCATCAAGATATGGACAGGTTCGCGATGGTAGGCATAAGCCTGCCCGGCATGGCGCACCCAGCGTTCGCTGAGCGGACCGGCGATGACGGCAGCATTGTCGCTATAGGCCGACAGGACGCCCTCAGGTGCCTGCTCGTGGGTATGGCGGATCATGGCAAAAAGTGAGCGCGGCATCAGCTCGCCATCGATACGCCAGCTGGCATTGAAGATTTTGTGACGGCAGTGCTCGGAATTGGCCTGCGCAAACATCATCAGCTCAGCGTCCGAGGGATTGCGCCCCAGCTGGATATAACTGGCCAGGAGATAATCGATCTCTTCTTCACTGAGCGCGTAGCCCTGGTCCAGATTGGCGCGCTCCAAAGCCGCACGCCCCTGCCCGAGGACATCCACGCGGGTCAGGGGCCGCGGCGCCTGATGAGAGAACAGGGCCTCGGCCTGGGCAAGGTCCGAGAGAACCGCCTGGGTCATACGGTCATGGAGTACCTGGGCCAGCTGACGCCGTCGCGTCATCGTCATGCCAGCGTCGACACGCAGCCAGTAGGCCACCCCGCGTTCGATGCGCGAGATCTGCTCAAAACCGGATAGACGAACAATTTCACTGGCTTTTGAGGACCAGGGCGAAATGGTTCCAGGCCGTGGCGTCACCAGAAAAAGCTCGCCCTGCTCGGCGCCTGAAAACTCGTCACCGTAGTGCAGCAAGCTCTGCAGCCTGTCGTCCAGCTCGACCCCATCAGCATCGATGAAGTGCCAAAAACGTGCTTGCAGTTCCTGCACACCAGCGTCGATCGCCTGCAGCTGACGCAGCAATTTAGCCTGACGGAATGGGGAAAGTGCTCGCCCGCCTTTGTGTATCAACATAAAAATCTCACCACTGAGCCAACAAAACGACATCATAAAGCAAGAGACCCTGCAAGTGCAGGGTCTCGAGACGGATGATCGCCCGCCAGACTCACGTCTTGAGCGAGCGCGACAGGTCGGCCACCGTCTGTGCCAGGGCATTGGACAGCTGCTGGCGCTGCTGGGTACGCTGGCCCGCCTCATCGGCCAACTGCACGATACGGCCCAGGCGGCCATTGACCACATCGGCCGAACTGGACTGCGCCTTGACCGCTTCGGCGATCTCGTCATTCATGCGGCTGATTGAGTCGATGGCCTGGGTGATGGTATTGAGCGAGTCACCCGCACGATTGGCTTCACTCACGCTCAACTCAGCCTGGCGCCGTCCCTCTTCCATCACCTTGACGGCATTGCTGGATCCGGTCTGCAGCCGCGCGATCATCTCATGGATCTCCTGGGTCGCCTGCTGCGTCCTCTGCGCCAGAGTACGCACTTCATCCGCCACCACGGCGAAGCCTCTACCCTGCTCGCCGGCACGCGCAGCTTCGATAGCCGCATTCAGGGCGAGCAGATTGGTCTGATCGGCGATACCGCGGATGACCTCAAGGATGGCACCGATGGAGCCGGTATCGGCTTCCAGGGTCTGCATGGCGCTGGCAGCGCGTTCGACTTCCGAGGCCAGGGCATGGATCGAAGTGGTCACACCATTGACCACCTGTTGCCCCTGCAGGGCTTCCTGGTTGGCCCGTCGTGCCGCGTCGGCGGCACTGCTGGCATTGCTGGTGACACGATGCATGGTGTCGGCCATCTGGCTGATCACCTGAGCCACCGCATCGGCCTCCTGGCGCTGATGCTCCGAACCCCGCGACGACTCGTCCGTGCTGCCTACCAACTCTCCTGCCAGGACGCTGATCCTATCGCCGGCATCGAGCAGGGCCGCGTCACGCTGCTCGCTCTGCTCCTGGCCCTGTTTCAGCGCCCGCAGCAAGGGCACAAAGTCCATCGCCAAGCTGTGCTCGGGCAGATCATCGAGCCGGCCTTGTATCGCCTTGTCCACCATCAACTGCATGGGCGAGGCCAGAGACGCCGACCACAGCGCCTGGAAGACGGCGATGCCGATAATGGCCAGCCCCATATTGACCAAAATCGGCAGCATGGCTCCCGCTCCAGCCCAGGCCGTCACCATGACTCCCGCCAGCAGGAACACCGCCGTAACGACGGTCATTTGCAGACGCACTGACATAAGTTGCTTCCTCGTATCCGGTCCAGCCAAACATCTCCCAATAACCCTAGTTCATGAGTTTGATATTTTCAAACATGCACGATCGTGCCAACTTTTCGTCGGGAAAACTGGACTTTATGGGTCGAGCCCGGTAGATTGACACTCGCCGCCACGTATAGGCCGTGGTGGCAGCTGCACCTGCTCCGAACGACCCCTTTGGTCCAACGGTAAAACGGCGACCGTGGCTGGTATGGCACTTTCGTTGATAAACGGTAAACCTAGAGAGGAAGAGAAGGATGTCTCGATGCGACTCCTTACGCCTGTCGCGACTGTGCGCACGTATGACGGTGCGCTTTGCAGTGGCGATCTTGTGCTGTGGTTCCCTCTTCGCTTTACGCCCTTTGAGCACCCAGCTTGAGGATGTGCGTCATCGCGGAGTCATTGATGTCGTAGCCATCGCTTGTGACGGCCCCGACTCACAAAAAGACCTTGAACAGAGCTTCGCGGGTGAAATCACCCAGCTGTGGGCTCGCGATCTGGGTCTGCAGGTTCATTATCTGTGGGCCCGCGATACCAGCCAGGCCCTGCGCATGCTGCAGAGTCATGAGGCACAGCTGGCCTTGACGCGCCTGCCGGCGGGAGAAGAAAAAACCCGCGCCGTGCGCGTCAGCCGCCCCTATATGGACACCCATCTCGAACTGGTCGGGATGGGCAAGCACCTGCTGCAGCCCGCCCATCTCGGCCCCATCACGATCGTGGTCCGCGCCAACTCTCCTGAAGCGGAAACCGCTGCCCTGCTGCAGGCGATGAACCCGGATCTGCACGTGCAGCGGGCCAGCGAATGGTCGCGTACCGATGATCTGCTGCTCACCGCCGAACAGATGCAGGATCGCTACGTGCTGGTCGATGCTATCGATTTCGACAGTCACCACACCCTGCATCCACACCTGCAAGTGGCGCTCGATCTTAGCCAGGGCCTGCACTTGGCCTGGGCTTTTCCCGGTGGCGACAGCAGTCTTTACATGCAGGCACAGTCCTTCCTTGCCCGACATGTGCACGATGGCAGCCTGCAGCGCATGATCGCGCTCTACGGTCCGCAACCGCACTTCGATGAACGCGGAGCGATCGACTTCCGGCGCGATATGAGCCAGCGCTTGCCGCAGCTGGAGCCGGTATTCAAGCGCTACGCCGACCTCAACCATCTGGACTGGCGCATGCTGGCGGCCATCGCCTACCAGGAGTCGCACTGGAACAACCAGGCGGTCTCGCCGACCGGGGTCACCGGTATCATGATGCTGAGTGCCTCAACCGCCGCCGACTTAGGCGTCGATGACCGACACAGCACCCACCAGAGCATACGCGCCGGCAGTGACTATTTTCGTGACTTGGTGGACGCCTTGCCGCCGCAAATCGCCGAACCGGATCGTACCTGGATGGCACTGGCCGCCTACAATATGGGGCCCGGTCACCTTGAGGACGCTCGCCGGCTGACCGCGCGGCTGGGCAAAAATCCCAATCTGTGGGCGGACGTACGTGAGCAGTTGCCCCTGCTGTCCCAACCACGCTGGTACCGTCACCTGGCGCACGGTTACACGCCCAACAGCCGGCAGGCCCTGGCTTATGTCAGTGAAGTCCGCCGCTATTACGACACGCTGCTGCTGGCGCATCCGGATGCCGACCGCCTGCGCAGTGTAGCCATGCGCTAAAACAGGGCTAGCGTCGCTGACGGAAAAAGCTTTGCAGAAGATCCCGGCTCTCGGTGGCGAGCAAGCCGCCACGAAAGCTGAACCGGTGATTGTAGTAGCCGCTGTCGAGCAAGGCGCGCGCGCTGACCAGCGAGCCGGCGCGTGGCTCCTCGGCGGCGTAGACCAGATCGGCGATACGCGCATGGATGAGCGCGCCGACACACATCGTACAGGGCTCCAGCGTGACGTAGATGCGGGCCCCGCTCAGTCGATAATTACCCAGCCTTGAGCCGGCATCGCGCAAGGCCATGATCTCGGCGTGGGCGCTGGCGTCATGACGATGCAGCGGACTGTTGCTGCCCACCCCCAGCAAAAGCCCCTCACGCACGATAACCGCCCCCACCGGCACCTCACCCTGCGCCGCGGCCCGACGCGCCTGCTCCAGGGCCAGCTGCATCCAGTGCTCATCCTGCGTGTCCCAGTCGCTCATGGTGTCTGCGGCCCGCTATCCGGCATGGTCGGCCACTTGATCCCCTCGCCCACCAACTTGACCTGCGGGTCGCTCCAGCTGCCGCCCAGATGGTAGTGCACCGAGGTCAGCTTGGCCAAAGGATGGCTGAGCACCGCCTGCGCCGCCCATACGGCACCGCCGATGAGTGGGCCGGCCACCACGGCAGCTGCCAGCGGCAGGACACGCGTGACGGGCACCGTCACCACCATCTGCATATCGACACTATGGTCCGCCAAGCCCAGCACCCCGGAACCTTCAGCACTGACCGCCGGTCCCTTGAAATGGAAGCCATCGACATGGGCGCGATGCTGGGCGAGATGGAAACTGGCATCGAAACGGTCGAAAGCCACCCCTTTTTCAGTGAGATCGCTAAAGTCGAGCTTCAGACGCCGGCCCAGATCGGCAAAGCTGAACAGCCCGACGACACGCGACACCGATGCCGTCCGGCTGACCGAGAGGATGCGCCCTTGCGTGATCAGCAGCTGTGCTTTGCCCTGCAGGTCGACCAGCCGTCCATCCCAGGGAGCCCCCGGCCAGGCGAGATCAAAATCGAGCACCGCTTTTTGCGCATCCAGGGTGGGCGGGCTATCGAGGAGCGCGAACACCTGGGACAGGTCGTCGCTTTCCAGATGACCGATCAGCGTACTGGTCTGACCCGGCACCCAGCTCATCTGCGCGCTCAGACGCAAACCCGGCAGGGTCCAGCGCAGCTCATCGGCTCGCCACAAGCCCGGCGACAGATGCAGACGGGCATGCACGCTCGAGTCCGGGTAGCCACGCAGCTGCAAAGCATCGATATCGACGAGCAGTGGCGGCATCGTCACCGACGGCGTCAAGACACTGGCTGTAGCGACGTGCGGCAGCGGCAGGAACAAACGGCGCAGGTGCAAAAGCCATGGCTGCTGATCACTGCTGGCGTCGGGAATCTGCAGGTCACCGGTCAGGCGATCAGAGTTCATCTGCAGGTCCCAGGCATGCGCGATCCGGTCGAGACGGGCACGCACATGCTTGAGCTCGTAGCCCTGATAAAGCAGGCTGTCGCTATCGATCATGGCCCGCTGCAGCAGCAGCCCCGATCCTGCCCCGGCCGCCACGGGCGACTGCAGACGATGCCAGAGCGCCGACCAGGCATCCATGTCCAGGTGCGCGACATGGCCACGAATATAAATGCCGTTCATCACCGGCCAGCCCACATTGGCCCCACCCAGCTGGATGGCAGCGCGCTTGATCTGTCCGCCCTCTTCGACCATGGCCAAGGCCATGCGCTGGCCAAGACTGAGGCTCATAAAGCCACGACGCAGACTCAAGGAGCTGTCAAAGTGCAAAGGCAGAACCTCCGCCGCTGCCTTGTCCAGAGGGACCGGCAGGTGCGAGGCCAGGCCTTGCAGGCTGCTTTGCCATTGCAGCGTATCGGCGTGACTGCTACCCGGCCAGATCAGCAGTTGAGCTTGCCAGGGGATGCTACCGTTCAAAGATTCCCACAGGGGGCTGGGCCACCATTTGGCCAGGGCGCGCACCGGGGTATGCGAGCTCAGGGCGATATGAAAGACCTGCTGGCGGTGCGCCTGCAGCTGGGTGCTCAACTGCGCATGCACGGTTTGCTCAAAAACACGGCCCTGCAACTGACCACTGAGACCGGCGACGCTGTCGTAGAGCAGTTGCCCTTGCACCTGCTGCATGGGCAAGTGCAAGGCCGGTAGTGTCAGATCGTCGCCCGGCAATTGCAACTGCACAGCTACTTTCGGCTGCAGACGACGCAGGGGAAGATCCAGCTGCAGCTGCGCGCGCAGTGGACCATGGCCGTTGAAGGTGTGCACAACCGTCGCCAGGCTGCTCTGCAGGGGGCTGTTCCTGACCAAGTACAAAGCGGCCTGGACGCGGCTGAGTATAGGGGCCTGCACATGCAGCCAGGCTTCGCTGCCGTGGGCATCGATATGCGCGGAGGCCTCTTCGATACGGTTGCCGACGCAATGCGCCTGGACATGCTCGATGTCGACCTGGTCGTCATCGATGCGCAGCTCTGCCTGCAGGTCGTCGAGGGCCGGCCAGGCCGGATCGTAATGCAGGCGGATCTGCGCCAGCTGCATGGCGATTTGCAGATGACCGTGCACACTGGTGGCCCAGGAGCCCTCATAAGCGGCCGAACCATGCATGACCTGGCCGGCCTGAAGAGCCGCGCGTGTCCAGTCCAGGGTCGACTGTCCCAGGGTATCGCGCGGCAAATACTTCCAGGCCGCGGCTGCGGAGGCGCGCTGCAAACCGAGCTGCAAAGACAGCCTTTGCGCAGGGCCGGTGTCGATGTAAACCTGGCCACCCAGGGCAAGATCCTGGTTTTGCAGCCAGAGATGGCGGATATCGAGCTGCCAGCCCAGGTCTGCATCACGCCAGCCATGCACCCAGGCCTGGCCATGCTCGACCGACAGGGCTTGCGCAAAACGCTGTGGATCGGTGTAGATGCCGCGCTCCAGATGCAGCCTGGCTTCGAACTCGCGGGCATCGGCGGCCAGCTCCACGGACAAGCCCTGCAGACCCGGGAGAGCGCCTTGCGTCTGCCACGACAGCCCGTGCGCGCGCGCACGCAAACCCAAAAGCTGCCGGGCCTCAAAGACCGCGCTCAGGGCATCGATCCAGCCCTGCGGCGCCAAAGCCGCCAGATCGAGCGGCAGTTCCTGCCCGGACACCTCGCGCCAGGCCGCCAACAGGGGTGCCAGCGCGATGTGTCCGGTGCTCAGCCGCCACCTCGCGCCCTGCCATTGCACTTGTGTCGGTCCGGCCAGCAACACATGGTGCGCCCAGCGCACCTGGCCGCCGCCCCAACCCAGAGCTTGCCAGTCGCCCTGGGCTTGCCAGTCGAGATGCAGCCGGGTGCTCAGCAGCTGGGTCTGCGGACAACCGGCGTAGCTGGCGTTGAGGGCAACGCTTTGTGCCTCGACACGCACCTCATCCTGGCCTGCACGCGCATGCTGCCACCACAAGCGCAGACCCGAACTGCGCAGGCTGTCGACGCGCAGCGCCGGATAGAGCTGTTGTGGCCACCACGGCGCCAGATCCCCTGCCGGCAGCTGTAGATACAGCTGCGTCGCCGTCTGCGCAGAACCCAGCGCTCCACGCAGATGCAGGCGCAGGTCGAGGTCGCCATGCAGGCCTCTCGCCCGCACCTGCGCCTGCAGGTGCAGGGCATGGTGCAGACCGGCAGCGTAGAAGCGGACTTGCAGGGCCGACAAGGACAAAGGGGGCCCTTGCCGCGGCGCCAGCTGCAGGCGGCCATCGAGGGCCAGCTGCGGCTGGCGCGACAACCAGTTGAGCAGCTGACGCAGACGGCGCGGATCGCTGGCGGGCATGGCGGCAAATTCGTCCACACGCCAGCTGCCGTCGTCGGCCTGACGCAGGTGCAGGTCGACACCCCGCACCTGCACAAGCAGCCTGGGCTCCAGGTGCAGCAGGGAATCGAGCATTTGTGGCTCGACCTCGATCTCAGGCATGACATAGCGCCAATGCCGCCCTGGCAGGGCCAGGGTCACATCATGCAGACGCCAGTCGGCATTGATCCCCTGCCAGCCACCCTCCATCTCGGCAATGTGCACCTGCATACCCAGCTGCCAGGACAGCAGCCGGGCCAGTTCGTCCTTGTGCTCTGCGATATGGGCGCTGATCTGTCGCCCCAAAGCCACGTAGGCCGCCACCAGGATGAGCACCAGCAGGGCCAGCTGGGTCAGATGGTGCCAGCAGCCATGCAGGAATTTGCTCAGCGCAGATCGTGTCATGCCGGCTCACACCAACACGACGTCATAATGCTCCTGCGCATACATCGCCTCCACCTGGAACCTGATCGGCTTGCGTATGAAGGCCTCAAGATCGGCCACCGCCGCCGACTCCTCATCGAGCAAGCGGTCGATCACCCGCTGACTTGCGATCACCAGAAAGGCATTGGCGGCGTCATAGGCACGTGCTTCCCGCATGATCTCGCGAAAGATGTCGTTGCACACGGTCTCGGCGCTTTTGATGCTACCCCGCCCGTCACAGGTTGGACAGCTTTCGCACAGCACATGCTCCAACGACTCGCGACTGCGTTTACGGGTCATCTCGACCAGGCCGAGATCCGAGACCTGGGTCAGTTTGGTCTTGGCATGATCGCGTTCGAGCATGCGTTCGAGCATACGCAGGACGTGCGAGCGATGCGAGGGGTCCTGCATATCGATGAAATCGATGATGATGATGCCGCCGAGGTTGCGCAGGCGCAATTGCCTGGCGATGACCTGGGTGGCTTCAAGATTGGTTTTGAACACCGTGTCCTCGAGCGAACGATGTCCGACAAAAGAGCCGGTATTGACGTCTATGGTGGTCATCGCTTCCGTCTGATCGATGATCAGATAGCCCCCGGATTTCAGCTGCACCTTGCGTGACAGGGCCTTTTGCAGATCATCCTCGACGTCATGCAGCTCAAAAATGGGCCGCTCGCCAGGATAATGCTCGAGCTTGTCCGCTGCGCTGGGCACCAAAGACTGGGCAAACTGGCGCAGACGCACATAGGTCTCGCGCGAGTCCACACGTATGCGCGCGATGCTGTCACGGTCCAGATCGCGAACCGCCCGACAAAACAGGGGCAGGTCCTCATAAATGCAGGCCGGAGCGGTCTGCACCGCCGCATCCTGGGCGATCTGCTCCCACAGCTTGAGCAGATAGGTCATGTCACGTCGCAGTTCATCGACATCAGCGATGCCTTCTGCAGCGGTACGCACGATGAACTGGCCCTGCTCGCAGCCGAGTTCAGCCTGCAGATCGTTCAGGATGGTGCGCAGACGCAGGCGCTCCTGCTCGTCTTCGATACGCTGTGACACGCCGGCGCTATTGGCGTAAGGCATAAACACCAGATAACGGGAAGCGATCGAGAGATCGGCGCTGAGACGGGCACCCTTGCTGCCGAGCATGTCCTTGACGACCTGCACGGTCAAAACCTGTCCCTCGTGCAAAAGCTCCTGGATCGGCTTGCCGCCTTCGCCGCTTTGCAGGTCATTGGCATGGATAAAAGCGGTACGCGCCAGGCCGACGTCAACAAAAGCCGCCTGCATGCCCGGTAGGACACGAACCACACGCCCCTGATAGATGTTGCCGACCAGGCCACGGCGCGAACTGCGCTCGATATAAAGCTCATGGACGACGCCATTCTCGATCAGCGCGATACGCGTCTCCATGGGGGTGACATTGATCAGGATCTCATCATTGCTCGGGCTGACCTGCATCATGCGCTCGCCTCCCACAAGCGATAGCCCAGGTGCTGGAGCAGCTCTGCCGTCTCCAGCAGGGGCAAGCCGACGACATTGCTGTAACTGCCGCGGATGGCACGCACGAACATGCCGCCGCAGCCCTGTATGGCATAGGCGCCAGCCTTGTCCTGCGGCTCACCACTGTGCCAGTAGCGCTGACGCGCCTGCTCATCCATGGTGTCCAGCCAGACCTCGGTCACCACCTGCACCTGCAGCACCTGGTCGGCCTGTGCGACACAAACCCCGGTCCAGACCTGGTGCCAGCGCCCCTGCAAGGCGTCCCACATCTGGGCCGCGTGGGCGAAGTTCTCCGGTTTGCCGAGGATGCGTGTACCGACGGCGACACTGGTGTCCGCCGCGATCACCCAGTCCTGGTCCGAGCGATCGGCCCGCACACGGGCATTTTTCTCATAGGCCAGGCGCCGCACATAAGCCTCGACGGCTTCGCCTTCGCGCAGCCGCTCATCGATATCGGCAGGGCACACACACAGTTCAGGGATGTAGGGCCGTAGCAGTTCACGGCGACGCGGCGACGCAGAGGCCAGAACGATCATCTCAATACCCTCGTGAACGGCGCAGGAGTGCGACCAGCAGCGGCCAGACCAGGGCAGCACTGAGCACCGGCAGGAAGGTGCTCAAGCCCGGGGCAGGGCCGCCCAGCAGGCGTCCGCCGCCCACCAGCACCAGGCGCAAGATCAGCAGCAGGACCGCCACCGCCATCCCGGTTTGCCATAATGAGAAAATCTTCAGACGACGGCTCATCAGTTCCGCCAGGGCGATGATCAGGCAAAAGCCGAGGGCATGCAAACCGAGACGGCTGGTCGTCTGCACATCGACCAGCACGCCCATGACAAAAGGCAGCAACGGCCCCATGCCTCGCCCCGAGGCCAGGGCCCAGTAGAGCAGCACCAGGGCCACCCAGTCAGGGCGCCAGACCGCCAGCAGGCTCGGCAGGGGCCACAAGGCGAAGACCATGGCGACGAACAGGGAAGCCGGCAAGACCCACAGGGTCGGTTTCAGTTTCATGCGCCACCCTCATCATGCACCGCCTGGGGACGGCTGAACAGCAGGAGCAGATGTGCACTGCGATCGAGAGCCGCCACCGGAACCGCCAGAACGTCGGCAAAATCGCCACCGGATTTGCGGTTGACGCGGAGGACACGAGCGACCGGATAGCCAAAAGGATAGTTCAGACCCAGACCGGAGGTGACCAGCAAATCACCGGGACGGACGTCAGCCGAAGGTGGCACGTAGAGCACTTTCAGGCGGTCGAGGGAGCCGTAGCCGCTGACGATGGCACGCACCCCGCTGCGGTTGAACAAAACCGGCACCTGCGCCTGGCCGTCAGCGATAAGCATGACATGCGCCGTCGATGCACCGACATTGATCACCTGCCCCATCACGCCTTGCGCGTCGAGAACCGTCTGACCGACATAGACGCCTTCGTCATGCCCCTTGTTGATCAGCATCACGCGTCGGGCAGGATCAGGATCCAGGCCGATGATCTCGGTCAGCAATACCCGACCATCGACGACCACCGTCGAATTCATCAGACCACGCAGACGCACGTTTTCGGCGGCGATGGCCGCGAAGCGCTGCAAGCGCACCTGCAAAACCAGCATGCTCTGCCGCAGCATGGCGTTGTCACGGCGCAGCTGCGAACTCGACAGGCTGTCTTCCTGCTCCCAGTTCGACAAGGCCGTCGGCACCTCGATCAAGGCATAGACCGGCTGCAGTGCGCGATCGATTTGCAGGCGCAGCGGCCGCATCGGCGGCCAGTAGCTGTCCAGCACCATCAAACCCAGCGCGAGCAGCAGGGCCAGCACCCATACCAGCAGGGAGCTTCTGCGACGCGCAAAGAGACCTGTGTCCATGAGCACGTTCCCTCTCGCCCAGTCTCCCGCCCGCTCAGTTGACGAACAGCATCTCGTAAGCTGGATTGTCCATGAAGCTGAGCGCACGGCCACCGCCACGGGCGACACAGGTCAGCGGGTCATCAGCGACGAGAACCGGCAAGCCGGTCTCTTTGCTGAGCAGCTTGTCGAGGTCACGCAGCAGCGCGCCACCGCCGGTCAGCACCAGGCCGCGCTCGGAGATATCGGCCGAGAGTTCGGCGGGGGTCTGCTCGAGAGCACTTTTGACTGCCGCCACGATGCCCATCAAGGGATCTTGTATGGCGCTGAGGATCTCATCAGAATTGAGGGTGAACGAACGCGGCACGCCCTCGGCCAAATGCCGGCCACGCACCTCGATCTCCCGGATGGCGTCGCCCTGGAAGGCGGTGCCGATTTCCTGCTTGATGCGCTCCGCCGTCGATTCCCCGATCAGGCAACCGTGGGCGCGGCGCACATGCGCGACGATACAGTCATCGAAAAGATCACCACCGATACGCACCGAATCCGAGTAGACAGCGCCGGAGAGCGAGATCACCGCGATTTCGGTGGTACCACCGCCGATATCGACAACCATAGAACCACAGGCCTGCTCGACGGGCAGACCGGCGCCTATCGCGGCGGCCATAGGCTCCTCGATCAGACGCACCTCGCGGGCGCCGGCTTCTTCAACCGACTCACGGATGGCACGACGTTCGACCAGGGTGGATTTGCAGGGCACACAGACCAGAACGCGCGGGCTGGGCGGAAAAAAGCCCTTCTCATGGACCTTCTTGATGAAGTGCTGAAGCATCTTCTCGGTGACCTCGAAGTCGGCGATCACACCGTCCTTCAAAGGCCTTATGGCCGAAATATTGCCCGGCGTACGTCCCAGCATACGCTTGGCATCGACGCCGACAGCAGCGACCGTTTTGGTCGACCCGCTCTGCCGGATCGCCACAACTGAAGGCTCATTGAGAACGATACCGCGCTCAGGCACATAGATGAGCGTATTGGCGGTGCCGAGGTCGATGGCCAGATCCTGGGAAAAAAACCCGCGCAAGAACTTGAACATGAGAATGGACTGTCCGGTCAGATGATGTAAGGCTGCGGATCGGCAGCAAGGCATCGACCCGTCGCTTGGCGAAGCGTACTCTAATCAAAACGGCCTCTTTGGGCAAGCTAGCAAATGTGATAAGGTGCGCCCTTCAACCATCCTTTCACGAATATGCGAGGGACAGCATGGCTCTTGACGCCGACACCCTGATGCGGGTCGCTCATCTTGCCCGACTGCGCGTGAGCGAAGAGGAACTGGCCGCTTATGAGCACAGCTTGAACGCCATACTCGGCCTCGTGGACCAGCTGCAGTCGGTCGATACGCAAAATATCGAAGCCATGGCGCATCCCCTGGCGGTCACGCAGTCGCTACGCCCGGACGAGGTCACCGAACAGGATCACCACCAGGACTACCAGCGCCTGGCCCCCGCTGTGGAGGCTGGCCTTTATCTCGTTCCGCGCGTCATCGAATAGGACATCCTCATGCACCAGCATACCCTCGCCGAACTCTCCCGGGGACTCGCTGCCGGCGACTACAGCAGCCTTGAGCTGACCCGCCACTTTCTCGAGCGCATCGCCCGTCACGACCCGGCCCTCAACAGTTTCATCAGCGTCACCGCAGAACAGGCACTGGCGCAGGCGGCCGCCGCGGATCGGCGCCGCCAGCGCGGCGAGGCGGGACCGCTGACCGGCCTCCCTATCGCGCACAAGGACATCTTTTGCACGCAGGGTGTACGCACCAGCTGCGCCTCGCGCATGCTGGACAATTTCATCGCCCCCTATGACGCCGCTGTGGTCGAGCGTCTGCAGGCGGCAGGCATGGTCATGCTCGGCAAGACCAATATGGATGAATTTGCCATGGGTTCATCCAATGAAACCAGCTTTTATGGACCCGTGCACAATCCCTGGAACCTGCAGCGGGTGCCCGGTGGCTCCAGCGGTGGTTCAGCCGCAGCCGTTGCCGCTCGCCTGGCCCCCGCCGCCACCGGCACCGACACCGGCGGCTCGATACGACAACCGGCGGCCCTGTGCCAGCTGACCGGGCTCAAGCCCAGCTACGGTCGGGTCTCGCGCTGGGGCATGATCGCCTTTGCATCCAGCCTCGATCAGGCCGGTCCGATGACGCAAACCGCCGAAGACGCGGCGCTGCTCCTGCAAGCCATGGCCGGCCATGACCGCCGCGACTCGACCAGCATCGACCGGGCCGTGCCCGACTACAGCGCCGGTCTGGATCGCCCCCTGCAAGGCCTGCGCATCGGCCTGCCCAGGGCCTTCCGCGGCCCAGGCCTGACCCCGGCGGTGGCGGCTCTCGTCGATGCCGCCATCGCCGAACTGGTGGCCCAGGGCGCCCGCACGGTGGACATCGACCTGCCGCACATGGAGCTGTCCGTCCCCGCCTATTACGTCATCGCACCGGCGGAGGCCTCGAGCAATCTGTCCCGCTACGACGGCGTGCGTTTTGGCCATCGCTGCGAGCAACCCGTCGACCTGACCGACCTCTACACACGCAGCCGGTCGGAGGGCTTCGGTGCCGAGGTCAAGCGCCGCATCATGATAGGCACCTACGCCCTCTCGGCAGGTTATTACGACGCCTACTACCGGCAGGCGCAGAAGATCCGCCGCCTCATCGCCGAGGACTTCGAGCGCGCTTTTACCCAGTGCGACATCATCGCCGGCCCGACCACGCCGAGCACCGCGTTCGCCCTGCAGGCACATCAAAACGATCCTGTGGCGATGTATCTGTCCGACATCTACACCATCGCCGTCAACCTCGCCGGCATTCCAGCCATCAGCCTGCCGTGCGGGCAGGCTGATGGCCTGCCGGTGGGGATGCAGCTGATAGGACCTTATTGGAGCGAGGAGCGCCTGCTGCAGGTAGCGCATCGCTATCAACTCGCCTGCCCCTGGCATCGCCAGGTGCCGCCTGCTTACGCTTGAGGTACTTACCATGACCTGGGAAGCCGTCATCGGCCTGGAAGTCCATGTTCAGCTCAACACCCTGTCCAAGATCTTCTCGGGCAGTGACACCCGTTTTGGTGCGGCTGCCAACTCGCAGGCCAGCCTGATCGATCTCGGCATGCCTGGCACCTTGCCGGTCCTCAATGCCGCTGCCGTGGCCGCCGCCTTGCGCTTTGGCCTCGGTATCGAGGCCGAGATTCCAGCACGCTCGGTGTTTGCGCGGAAGAACTACTTCTATCCGGACCTGCCCAAGGGCTACCAGATCTCGCAGATGGATGAACCTATCGTCGGCGCCGGCTACCTCGATATCGACCTGCCCGAAGGCAGCAAACGCATACGCATCGTGCGCGCCCATCTCGAGGAAGACGCTGGCAAAAGCCTGCACGCGGACATCGCCGGCATGACCGGCATCGACCTCAATCGTGCCGGCACCCCGCTGCTGGAAATCGTCTCGGCGCCGGATATGTCGAGCGCACAAGAGGCGGTGGCCTATTTGCGCGCCATCCACGCCCTGATCCGTTACCTGGACATCTCCGACGGCAATATGGCTGAAGGCTCGATGCGTTGCGACTGCAACGTCTCGGTGCGTCGACCTGGGGCGGCCCTCGGCACACGCTGCGAGATCAAGAACGTCAACTCCTTCCGTTTTGTGGAAAAAGCCATACAGCACGAAATCCAAAGACAGATCGAGCTGATCGAGGACGGTGCTCAGGTACGCCAGGAGACCCGGCTCTACGACGCCGAACGCAATGAGACGCGCTCGATGCGCAGCAAGGAGGAAGCCAACGATTATCGCTACTTCCCCGACCCTGACCTGCTGCCCGTGCATATCAGCGCCGAAATGCTCGAACGTGAGCGGGCGCGTCTGCCCGAACTGCCGCAGGCGAAAAAACAGCGCTTCATGGATCACTATGGGCTCAGTGCCTACGACGCCGCCATCCTGGTCGGTAGCCGCGAGCTCGCCGACTACTTCGAGGCCACGGTGGTCGCCAGTGAGGGGCAAGCCAAACAGAGCGCCAACTGGATCATGGGGGAACTGCTGGCCGCCCTCAACCGCGAAGACAAGGAGATCAGCGCTTGCCCGCTAGCCCCCCAGCAGCTGGGCCGGCTGATCGTCCGCATCCAGGACGGCACCATCTCCGGCAAGATCGGCAAACAGCTGTTCGCCACCTTGTGGACCACCACCGGCGCGGACGTCGACAGCCTGATCAGCAGCCAGGGGCTGCGTCAGGAGAATGACAGCAGCTTGATCGTGGGCTTGATCGACGAGGTGATGAGCGCTCATCCTGAACAGGTGGCGGCTTATCGCGCCGGCAAGGACAAGCTCTTTGGCTTTTTCGTCGGAGAAATCATGAAACGCTCGCGCGGCAAAGCCAACCCGGCGACGGTCAACGCGGTGCTGAAGGAGAAGCTGGAGCAGCGTTGAGCTGGTGACTTTTTTGCCAGTCGGCAAGCAGGCCCCGCGCATGCTGCAGCTCGACGGGGCTCATCTCCAGCTCGAGCACATCGCGTGACTGCGCAGCGTCATCGATGTCATGAGCGGCCAGGCTGAGGTACACCCAGGCGCGCGCGACATCACGCGCGACATCGTCGCCGCCGAGCAGGAGCAGACCGAGTCGATACTGCGCCTGCGCATCGCCGGCTTCAGCCGCCTGACTGAACCATTGTGCTGCCTTGCCATTGTCGCCGAGCACATTGGCCCAGAGCTCGCCCAAGTCGGTTTGCGCGTCGATATCGTGCAAGGCTGCCGCTTTCTCCAGCCAGGCGAGTGCCTGCTGGGTATCTTGCGGCAAGCCATCACCATCCTCATAGAGCTCGGCCAGGCGGGTCATGGCATCGGCATTGCCGGCGCTGGCCGCTTTCTGATACCACTGCGCGGCACGCACAAAATCACCCTGCCCCTCTTCGTAGCAGGCGCCGAGGATGTCCTCGGCATCGCCCTGGCCGGCCTCGGCCAAAGGGGTCAGCAAGGCCATGGCCTGCGCATAATCCTGCCGTTCATAGGCCTGCATGCCCTCATCAAAACCGCCTGCCCCGACCTCAAGCACCGAACATAGCGTGAACGCCGCCATCCACTGCGGTGAGCGCCGCCGGCGCCGGCTCGATGCCTGCCACGATTCAAGATGCATCCTGCCCTCCCCCCTTGCGCGCATTCTAGTGCAGGCTCCGCATCAATGCACGCAACACTTGCAAGCCCGTCGTATACTGCTACAACTGCCGACGGACAATATTCACAGGAGCCCTTCATGCAAGGCCTGATGATGCACAACGATCTTCTGATCAGTGATTTGCTTGAACACGCCGTCACTTGTTATGGCCAACAACTCGTCATCAGCCGTAGGCTCGATGGTCGTATCGTGCGCCATCGCTACGAAGAAATTGCGCAACGCAGCCGTCAGCTGGCGCATGCGCTGCACGCCCTGCAAGTCCGCCCTGGCGATCGTATCGGCACCCTGGCCTGGAACACGCATCGGCATCTGGAGGCCTACTACGCCATCTCCGGCATAGGCGCCATCGTGCATACCATCAACCCTCGCCTGTTTGCGCAACAGATCGAGTACATCATCCAGCATGCGGAAGACCGCATTCTCCTGGTCGACGCCAGCTTCATCGGTCTGGTTGAGCAACTCTTGCCGCGTCTGCCCAGCGTCGAGCACGTCATCGCCATGACCGACTGGAAGGACAAACCCGCCGGCGAACGCTGGCTGTGCTACGAGAGCCTGCTGGGCGAACACCCACCGCATTACAACTGGCCACGATTTCCGACCGGCACCGCTTCGGCCCTGTGCTACACCTCAGGCACCACCGGTCACCCGAAAGGCGTCCTCTATTCGCACGCCTCGACCCTCCTGCATGCCATGGCCGCCTGTCGCCCTGACGCCATAGGCCTAGGCCCGGATTCTGTCGTGCTACCGGTGGTGCCGATGTTTCATGTCTGTGCCTGGGGGGTTCCCTACGCCGCGCTGATGGCCGGGTCACGCCTGGTCCTGCCCGGCGCCGCCCTGGATGGGGCCTCACTCGCCGAGCTCATCGAAACCGAGCAATGCGACGTCCTGCTCGGCGTACCGACGGTATGGATGGGACTGCTGGCGCATCTGCGTCAAAAAAACCAGGTCATCGACTGCATGCGGCGGGTCATCGTCGGTGGCTCTGCCGCACCTTTGGCGATGATCCGCGAGTTCGATGAGCGGCATGGCGCTTTCGTCATGCACGCCTGGGGCATGACCGAACTGTCACCGCTCGGCAGCACCAACACACCCACGCCGGAACTGCTTGCCCTGCCCAAGGAGCAACGCTACCAGCGCCAGCTCAGCCAGGGTCGACCCGTTTTTGGCATCCAGATGGAGATCTTCGATGACGAGGGGCAAGCCTTGCCCCATGATGGCAAAGCCTACGGCCGCCTCAAGGTACGCGGTCCCTGGGTCATCTCGCAGTATTTTCGCAGTGAAGCCAGCGCGATCGAGCAGGGCTGGTTTGATACCGGCGACATCGCCAGTCTTGATGCGCAGGGCTATATGCGCATCGTCGACCGTGCCAAAGATCTCATCAAAAGCGGCGGCGAATGGATCAGCTCCATCGAGCTGGAAAACGCCGCCCTGGACTTCCCCGGCATCAAGGAGGCCTGCGTCATCGGCATTGCCCACCCACGCTGGGACGAACGCCCGCTGATGCTGGTGATCAGCACCGATCCGGGCCTGGATCTGCAGGCCCTGCGCGAACATCTGCAGGCCCAGGTGGCGCGCTGGTGGCTGCCCGATGATATTCTACGCGTCGACGAGTTGCCGCACACCGCCACCGGCAAACTCTCCAAGATGACGCTACGTGAACACTACGCCCAGCACTACATGGATCCCGCACCGTGAACAGTTCCCACGACCTTTACCCCTTGCTGCAGCGCATCACCCATGCCCTCGAGCGCCAAGCGGGACTGCTTCAGCAACCGCTGGACTGGTCGGCGAGCGCCTACGCCTGGGTCAGCCGGCCTCCCCGCGAGGCTTATCTGCAAGCCTTGCCACCGATTGCGACGCTGGAGCTCGATGACCTGCAGGGCATAGACCGGCAAAAAGCGGCGCTGGTCGAGAACACCCGACAGTTCCTGGCCGGCCTGAGCGCCAACAACGTCCTGCTCACCGGCGCCCGGGGCACCGGCAAGTCCTCGCTGATCCGCGCCCTACTGCATACCTACCAGCACCAAGGCCTGCGTGTCGTCGAAGTCGACAAGGCCGATCTGGCTGACCTCTGGCATATCACCCCCCTGCTCGCCCTGCGTCCGGAACGCTTCATCCTCTTTTGTGACGATCTGTCCTTTGCCGAAAACGACCATGGCTATCGCGCCCTGAAAGTCGCCCTGGATGGATCCTTGCATACCCCGCCGGACAATGTCCTCATCTATGCCACCAGCAATCGTCGCCATCTGGTCAGCGAGCGTATGCGGGACAATGAGGACAGCCAGCACCATGACGGGGAAGTCCGCCCATCCGACAGTATCGAGGAAAAGATCTCGCTGTCCGACCGTTTCGGTCTGCTCCTGACCTTCTACCCTCAGGATCAGGACCTCTATCTGCGTTGCGCCGAACACTGGCTGTCCAGGCTCGGTGGCCGCTGGGATGAGGACACTCGACAGGCGGCGCTGCGCTTTTCCCTGGGCCGCGGCAGCCGCTCCGGACGTACCGCCTGGCAATTTGCGCGCGCCTACGCCGGTGCCCAGAGACTACAGGCTGCAAGGGGCTGAGGCTGAACTATACTGAGGCTCAGGAGAGCCTGACTATGCCTGAGAACCGTTACGCTGAGCTTGTTCTGCTCGTGCTTGAGCCCTCGTCCATGATACGCAAGCTCATCAGCCGTTACTGTCAAGAGCTCGGCATCAGCCAGCTTGATTTTATGGAAAACGGGAGCCTGGCCCTGGCGGAGATGCCCAGACGCCAGCCCGATGTGGTGATCAGCGCGCTTTATCTGGAGGACATGAGCTCCGACGAGCTGCTCACCCGCATACGCTCGACAGCGGCCCTGGCTGCCACGCCTTTCATTCTGCTGTCCTCGGAAACCCGCTTCGACAAACTCGATCCCCTGCGTCAGGCCGGCGTCACCGCCATCCTGCAAAAACCGTTCACGAGCCATGAGTTTCAGCTCGGTCTGGAGCATGCCCTGCAGCAGATGAACCAGGGGGAAATCAGCCTGGACGATGGCGCCGATATCAGCGACCTGCGGGTGCTGATCGTCGACGACAGCACGCTGGCGCGCCGGCATACGCGCCGACTGCTGAACCAGATGGGGCTCGAGCGTTTCGTCGAAGCTGGCAACGGCGAAGAAGCCCTCGCCTGCCTGCACCAACAGGACTTTGACCTGATCGTCACCGACCTCAATATGCCGGCCATGGACGGTGAGCAGCTGGTCCGTCATATACGCCAGGACAACGCCCGCGCCATCCCCATCCTGATGATCACCAGCGAGGAAAATGAATCGCGCCTCGCCGCGGTGCATCAGGCCGGGGTGTCGGCCATCTGCGACAAACCCTTCGCCGGCGATGAGCTGCGCCAGACCCTGCTCAGGATGCTACAGATCTAGCGGTCGACCTGATCGATAGCGACCCGGGAAGCCGCCAACACCACCTTGCTGCCGCTTTGACGGTCGTAGCGGGTGAGCTTTTGCCGGCGCAACAAAGGCCAGGCGCCATAACCCAGGGCCAGCTGCCCGAGCAGCTGCCAGACAAAGCGCCGGGTGGCTTGGCGCAGATGCAGACGCTCGCCGCTGACGGCGTCAACCACCTGCAAGCCGACCATCCACTGACCGAGACTGGCCTGCATCGGCCACAGCAAGGGCCAGGTCCAATAGATCCAGGCCCAGAGCAGATGCCAGAGCAGCACCAAGCCGGGAATAGCCCGCCAGGTCGGCGCCTCGATCATCAGCACCAGTGCGCAGGCATAGTCGAGCAGGAGCACGAGGCTGATCCACAGCATCAGGTCAGCGATGAAGGCCATCAGCCTTTCGCCGGCATGGGCTTCACGCAAGGTCATGCTCACTCAATAAGGTCCTTTAAAGTCAAAGCGCTGGGCAAAACCGACACTGAAAAGATCGATATGGCCCTGCGCTGCCTGCAGGCGCAGCGCATCGACAAACAGGCTGCTACGACCATCGAGCATCCAGGACAGACCACCGCCAGCACCATGCACATGCCAAGCCTGCAGCTGCGGCTGGCCACCGCTGACGGTGCTCTGCCAGCGCTCGTCGCCGGCACCGACGCGCAGATAGGGGCGCAGACGCCCGCTCGGCCAGGACAGGCGCAGCAGGGCCAGCACCCCCGAGCGCTCGCTATAGTCGATGCTATTGCAGGTGGCAGCACAGACCTGGGCCTGGGCATCGGCGACACCGGTGCTGCCTTCGAGCTCGACACCGGCATAAGGCAGCGGCTGGTAGGCGATATTGAAATTGATCTGCGCCGGATGCGCGATGGCCGTATCGGCATCCTGGTGCAACTGTGCCGAAGACAGCGACAAGGCCGCCTGAAAGGGCAAGTCGTCAGCCCAGGCGGGCAGGCTCAGCAAGAGGGCCAGCAGCACGCCACTCGTCTTTTTCATGCATATGCTCCTTCATGTACGGCTGGCCACACGACCCACCGCCTCAATCCAACCCGCATAGAGCGCCTCTCGTGAAGCGGCCGGCATCTGCGGCTCGATGTGCTTGTCACAACGCCACAGCTGCGTCAAGGTCGCCGTATCCGGCCAGACCCCGACCGCCAGACCCGCCAGATACGCCGCCCCTAAAGCCGTCGTCTCGGTCAGTTCCGGTCTGTCGACAGGAAGCCCGGTCAGGTCGGCCAGCGACTGCAGCAACCAGTTGTTGACCACCATCCCGCCATCGACACGCAAGGCGGTGAAATTGGCGACGCCATCACGGCGCATGGCCTCGATCAGGTCGCGCGTCTGAAAGCCGACCGACTGCAGTCCGGCCTTGACGATCTCGCCTATCCCCGTGTCACGCGTCAAGCCTAGCAGAGCGCCGCGTGCATGGGGGTCCCAGTAAGGAGCTCCGAGGCCGGTAAAGGCCGGGACCAGGTAGACCCCTTGTGCGTCGCCGGCCTGTGCGGCGATCTGTTCGGTCTCGCTGGCGTGGGCGATCAATTGCAGACCATCGCGCAGCCACTGCACCGCGGCACCGGCGACAAAGATGCTGCCCTCGAGGGCGTAGGTGCAACGCCCCTGCAGACGGTAAGCCACCGTGCTGAGCAGACGATGGTGCGAGTGAAAACGCTGCTCACCGGTGTTCATCATCATGAAGCAGCCGGTGCCATAGGTGCTTTTGACCATGCCCGGTGCAAAGCAAGCCTGCCCGAAGAGTGCTGCCTGCTGATCGCCGGCGATACCGGCGATGGCGATACCGGCACCGAACAGCCCAGCTTCGCTCTCGGTATAAACATGGCTGCTGTCCTCCACCTGCGGCAAAACCGCGGCCGGAATACGAAACAGCTGCAACAGGTCGGCGTCCCAAGACTGGCTGTCTATATTGAACAACAAGGTGCGCGAGGCATTGCTGGCGTCCGTCGCGTGGACGCGGCCGCCGCTCAGGTGCCACAACAACCAGCTGTCTATCGTGCCAAAGGCCAGTTCTCCGCGTTCCGCCCGTTGCCGCGCCCCGGGCACATGATCGAGCAGCCACTCCAGCTTGGTCGCCGAAAAATAAGGGTCCAGCAACAGTCCGGTGCGTTCCTGCACCAAGGTCTCCCAGCCGGCCGCCTTGAGCTCAGCACACCTAGCCGCGGTCCGCCGGTCCTGCCAGACGATGGCCGGGTGCAGGGCACGGCCGCTGCTGCGATCCCAGAGCAGCGTCGTCTCGCGCTGGTTGGTGATGCCCATCGCCCACACATCGGCGGCGGCAACGCCTGACTCACGCAAGACCTGGCGACACACCGCCAGGCTGGACTGCCATATCTCGTCCGGGTCGTGCTCGACCCAGCCGTCTTCTGGAAAATACTGCTGCAACTCGCGCTGAGCCTGCGCCAGTTTATGGCCCTGAGCGTCGAACAGCATGGCTCGCGTGCTCGTCGTTCCTTGATCAAGTGCCAGTAAAGTCGACATAAAATCCTCGAAATCGCCGCGTGGTCCGCTCAGCGACCTATGCCATGGTAAATGAAGCCCTGCTCCCGCAAGCTGGCCGGAGGGTACAAATTACGCCCATCGATGATCAGCGGCGTACGCAAAAGCTGACGTATGCGCAGAAAATCGGGTTGTCGATAAGGCTTCCACTCGGTCACCAGCACCAGAGCATCGGCGTCGACCAGCGCGGCGTAAGGATCGTCGACATGGCTGAGCTGACCCGTCGCACAGGCTGCAGAAAACTCCTGGGCCGAGTTTTCCATCGCCACCGGATCATGGGCGAAGACCTGCGCTCCAGCGTGCAGCAACTGCTGCAAAAGACGGCTGGCCGGCGCTTCGCGTATATCATCGGTTCCCGGCTTGAAAGCCAAACCCCAAACCGCGATACGCCGCTGTGACAGATCACCGAGCACCGCCTGCAATTTCTCAAAAAGGCGATCCTTCTGCGCCTGATTGCGCGCCTCGACCGCCTCCATCACGCTGGCCTGCAAGCCGGCGTCCTTGGCCATCGCCAGGATGGCCTTGACGTCTTTAGGGAAGCAGGAGCCGCCATAACCGCAGCCAGGATAGATGAAGTGGTAACCGATACGCTGATCGGCGCCTATGCCCTGGCGCACCTGCTCGATGTCTGCGCCCAGGGACTCGGCCAGCAGGGCCATCTCATTGATGAACGAGATCTTCGTCGCCAGCATGGCATTGGCCGCATACTTGCATAGTTCGGCGTCACGCCGGCCCATGAACATCAGTTTGTGATGATTGCGCATGAACGGGGCATAAAGCGTCTCCATCAGGGCACGTGCACGCGGCTGTTCGGTCCCGACGATGATGCGATCAGGACGCATGAAGTCATCGATGGCGGCGCCTTCTTTGAGGAACTCAGGGTTGCTCGCCACCTCGACCGGCAGATCCAGGCCACGGCGGCGCAGCGCCTCGGCCAGAATAGCGCTGACCTGGTCGCCGGTACCCACCGGCACCGTCGACTTGTTGACCACCAGCAGCGCTTCCTGCATGGTCTGACCGATCTCGGCGGCCACCGCCAGCACCTGGCTGAGATCGGCTCGACCATCCGCGCCGCTGGGCGTCCCGACGGCGATGAAGGCCATGCTCGCACCCGGCAAGGATGAGGCCAGTTGCGTGGCAAAACTCAGGCGCCCGGCCTGGGCGTTATCACGCACCATGGTCTCCAGGCCGGGCTCATAGATGGGAATCTTGCCTTGTCGTAGAGCGCTCACCTTGGCGACATCTTTGTCGACACAGACGACTTCATTGCCCATTTCAGCAAAGCAGGCCCCCGTCACCAAGCCGACATAGCCTGTACCAATCACGACCAGCTTCATAGGCCTACCTTAAAGTCTTTATCCCGTGGAGCGTCCCCGGCGCGGCGACGGCAAATGATGTGCTCGAGCAAGGTCCGGGTCGATGCATCCAACGTCGTCATCGACGCCTCACCTGCCAGCATCCCCACCAGCGGTTTGGCCAGTCGCTTGCCCAGTTCGACCCCCATTTGATCAAAGGGGTTGACCCCCCACAGCTGCGCCTGCAGAAAGGTCTTGTGCTCATAGAGCGCGATCAGGGCCCCCAGACTCTCCGGGGTCAGTTCTGGCAGCAGCAGGGTGGTGCTCGGACGGTTGCCCGGGTGCACCCGACACTGCCAGCAGGCGGCCGATTCATGAGGAAACTCGCGCCGCGCTTCCTCCAGGCTGTAGCCGAAGGCCAAAGCCCGTCCCTGGGCCAGGGCATTGGCCAGGTTGAGGTCAGCCTGATGGGCATGGGCTTCGGGCATGCGCGCGCAAGCGATGATGTCGGCAGGAATACAGTGTGTGCCCTGATGCAGCAACTGCATGAAAGCGTGCTGAGCGTTGCTACCGACATCCCCCAGGATCACCTGACCGGCATGGGCGATGGCCTGGCCCTGCGGATCACAGGACTTGCCGAGACTTTCCATCTCCAGCTGGGTCAGGTATTTGGGGAAATGCTGCAGGCTTTGATGATAAGGCAGCACGGCATGGGCCTGCGCTTGCCAGAACTCGACGTACCACCACGACAGCAGGGCCATGCGTCCGGCCAGGCTGCGCTCGGCGTGGTGGAGCACATGCCGGTCCATAGCGTGCATGCCCGCCAAAAACCGCATATAGCCTTGTTCACCGAGACTCGCCGCAAGAACCAGGCCCATGCTGGAGGCGATGCTGAAGCGACCGCCGATGGTCGGCAGGATATGCAGTTGCAAGGGCTCGGGAATGCCGGCGGCCTGCATGCGCTCGGGGTGCGCCGAAATGCCCGCCAGGTGCTGCGCCATTTCACTGTCCTGGTAGCCGGCTGCGCGCATCGCCTCGCGGATACGCTGCAGATTGGCCCAGGCGTCGATGGTCGTAAACGACTTCGAGGCCATGATGAACAGGCAGCGATCAAAATCCAGGCGCGGCAGCAGTTCGCGCACCGCCACACCATCGATAGAACTGATGAAGTGGACCTTGAAATCGCCGGTATCGAATCGCCGTAAGGCCTCGACCGCCATCGCCGCGCCCAGATCAGAGCCGCCGACACCGATATTGATCAGGGTATCGATACGGGCGCCACGCGCGCCACGCCGCTGCCCCTGACGCAGATCCTCGAGCAGACGGAACATCGCCTGACGCTGCCGTACAACCTGCGCACGCGCTTCGACGTCCGCGGTCATCGCGCTGAGGTCGCGCAAGGCCAGGTGGTGGGCCGCCTGATGCTCGCTGGCATTGACCACCCGTCCGGCCTGCAGGTCATCGAGCGCTTGCGCCATACCACGGACACGGCCATAGGCCTCGAGTTGTGCCAGAACCTGATCATCGATCCGGTGTCGAGAAAAATCCGCGAACAGGCCGGCGCCTTCCAGGGCATAACGCTGCACCCGCTGAGGATCGTCCTCCAGGGCTGCGCGCATAGAAAAATCCCGCAAACGCTCTCGTTCACGACCCAGGCTCGTCAGGGCCTTCTCATACGCCATAGTAGGCACGGTACCAGTCCACAAAATTTTGGATTCCTTTCTCAACCGGCGTCGCCGGAACATAGCCCACATCATCCATGAGTGCCTGTACATCGGCATGGGTATCGGGAACATCGCCAGGCTGCAAGGGCAGCAGGCGCAAGCTGGCCTGGCGTCCGATGGCCTGCTCGATCAGGCGAATATACTCGAGCAGCTCTACAGGGCGATGGTTGCCGATGTTGTAAACCCGCCAGGGCGCCCGCGAGGTGGCCGGATCTGGCGCGGTACCGCTCCACTGCGGATTGCCCTGCGCCACGTGATCGAGGGTGCGTATGACCCCCTCGACGATGTCATCGACATAGGTAAAGTCACGCCGGTGATGACCATGATTGAAGACATCGATGGTCTCACCGGCGAGGATGGCCTTGGTGAACAAAAACAGGGCCATGTCGGGGCGTCCCCAGGGCCCGTAGACGGTAAAAAAGCGCAGCCCGGTGGTCGGCAAACCGTAGAGATGGCTGTAGGTGTGGGCCATCAGCTCATTGGCTTTTTTGCTGGCAGCGTAGAGCGACAGCGGATGATCGACATTGTCATGCACGGAAAATGGCAGGGTTTCGTTGGCCCCGTAGACCGAACTGCTCGATGCATAGACCAGATGCTGGACACCGTGGTGCCGGCAGCCTTCGAGAATATTGACGAACCCGACGATATTGCTATCGACGTAAGCGTGCGGGTTCTGCAGGGAGTAACGCACACCGGCCTGCGCCGCCAGATTGACCACCTTGTCAAAGCCTTCGCGCGCAAACAGGGCCGCCATGCCGGCGCGGTCAGCGATGTCGGCATGGATAAAACGAAAGCCGGTCTGCGGTGTCAGGCGGTCCAGACGTGCCTGCTTGAGACGGACATCGTAATAGTCATTCATATTGTCGAGGCCGACGACTTCATCGCCGCGTGCCAGCAAACGCAAAGCCAGATGCGAGCCTATGAAGCCTGCGGCACCCGTGACCAGTATTTTCATAAGCCTACCATCCCCAAGCGATGATCTTCATCCACGTCAAAGCCGCCATAGCGAAAAACCGGCAGCGCTCAAGCGCTCACCCGAGAACGCCGCTTTCACATCCATGAAAGGGGCGCCACGATGACTGGCCGTCGCCAGCTCATCGATATCGATAGCGCGCACCTGGGTGTGCGCCACCGCGGCCACCACCGCCACATAAGCTTGTGTGCCACGCCAGTCCTGCAGCTCCAGCCCATACTCATGGCGAACCTCTTCAGGGTCGGCCACCGGGTCCCAGACCTGCACGCGGGCGCCGTAATCGGCCAGTTCACGGACGATGTCAACGACACGGGTGTTGCGGGTATCGGCGCAGTTTTCCTTGAAGGTCAGCCCCATCACCAGAACAGGCGCATCCTTAACCGGCAGGCCCGCCTGGATGATCTTCTTGACCGTCTGCTCGGCAATGTAGGCGCCCATACCGTCGTTGATACGCCGCCCGGCGAGGATCACCTCCGGGTGATACCCCACCTCCTGGGCCTTGTAGGTCAGATAGTAGGGATCGACGCCTATGCAGTGGCCGCCCACCAAACCAGGGCTGAAGGGCAAAAAGTTCCACTTGGTCGCCGCCGCATCCAGCACCTCACGGGTATCGATGCCAAGCTTGTGAAAAATCAGCGCCAGTTCATTGATCAAGGCGATATTGACATCGCGCTGGGTGTTTTCGATGACCTTGGCGGCTTCCGCGACACGTATCGAGGAGGCCCGGTAAACGCCGGCGCTGACCACCTGACTGTAGAGCCAGGCGACCTTGTCGAGGGTCGCCGCATCCTCCCCGGAGACCACCTTGACGATGGTCTCCAGCCTATGCTCGTGATCGCCAGGATTGATGCGCTCCGGCGAATAGCCCATGAAGAAGTCCTGACCACGACGCTTGCCAGAGCCACGCTCGAGCACCGGGACGCAGATGTCTTCGGTCACCCCGGGGTAGACGGTCGACTCATAGATGACGACCACACCGGGTTTGAGATAAGGGGCGATCGCCTCGCTGGCCTTGATCACCGGGGTCAAATCCGGCTGATGCGCCGCATCGACCGGGGTGGGAACCGCCACCACGAGGAAATCACAGCCGGCCAGGGCGCTGGGGTCATGGCTATAGCGCAGGCGTGTCGCCGCCTGCATCTGGGCACAGCTCATCTCTCCGGTGGGATCGATACCCTGCCGGTAAGAGGCCAGTTTGCTGGCACTGATATCGAAACCCACCGTCTCGAGAACACGACCAAAAGCCAGGGCCAAAGGCAGTCCGACATAACCCAGACCTATGACGCCAACACATGGCGAGGTGCCATCCATCAGGAACTCCTGCTCATCGCATAACTTGGGCGGCATGATAGCACGCAGACTCGCACCAGATCAGTCCCCACCCAGGTAGGCCTGGCGAACCCGCTCGTCACCCGCCAGTTCCAGACCGGTGCCGGACAGGACGACACGTCCCTGTTCCAGCACCAGAGCCTGAGCCGCGATACGCAAAGCCCTGCTCGCTGCCTGCTCGACCAGCAAGAGGGCGACCCCCTGGCGCTGGATGTCGGCGATGAGTTCGTAGATCTGCTGCACCATGATCGGCGCCAGACCCATGGACGGTTCATCGAGCATGAGCAGGCGCGGCCGACCGAGCAAGGCGCGCGCGATCGCCAGCATCTGCTGCTCACCCCCGGACAAGGTTCCGGCGCGTTGCCGCCAGCGCTCGCGCAGGCGCGGCAGTCGCCGGCACAGCGCCTCCATCTCCGCGTCCACAGCGGCTGTGTCCTTGCGCCCGTAGGCGCCCAGGCGCAGGTTCTCGGCCACCGACATGTCGGCGAAGATGCCACGGCCTTCCGGCACCAGAGCCAGTCCGGCCCGTTTGCGCTGATGGGCGGGCTGGCCGGCCCAGTCGCAGGACTGCCAGAGCACCTGCCCGCGGGCCGCCGTCAGTCCGGCCAAGGCCTTGAGCAGAGAGCTTTTACCCGCGCCATTGGCGCCGATGAGCGCCAGTGTTTCACCGGCGGCCAGGCTGAACGAGACACCGCGCACCGCGGCTATCCCGCCGTATGCCACCTGCAGGTCCTGCACCTGCAAGAGGCTCATGCCTCCTCCCCCAGATAGGCGGCGATCACCCGGGGGTGCGCGCGTACGCTAGCAGGATCGGCTTCGATCACCACCTCGCCAAAATCCAGCGCCAGCACGCGATCGCACAAAGAGGCGATGAGGCACATGTCATGCTCGATCAGCAACAGGGTCAGGCCCTCCCGGCGCAAACCCAAAAGCAGATCCGCCAGCTGTTCACGCTCGCGCTCGTTCATGCCTGCAGCCGGCTCATCGAGCGCCAGGATGCGTGGCTCGGTCGCCAAGGCACGGGCGATCTCCAGGCGTCTTTGCTCGCCATAGGACAGCGCCGCGGCGGTGTCCTGGGCGCGGGCGGCGAGGCCGACACGTGCCAGGCAGGCCTGCGCCACGTCCCGCTGGCGACGTTCGTCGTCCCGCCAGGCGCGGGTACGCAGGATCGCTGACCAGAGCCCTGTGCGTGCGTGCAGGTGCCGGCCGACGAGGACGTTGTCGAGCACGCTCATTTGCGCAAACAGGCGTATATTCTGGAAAGTGCGGGCCACCCCCAGGGCGACTCTTTGCTCGGGCCCCTGCTGCAGCGGGACGTCCTGGCCAAAGAGCTGCAGGTGTCCGGCGTCGGCCTGATAAAAACCGGTGATGATGTTGAACAAGGTGGTTTTGCCAGCGCCGTTGGGGCCGATCATCCCATAGAGCGAGCCCGGCGCAACGCTCAGGCTGACCTGGCGCAAAGCCTGGATGCCACCGAAATGCTTGTCGATGCCGTGCAGGCGTAGCGCCTCAGTCATGACGCCACTCCCGCGCCCGTAGCCGCGAGGGCCACAAGCCCTGCGGTCGCAGGATCATCATCAGGACCAAGGCGCCGCCAAACACCAGCATACGCAGATTCTCGGGCGCCACGGCGCTGCCCATCATCGGCGCCAGGCTACGCAAGGCCTCGGGGACCAGGGTGAGCAGGACCGCCCCCATCACGACACCGGCGATGTGTCCCATGCCACCCAAGACGACCATGCACAAGACCATGATCGACTCCATCAAAGAGAAGCTTTCCGGACTGACAAAGCCCTGGAAGGCCGCAAACAGGCCGCCGGCGAGGCCGCCAAAACTGGCGCCCAGGGCAAAAGCCAGCAACTTGGTGTTACGTCGAGGCACACCCATGGCGGCCGCCGCCATTTCATCTTCGCGTAAAGCCACCCAGGCCCGTCCCAGCCGGGAGTGCTGCAGACGCCAGGCCACGCCGATCATCAGGGCCAAGACCAGCAAGGCGATGACGTAGAAAACCACGGCAGCGTCGATAGACCAGGGGCCTATCCTCAGGCCCTGGTCCAGGCTCCAGCGGCCCAGATGCAAGGCATCGATCATGCTGATGCCCTGGGGGCCATTGGTGATGTTGATCGGCCGGTCGAGGTTGTTCATGAACAGACGCACGATCTCGCCAAAGCCCAAGGTGACGATGGCCAGATAGTCCCCGCGCAACTTTAAGGTGGGGGCCCCGAGCACGATACCCGTCGCCGCGGCCAGCAGCGGACACAGGGCGAGTACGCACAGGCTCGGCCAGTGCAGGCCCAGTTGCGGCGAATCGAGCAGGGCGTAGGTATAGGCCCCCACCGCGTAGAAGGCGATGTAGCCGAGATCCAAAAGACCGGCAAAACCGACGACGATGTTGAGGCCCAGGGCGAGCATGGCATAGAGCAGGGCAAAATCGAGCGTTCTCACCCACGCCGGTCCGAGCAGGGCATGGACCACAAAAGGAAGGAGCAGGAGCAGGCCTGCCCAGAACAGCCGTCCTCTCTTCATGCGCGATCAGCCTGCATCTGCCCCAGCAGGCCGGAGGGACGCCAGACGAGGACGGCGATCAGCACGATAAAAGCGAAGACATCCTCGTATTGGCTGCCCAGCACGCCACCGCTCAAAGGCGCCAAGTAGGCCGCTCCCACGCTCTCGATCACGCCCAGAAGCAGTCCGCCCAGCACCGCCCCGCCGATATTGCCGATGCCGCCGAGTACCGCCGCTGAAAAGGCTTTCAAGCCCAGACGGAAGCCCATGCTCGCGTCACCTTGGCCGTAATCGGCCATCACCATAAAGCCGGCCAGCGCCGCCAGCGCCGAGCCCAGAACAAAGGCTTGGGCGATGGTTCTATCGACATCGATGCCCATCAGACGGGCCGCCTCAGGGTTTTGTGCCACCGCCCGCATCATGCGTCCGAAGGAGCTGCGGTGGATCAGCAACAACAGCGCCACCATCAGGAGCAGGCAGAGGCCAAGGATCACCATTTGCACCACCGTCATGCGTATGCCGGCCCAGACCCAGGGCTGGTTGGAGAACATCACCGGCAAGGCGATGAATCCGCGCCCCCAAATCAGGATGGCGAGGTTTTGCAGGAGGATGGAAACACCGATGGCGGTGATCAGCGGCGCCAGCCGGGGCGCCCGGCGCAAGGGCCGATAAGCCAGCCGCTCGATGCTCCAGCCGAGGCTCATGCAGACGACCAGCGCACCGAGGCCCGCCAGGGGCAGGGCCAGCCACAAGGGGGTATGCAGGCCGAGCAGCGCGGCCAGACAGCTGGCAGCCGACAAGGCGCCGACCATGACCACATCGCCATGCGCGAAATTGATCAGACCGACGATACCGTAGACCATGCTATAACCCAGGGCGATCAAGGCGTAGACACTACCCAGCACCAAGCCGTTGATCCCTTCTTGCAGCAAGACGCTCATAGATCATCCTTTTTCATCTCGGGGTATTGTAAAGGAGCCTGCCCGGCTTGCCCATCCTGGTCTGCACCGCGCAGCCCCTTGCGGGCCATGCGGCAAAGCTGGATACTAAAAGAAACTCGAGGTCCAGCATCATGGCGCAAGCGCTCAAGTTCACTGTATGGACCGCGGCCCTGTGCGGCAGTTTACTGCTGTTCGGCTGTGCCCATGCCGTCAAGGGGCCCAGTGTGGTGATCTATCCGGCAGCCGGCAAGTCCCCTCAGGATTTTGCCCAGGAAGAGCAGACCTGCCGTTCTTACGCACGGCAAACCCTGAGCAGCCAAGACGCAACGCGCAGCCTGCACAAGCAGCAGTTTATCTATGACGCCGCCTATGAGCAGTGCATGGCCGCCAGCGGCAACCCCCTGCCCCCGAACAGCTTCTGGAGCGCCCCGGAGTCCAAGCACTACCTGCTGAACATCCCCCAGCAAGCCTCTCCCTACACGCCTTGAACGCCGCGCAGCTTGTGATTGACAGGGTGTGCGCCGCGCACAGCAAAACGCCCCAAGCGCAGGCCTGGGGCGTTTTCCGAATAAAACTTGGCGATGACCTACTCTCGCATGGCTGAAGGCCACACTACCATCGGCGCGACGCGGTTTCACTTCTGAGTTCGG
>JAJZHK010000006.1 GCA_021804565.1 Pseudomonadota bacterium | reverse complement strand
AATGCATTCCACTTCAGGTGCATGCAGAGCGTAAATCTTGTTCTTGTCCTTACGCCCCTGGGTCAGCAGTTTTTCGATGCGGCCCAACATCTCGCCCTGGGCGGCAACAAGGTCACTACGACGCTGCACAGCGCTACACGACAACCGTGCAGAGCTATGGATTGCAACAGGAGTTCATCCAACCGCATACGCCGCAGCAGAATGGGATGATCGAGCGACTGTTTCACACGATGAAGGAGCAATGCATCTGGCTGACGCGATTTGAGTCGCTGGATGAAGCCAAGTCAGTCCTGAGTCGGTGGATTGACTGGTACAACCATCAGCGCCCTCATCAGGCGCTGGGAATGAAGACACCGACAGAGATGTATAAACTAGCGACCTAGCTGTACAGATTTAGATGGGTCATTACATATCAAAAGCCTAGCCGTAGACAGGGCGATTATGTCCGGACTATGGCGCATAAAGACGCTGAGGTGATTTTGTCCTTGTTTACTCACGACAACTTATGTCGGAAAGAAACGATAGAGCGCTTTACTCAGTTCGGGTGGAGACGCTGATCTTGTCGAAGGCGGGCAGCAGTTCCAGTTGCCAGGGCATCAGCAGGGCACCCGCGCTGTCGATGGCACCCAGACAGGGAGCGGGCATCAGCTCCTGCAAGGTCGCCAGGTTTTCTTCCCAGGCGTTCATGCGTTGCGGACCGAAATTGGCGACCCAGGCCAGCAGCTTGAGGCCGTCATGCGCTATGGCCTCGGCGCTGAGCAGGGCGTGGTTGATACAGCCTAGCCGCATGCCGACGACGAGGATCACCGGCAAACCGAGATCCTGGACGACACCACTGAGATAGTCACGACCCGACAAGGGGGTGCGCCAGCCTCCGGCGCCCTCGACGAGCGCCAAGTCGGCGGGGGTCATCAAGGCGCCGCGTACCCAACCGGTCAGCTGGGAGCGCCGCAGCCTTTTGCCGGCTCTTTGCGCGGCGATGTGTGGGGCCAGGGCTTCAGGCAAACAGACCGGGTTGACCTGGGCGTAGGGCAGCGGCACGTTGCTCGCGGCCATCAGGGCCAGGGCGTCTTCATTGCGTAGGCCCTGACCGTGGTCGACGGCGCCAGAGGCCAGCGGCTTGAGAGCAAAAACTCGCCCACCCGCCGCGCGCAGGGCGTGCAGCAGCGCCACCGTCACATAGGTCTTGCCGACGTCGGTATCGGTACCTGCGATAAAGACCGCCTGGGTCATGCTTGCTCCTTGCGTGCGAGCAGCCAGAGCACGCGATAGCTGAGGGTGCAGTGGCCGTCTGGAGCGGTCAGGGCCTCGAGGATTCTGGCATAGGCCTGGCGTCCCAGCAGCCCCGGCGGTCGGGCATAGACCCCCACCCCGGCGTGCTTGAGTGCGTGCAGGGCGGCGCGAGCGTCGTCATGCGGACTGCTCAGGATAGCCTCCTCCTGATGCAGCAGACGCAGTCGCGCCGAGCGTACAGCCTGCAGCCATTGCTCGCTGCTGGCCAAAGGCCGCAAGGGAGGGGGGCGCCCGGCCTGCGACCAGGCCGCGCTCAGCTCCGTCAGGGAACCGGCCACGGGCAGGGCGAAGGCCAGCCAGCCGCCCACTTGCAAAGCGCGGGCCAGCTCTGCCATGAGGTGCTGCGGTTGCGCCGCCCATTGCAGTGCAAAATTGCTGAACACCGCCCGCAGACTGCCGGGCCGGCAGGGCAAGGCGTGCAGGCTGGCCTGTAGCGCCGGCCAGTCCTGCTGCAAACGCGCCTGCTGCAGCATGGGCATGGCGATATCGAGCAGCAGACCGGGTCCCCAGCCCGGCTGCAGCTGTCGCGCCAAGGCGGCATCGCCACAACCGAGATCCAGCCAGGGCTGCATAGGCCCGTGCAGATGCTCGTCGATGCGCTGGCAGAGCCGGGTACGCGCCTGCGCCTGCACCGGGGTGTGCTCGGCATAGACACTGGCCGCCTGCGCAAAGCTGCGCGCAACGCGCCGCTCAAGACGATCCATGCTGAGTCTCCCAGTCGCGCAGGAGTGCAGGCAAAGCCTTGGCCCATGGCAGGACGTGCGAGCCTGGCAAGAGCCTGACCTCGACACCGAGGCGACGCAAGGCTGGCGCCTGCGCGACCGGCAAAAGGGCGTCGTTCTCGGCGAGAACCACCAGCACCGGCGCCCTGATACGGGCGATGCGTGAACGCAGATCCCAGCCTAGCAGGTCGAGCAGACCCACGGCCTGCATCGCCGGCCATTGCAGGGGCCGCAGGCGCTGACGCAAGCGCCCAGGCTCGGCGTCACCCTGCGTCTGCAGCGCCAAAAACGCCCGGGCGGCCGCTTCGGGGCTGTGCCGCAGCTGGGCAGTAAAATCCAGCCGGTGCTGTGCCGGCATGCCCGGCCAGTCCTCTTGCTGGCCCCAGCACGGGCTGCTCGCCAGCAGGACCACCCCCGCCAGCGGACGCTGGCAGGCCAGCTCCAGGGCCAGCAGGCCCGACAGCGACCAGGCATAGAGCCAGGCCCCGGGAGGCAGACGTTCGGCCCAGGTGGAAAGCTGCTGCGACGGCGTCGTCTGTGACCAGTCCCAGGCCTGCCAGTCCCCTGCCAGGGCCGCCTGCAGCGGCTCATAAATCTGGGCGCGCAAGCCCCAGCCCGGCAGGGCCACCCGCGGGCTCATGACATCAGCTCCGTCCAGGCGCGATCGAGCGCCTGCACCAGAAGCTGCAGTTGCTCGCGGGTGTGCGCTGCCGACAGGGTGATGCGCAGACGCGACTGCCCCTGGGGCACGGTGGGCGGCCGTATCGCGCCCACCCAGACACCCTGGATACGCAAAGCCTGCTCCAGACGCATCGCGGTCTCGACGGCGCCGACCAGCAAGGGCTGAATCGCGCTGCTGCTCGGCAGAACCGGCCAGGCATGACGCTTGGCCTGCTCCTGAAACCAGGCGATGTGATCGGCCAGTTGCTGCCGCCGCCAGTGCTCATGCCGGACCAGCTCGACCGCCGTGAGACTGGCGTGCGCCAGGGCCGGTGAAGCGGCCGTGGAATAGATATAGGGGCGGGCGAACTGCAGCAAGGCCTCGATCAAGGCCTCATCGCCGAGGACGCAGGCACCCTGGGTGCCTATGGCCTTGCCCAGGGTGATCGTCAGCACCGGCAGATCGGCGACCGGCCACTGCGCCTGCGAACGCCCCTGGTCGCCATCGACACCGATGCCGTGCGCGTCGTCGATCATCAGGCAGCTCTGGTAGCGCCGGCAAAGATCGACCAGGGTCCGCGTATCGGCACGGTCGCCATCCATGCTGAAGACCCCGTCGCTGACCACCAGGGGCACCGTCGCCGCCTGCAGGCGGCGTTCCAGGGCCTCCATGTCAGCGTGCGCGTAGCGCTGCAGGCGCGCCGAGGCCAGCCGCGCACCATCGAGCAGCGAGGCATGGTTGAGCTTGTCCTGAACGACGATGTCCTCCGCTTCGAGCAGAGCCCCCAAGGTCGCCAGATTGGCCTGCCAGCCGCTGGAAAAAAATAGCGCCCGCGGCCGCCCCAGCCAGTCGGCCAGGCTGTCCTCCAAAGCCTGATGCGCGCGCGTGTGCCCGCAGACCAGATGCGCCGACCCCGAGCCGCAGCCGTAGCGCAGGGCCCCCTCGTGGAGAGCGGCGGCGATGCGCGGATCGGCCGCCAGCCCCAGGTAGTCGTTGCTGCAGAAGTTGAGCAGGGGCTGCGCGTCACCGGCGAGGTGCACCGAGGGCCCCTGGGCCCCTGCCCGCACCTGCAGGCGTCGATAAAGACCGCGCTGGCGCTGCTCCTGCAGCCGCGACTCAAGCCGGGGTGGTAGCGGCATGACGCGGGATCATGGCATCACGGTACAGCGGCGCCCGCGCTGCCTCAAGACGCAAACCCAGACGCGCCAGCAGCTGGCGGTCGGCGTCCGGCTCGGCGTTGTCGGTGGTCAGCAGCTTGCAGCCGAGAAAAATCGAGTTGGCACCGGCCGTATAGCACAGCGCCTGGGTGCTGGCACTCATGCTCTCACGGCCCGCCGACAGGCGCACATAAGAAGCCGGCATCAGGATGCGCGCCACCGCGATGCAGCGCACGAACTCGATCTCATCGATAGCCTCGACCTCGCCCAGGGGCGTGCCCGGAATCGGCACCAGACGGTTGATCGGCACCGAAGCCGGATGCTCGGGCAGGTTGGCCAGCTGCATGAGCAGACCGATGCGATCCTGACGCTCCTCGCCCATCCCGACGATACCGCCTGAGCAGACCTTGATGCCGGCCTGGCGCACGTGGTCGAGGGTATCGAGCCTGTCCTCATAGCGGCGGGTGGTGATCACCTTGCCATAGTACTCCGGCGACGTGTCGAGGTTGTGGTTGTAGTAGTCCAGTCCCGCCTCGGCCAGACGCTCGGCCTGCCCGGCGTCGAGCATGCCTAAAGTCATGCAGGTCTCCAGGCCCAAGGCTTTCACCTGGCGCACCATCTCGAGAACCTGCGGCATGTCCCGCTCACTCGGCGAACGCCAGGCGGCACCCATGCAGAAGCGGCTGGCCCCCTGCTCCCGGGCGGCCCGTGCCTGTTCGAGCACCTGCTCGATCTGCAGGAGCTTCTCCTTGTCCAGACCTGTGGCATAGCGCCCGGACTGCGCACAGTACTTGCAGTCTTCCGGACAGGCCCCGGTCTTGATCGACAGCAAGGTTGAAGCCTGGATGCTGGCAGGATCGAAGTGTTGCCTGTGCACCTGCTGCGCCTGCAGGAGCAGATCCGGTAGCGGCAACGCAAAAAGAGACGCCACCTCGTCGCGTGTCCAGTCATGACGTATGCTGCTCACCGTCCACCCCTCGTCAACCTAGTAAGAGGCCCTGAGTTTACGAGGCTCATCTCGACTTGACAAGAATCATCGTCCAAATAAAATACCGTACGACCATCATGTAAATGGATAAGCCGCTATGGACACCCTCGCCAACGATCTTCGCCCGATGCTCGCGCGCACCTTGTTCAACAGTGAGCATGAAGCTTTTCGTGCCACCGTCCGCCGTTTTTTTCAGGAAGAAATCGTTCCTCATCGCGAACGCTTTGAAGCCCAACAGCACATCGACCGCAAGGTGTGGAACAAGGCCGGAGCGCTCGGCATGCTCTGCCCGACCATGCCCGAAGCCTACGGTGGCGCCGGCGTCGACCGTCTGTACAGCGTCATCCTGATGGAAGAGCAGGCGCGCGCCGGCGACTCCGGCTGTGGATTTTCCTTGCACTCGGACATCGTCGCCAACTACATCAACAACTTTGGCAGCCATGAGCAAAAAATGGCCTGGCTGCCGCGTATGGCGAGCGGCGACGTGGTCAGCGCCATCGCCATGACCGAACCGGGCACCGGTTCCGATCTGCAGGCCATCAAGACCCGCGCCGTCCGTCACGGCGATCACTACATCCTCAACGGCTCGAAGATCTTCATCACCAACGGCTATCTCAGCGACATGGTGGTGGTGGTCGCCCGTACCGGCGAAGGCGACAAAGGCGCCGAGCAGATCTCGCTGTTCATCGTCGACGCCCACAGCCCGGGCTTCAGCAAGGGCCAACCCCTGAACAAGGTCGGCATGAAGGCGCAGGACACCTGCGAGCTGTTTTTTGACCAGGTGAAAGTGCCCGCCGAAAACCTGCTCGGCGCCGAGGGCATGGGTTTTATCATGCTCATGAAGGAGCTGGCCTGGGAGCGCATGATGATCGCCATCATGTGCACCGCCGGCGCCGAGGTGGCCATCGCCCACACCCTCGACTATGTGCGCCAGCGCCAGGCCTTCGGCAAGCCGATCGCCGCCTATCAGAACACCCGCTTCAAACTCGCCGAGCTGAAATCGGAAACGCAGATAGGACGGGTCTACGTCGATCGTTGCATCGAGCAGGTGCTCAAAGGGGACCTGCCCATAGACGCCGCGGCAGCGGCCAAATACTGGTGCTCGGACCTCCTCTGCCGGGTGGTCGATGAGTGCGTGCAGCTGCACGGCGGCTACGGCTATATGCTGGAGTACCCCATCGCACGGGCCTATATCGACATGCGCGCCAACCGTATCTACGGCGGCACCAATGAGATCATGAAGGAGCTCATCGCACGCATGCTCTGAGCCCGAGCCGGCCGGGCTGAGCGGGTGAGGCGCGGGCAGCTCCAGCGCAATTGCGCTAGAATAGACGTTTTTGAGGTCTTTATGAGCCAGCCTCGACGCACCCAGGCCGAACGTTCAGCGCAGATGCGCAAGCGTCTGCTCGAGGCCACCCTCAGCTGTCTGGCCAGCGAAGGCTATGCCGGCTGCACCGTCAGCAAAATCGTCGCGCAGGCGCAGGTCTCGCGCGGCGCGCCGGTGCACCACTACCCCAGCAAGGCGGCCCTCATCGAGGCCGCCGCCGAGTACATGATACACAGCATCTACGCCGAGCTGGGCCGGGTGGTCCTGTCCCTGCCTGACAGCGACCAGCACCTCGAGGACATCATCCTCGGCTGCTGGCGCAGCGTTTTTGGCAAGCGCGAGAACGCCGCCATGCTCGAGCTGATGCTGGCCAGCCGCCATGACGAGGAGCTGGCACAGATGATGCGCCGGCTATGGACGGTCGGTTACGACACCCTCAAGCTGGCGACCCATCACTACTTCGAGCCTCTGCATCCTGAGGACCATCCCCTGCAGCTGATGACGCTCACCCAATGGCTGCTGCGCGGCATGTCGCTCGACCTGCATCTGGTGCATGACCCGGCGATCTTTGAGCACTTTCTTAAGCTCTGGGTCAGACTGCTGGCTGCGCACATGCGCCCGCGCCAGGGCATACAGAACCCGCCGCCCCGGCCGGCCTTCTGGGACACGCCGCTGCGCGACATCGAAGTATGAGTCGCGCCCAGCCGTCCTCAGCCGCGATCGAGCTCCGCCAGCATCTGCTCGCCACTGAGTTCGGTCGCCGCGGCGCCCTGAAAATAGGCGCCCAGGCCGGCCTGCTCATAGTAAGGCCGCATGCGCGGGCTGAGCAGGCCTATCTCACGGATATTGGGCACCAGACGACTGAGCATGATGTGCCGGAAACGACGCATGCCGGGTGACTCGGTCACCAGCTGACGCCACTGCTCACGGGTGACACGGGTACCGGCGTACCATTCCTCGTAGACTTCATAGGCCATGAAGCGGTTACGCATCAAAAGCGCCACTTCATAGGCCCAGTCCTCTCTTTCTTCCTTTTCCTTGGGACTGAGTTGCTGCTGGATATGCTCACGCAGGGCCAGCACCCCGTAGTGCACATGGCGCGCCTCATCCTGAATCACATAGCGCAGCAGCTCTTTGAGCAGCGGCTCGCGGGTATGCTGATAAAGAAAGCCGAAGGCGCCCAGGGCCAGGCCCTCGACCATGATCTGCATGCCAAGAAACTTCATGTCCCAGCGCGAGTCGCTCATCAAGGCATCGATGATGACGAAGAGGTTGTCATTGATGGGATAGATCTTGCCCAGCTTCTCACTGAGATAGCGATGGAAGACCTCGACATGACGGCCCTCGTCGACGACCTGGGTCGAACCATAGAGCTTGCCATCGAAGAACTGTACCGACTCGGTCACCTGGCAGGCGGCCAGCAAAGCCCCCTGCTCGCCATGCAGAAACTGCGACAGCATCCAGCAGGTGATGTCGTAGATCATCTTCTGCGACTCCTGCCCCTGCAGCCGTATACCGGCCTGGGCGGCGGCATGAACGTCGATCATATCGAGCGGCGCCAGCGGCATCATCGGGTCCATGGGGTCGACCGCGGTCGACCAGGCCAGGCTGCTGCCGTTCCATTGGCCGAGCTTGGCGCGTTCATAGAGGCGATGCATCTCCTCGTGATCGTGCGGATAGCTCCAGTTGAAGTAGGCGTCATGGGCTGCCGGCATCAGCGTCGGCGCACCGCTACGCCCCGCCTGCAGCACCAGGCCACGCAGCGCTGAAGGCGCCATCGCCTGCAGCACCCGGGGATTTTTCATGCCGGCGAAGATCGCCGTCGTTTCCAACGCACTGTCTAAGCGATTTTGCAGCATGACCGGCAATTGCCGGCGCAAGGACTCGAACATGGTCATCTCCTGTCTAGACGCTGAAACCGGCAGACACCGCTGCCGTATCGATAAGGACGCGCAAAGGGGTGCGCGCCTGGGCAATGCAAGCCAGGCTGTAGCCCTGCTCACGTTCGGAAGGCAACAAGCCGTTAGGCTCGGGCATATCGACCTCCCCTTGCAGCACCCGCAGGCGACACTGACCGCAGCCCCCCAAGGCGCAGGAGTGCTGCATGGGCGCGCCGAGCGCCAGGCCGGCCTCGAGCAGGCTTTGTCCGGGCAGGACCTGACCGGACCAGCAGCGGCCGGCGCTGTCGACGATTTCCAGGGCATGAGCGCTCTGCCCGGTGGTCGGGCGCGTGCGCATCGGCTGGTAGTTCTCCTGGTGCAGGCGGTTTGCCTCCACACCGTGGTCGAGCAGCACGCCGCGCAAAGACTGCATCAGCGCCAGCGGACCGCACATATAGACCTCGAGCGACTGCGGCAGACGCTCACCATAGGCCTCCTGCAGCCAGCTGCGACAGCGCGCTTCGTCGAGTCGACCGCAGACGCCATGCCCATCGGCGCTCGTCTGGGACAGCGCATGGCGGACCTGCAAGCGTCCGCCATGGTGCAGTTCAAGGGCGGCCAGGCGCTCGGCGAAGATCACCTCGTCGGCGGCATGGTTGGCATAAAACAGCTGAGCCTGGCTCTGCGCCTCCTCGGCGAGCAGAGCGCTGAGCATGGCCATGATCGGGGTGATACCGCTACCGGCGGCGATGAACAGGACCTGGCGCTGCCGCTGGGCTTGCGGCTGCAAGGTGAAGCGGCCCTCCGGGGCCAGCAGATGTAGCCGGTCGCCACAGCGCAGCCGATCGACCAGCCAGGCCGAGACCCAGCCTGGCTCCATCTTTTTGACGGTGATCATGAGCCGCTCGGGATGCCGGTGGTCGCCACTGAGCGAATAGGCGCGCCGCGCCTCGACCCCATCGATATCGACGATCAGGGTCACGAACATGCCCGGCACAAAGGGCAGGGGACGGCCATCGCAAGCCTGCAGAACCAGACTGACCGCACGGGCGGTCTCCTCGATACGCTCGACGACCTGCACCGGGATAGGCGCCGGATGCCGCACCGGCGCAGGCCGCTGGGTGATCTGCTGGGGCCGGGACAGAGGCCGGCCCTGCAGTCGCCGCCTGAGATCACGCTGTAAAGTCAGCCAACGTCGCCATACATGACTCATGGTTTTTTCCGGTCGGGGTTCGGACTTTCATCTTGTCGCCAGCGGCCAGGCTTTGCTATGTTGAAGCAGCGCAATTTCTTGTGAAATCAGCTCAGGGCCACCATGGACACCCTACAGCCTTACCTCCCCGGACAGTACATCCTGCAAGCGCTCGATGGCGATCTGCTCGACGCGCAAGGCCGCAAGCGCCTGCTCGACCTGATGAGTGCCGCCGGGCGCAACGTCGACAGCCTCAGCGTCTACGGCGCCCGTGCACCGCTGCGCTGGCTGCTGGCGGCGCTGCCGCAGGCCACCCCCAGCGCTATGGCCAGCTTCGCCTATGACTTCGGCCGGGAGGTGCGCCTGACCGCCCACGGCGCCCTCAGCAGCATGCTCATGGCGACGCCAGTCGTTGCACAACTGGTCGCGGCCATGCGCTTTTTACCACTGCTGACCAACACCGTCTCGACCCACTTCATCGCCGCCGCCAACGGCGACGGCTTTTTGCTCCTGCAGCCACAGACCGGTGACCCGCTGCTCGACCTGTTTCCGGTCTATTACGCCGCCGCCGCCCTGCCCGCCCTGCTGCAGCGACTGACCGGAAGCGCCGTCAAGGTCTGCATCCATCTGCGCGAGGACCGCCTCCTGGCCCGCCACGCCGATCGCAGCGAGCAGGACTGGTGCTACCCGGCGGCAGCTTATGGCCTCGCCTTGCGCAGCGTCGATCTCGCACGACCCTGTCTGTTCGCCGATCCCGAGACTTTTCAGGCGACCACCCGGATCTGCGAGCAGGAGCTGCAGCTGCTGCTCGAACCTGCCGGCCCCAGCCAGCGCGTACGACGCCTCCTTGAGCACGCTCAGCACTACCCTCAGCTGGAGGCGATGGCGGCGCTTTTGCATCTGTCGAGCAGCACCCTCAAACGACAGCTGGCGCAGCAAGGCACCAGCTTTCAGAAGCTGCTCGACGAAGCACGCCGCCAGCGCGCCCTGGTCGCCCTGCTCGATCCACAGCTGAGCATGGAGCAGATCGCCGAGCAGCTCGGCTACAGCGACGCCAGCAATTTTACCCATGCTTTCAAGAAGTGGACGGGGCAGACGCCGGCGCTATTTCGCCAGCAACTGCTGCAGGGAGAACAGGATCAAAGGTAGGCGCGGATGGCCGCGATACCCTGGGCCCCCTGGGCAAAAGCCTGCGACAGCGACTGCGGACCGACGCCGCCCAAGGCATAGACCGACAAAGGCAGGCCCTCGATGAGCCGGCCGAGAGCGGCCCAGCCCAGCGCCGGCCGTTCGGGATGGCTGGCGGTCGCCTGCACCGGCGACAGGAAGGCGTAATCGAGACCGAGAGCCTGCAAAGCCTGCAGATCCTCGCGATCGTGCGCCGATCCGCCGCAATGCCAGGGCCAGGGCAAAGGCCGCTGCGTCCAGCGACGCCAGAGCGCCGTGCTGGCGTGAACGCCGGCCAGCTGCAAGGGCTGCACCAGATCGACGCGGTCATGGGCGTACCAGGCACGCTGAGGCCAGGCCTGGCGCAGCGCCTGCAGACGCTGGGCGTAGTCTTGCGGGTCGAGCTGGGGGGCGCGCAGCAGGACGGCCACCTGTGGCGACAGCCGCTGCAGCTGCGGAGGATCCGGGTCTTCGACGATCGCCCACTCCACCGGCAGGCACAGCGCCGTGCAGATCGGCCTATCCGCCGCGGGCATCGGCCAGTCCTCAAGCTCATCGAGAGCCACCCAGCGCAGCGCTTGCCCCTCGCACCCATGGACCTGACCCGACCAGGCGTCGACCCGCCACACCGCCAGTTCGATATGGCGATCGGCATAGCGGTGCCTGACCGTCTTCAAAGGGCGTGCCTGCAGCGGCCTCACCCCGATCTCTTCCTGCAGCTCACGCGACAGGGCCGCAGCCAGGCTTTCGCCGGCTTCGACCTTGCCGCCGGGAAACTCCCACAAGCCGCCCTGATGCGCCTCAAGCCGGCGTTGCGCCAGCAAGACCCGGCCGCTGCCGTCGATCAGGGCCGCGGCCACCACCTGGATCAGCTCAGGAGCGGTAGTCGGCATTGATCTTGACGTAGTCGTAGGACAGGTCACAGGTCCACACCGTGTCACGACAGGCGCCACGACCGAGGTCGATACGTATGGTGATCTCGGCGCGCTGCATGACCGCAGCACCTTGCGCCTCGCTGTACTGCGGCGCGGCGCCGCCGTCACGACAGATCTGCAGCTCATCGAGCCAGACCTGCACGCGGCTGACATCAAGGTCGGCCACCCCGGCCCGACCGATGGCGGCCAGGATACGTCCCCAGTTGGGATCGGAGGCGAAGAAGGCGGTCTTGACCAGTGGCGAGTGCGCCACCGCGTAGGCGACATCACAGCACTCCGCCGAGCTGGCGCCACCTTCGACCTGCACGGTCATGAACTTGCTGGCGCCTTCGCCGTCGCGCACGATCATCTGCGCCAGCTCCTGCATCAGCGACTGCAGCTGGGCGGCCAGAGCCTCGGCCTGAGGACTCCCGGCAGAGCTCACCAGGCCGGCGTCGGCGGCGCCGGTCGCCACCAGCACACAGGCGTCATTGGTCGAAGTGTCGCCGTCGATGGTGATGCGATTGAAGGAGTGCTCGGTCGCCGTCTGCAGCAGCTGCTGCAGCAGCTGCGGCTCAAGCGCCATGTCCGTGGCGATAAAAGACAGCATGGTCGCCATGTTCGGGCGTATCATGCCGGCGCCTTTGGCGATACCGGTCAGGGTGTAGGTGCGCCCGTCCACGACAAACCGGCGGGAGGCGCCCTTGGGTTGCGTATCGGTGGTCATGATCCCTGCCGCCGCCTCATTCCAGGCGTCCTGGCGCAAGGCCGGCCCGACCTGCGGCAAAGCGGCAATGATGCGCTCATAAGGCAGCGCCTCGCCGATCACCCCGGTGCTGAAGGGCAGTACCTGCTCGGGCTGCACCTGCATCTGCTCGGCCAGGGCCTGGCAGCTCAGGCGACAAGCCGCCAGTCCAGGCTCACCGGTGCCGGCATTGGCATTGCCGGTGTTGATCAGCAGATAGCGCACCGCCGAACCGAGGTGGGCGCGCGCCACCTGCACAGGCGCCGCACAGAAGGCGTTGCGGGTGAACACCGCCGCCACGTGGCTGCCTGCCGCCAGGGCAAACACGACCAGATCACGACGGTTTTTATAGCGCACACCGGCCTCAAGCACGGCGATCTCTACCCCCCGCACCGGCAACAAGGCCGGCAAAGCCGCAAGACCTACAGCCATCACACGTCTCCTCAGGCGACACTGCCGTGGCAGTGCTTGTACTTCTTGCCCGACCCGCAAGGGCAGGGATCATTGCGACCGACGCGCGCCGCCACCCGTACCGGGGCCGGCCCGCTGGGCAGCACGCCGGCTTCCGCCACCGGCGCCTCGGGGAGGGCCGGTGCCGCCTCGGGATGGTGAAAACTGAGCGCCATGGCAGCCGCCTGCCGCTCGCGCTCGGCCTCGATGGCGGCGACCTGCTCCGGGGTCTGCACGGTGATGCGCAAGAGCGTCTGCACCAGCTCCAGCTTGACCGACTCGAGCAGCTGCTCGAAGAGCTGGTAGGCCTCGAGCTTGTACTCCTGTTCCGGGTTTTTCTGGGCATAGCCGCGCAGGTGGATACCTTGACGCAGATAGTCCATGGCGGCCAGATGGTCTTTCCAGTGACGGTCGAGGATCTGCAGCATGACCTGCTTTTCCAGGGTGTTCATCACCTCATCACCGACTTCCGCGCGCTTGGCGTGGTAGGCGGCAACGATGGCTTCCTGCAGGCGCTGGCGCAGGCCCTCCTCATGCAGACGATCGTCCTCGTCCAGCCACTGCTGTATCGGCAGATGCAGGCCGAAGTCATTGCTCATGGCCTGCTCAAAACCGGCGATGTCCCACTGCTCATCGACACTGTGCGGCGGAATGAACTGGTCGGTGATTTTCTCCATGACGCTGCCGTGGATGCGCTCAACCGTCTCGCGGATGTCCGTCGCCTGCATGATCTCGTCACGCTGCTCATAGATGACCGAGCGCTGGGCGTTGGCCACGTCGTCGTATTTGAGCAGGTTTTTACGCACATCGAAGTTGCGCTGCTCGACCTTGCGCTGAGCACCCTCGATGGCGCGGGTCACCCAGACGTGCTCGATCGCCTCGCCCGGCTTCATGCCCAGACGCTGCATCATCTGGCGCACCCGGTCACCGGCAAAAATGCGCATCAGATCGTCTTCCAGGGACAGATAGAACTGCGACAGACCCGGGTCACCCTGGCGCCCGGAACGGCCGCGCAACTGGTTGTCGATACGCCGCGACTCATGCCGCTCCGAACCGATGACGTGCAGGCCACCGGCCTCCAGAACCTGCGCATGCGCCTGCTCCCAGGCGGCCTTGAGCTCGGCCTCCTGCTCAGGCGTCGGCTGCTCGATCTTGGCCAGCTCAACCGCCCAGTTGCCACCGAGGATGATGTCGGTACCACGACCGGCCATGTTGGTGGCGATGGTGACCGCGCCCGGACGCCCAGCCTGGGCGATGATCTCGGCTTCTTTTTCATGAAACTTGGCATTGAGCACGTTGTGGACGATGCCCGCCGCACTCAGCTGCCGTGACAGATGTTCGCTGGCCTCGATGGTCGCGGTGCCGACCAGCACCGGCGCCTGCCTCTGGTGATAGATCTTGATGGCTTCGATGATGGCAGCAAATTTCTCCTCGATGCTCAGGTAGACCAGGTCATTGAGGTCGCGCCGTATCATCGGCCGGTGCGTCGGAATGACGACGACGTCGAGACCGTAGATGTCGCGGAACTCGGCCGCCTCGGTATCCGCCGTGCCGGTCATGCCGGCCAGCTTGCGATAAAGGCGGAAATAGTTCTGGAAGGTGGTCGAGGCCAGGGTATGGTTCTCCGCCTGTATCTTGGTGCCTTCCTTGGCCTCCACGGCCTGGTGCAGGCCGTCCGACCAGCGCCGCCCGGGCATGGTGCGGCCGGTGTGTTCATCGACGATGATGACCTCGCCATCGCGCACGATGTAATGGACGTCACGCTGAAACAGGCTGTGCGCCCGCAAGGCCGCCAGGGCGTGGTGCATGAGCATGATATTGGCCGGCGAGTAAAGGCTGTCGCCCTCAGCGAGCAGGCCGGCACCGACGAGCAGCTTCTCGATATGCTCATGGCCTTCCTCGGTCAGCTCCACCGTGCGAAACTTTTCATCGATGCTGTAGTCGCCTGGACCTTCTTCCTCTTTTTGCCTTTTCAGCAGAGGGATCAGCCGGTTGATCTCCTGGTAAAGACGCGAGGAGTCTTCCGAGGCCCCGGAAATGATCAGCGGGGTTCGCGCCTCGTCGATGAGGATCGAGTCGACTTCATCGACGATGGCAAAATTGAGCGGACGCTGGTGCTTGTCCTCCCAGCGAAAGGCCATATTGTCGCGCAGGTAATCGAAGCCGTATTCGTTGTTGGTTCCGTAGGTGATGTCACAGGCGTAGGCTTGCCGCTTCTCCTCCGGCGCCTGGAAAGCGCGTATCACCCCAACCTGCAGACCGAGAAAACGAAACAGCGGTTCGTTCCAGGCGGCATCGCGTGCGGCTAGGTACTCGTTGACCGTCACCACGTGCACCCCGGCGCCGGAGATGGCATTGAGGTAGGCCGGCAAGGAGGCGGTCAGTGTTTTACCTTCGCCGGTGCGCATCTCGGCGATGCGCCCTTCGTGCAAAGTGATACCACCGATCAGCTGGGCATCAAAGTGTCGCATGCCGAGGACCCGCTTGGCCGCTTCACGACAGGTGGCAAAAGCCTCGGGCAAGAGCTCATCGAGGCTGCTGCCAGCGGCGTAGCGCGCCTTGTAGTCGAGGGTTTTTTCTTTCAGCTGCTCATCGCTGAGCGCCTGCATTTCAGCTTCGAGCGCATTGATGCGGGCGACGATGGCGCGCATACGTTTGAGCTCACGCTCGTTCTTGGTTCCGAAGACACGGCTGAGGAACTGTCCTAACATGCTGGCACTCGATAGATATGAAAAAAGATGGCGTCCACGCCTGGCGCACACAAAGGCAGCATTCTAGCGCGAATGCAAGGCGAGGTGAAACCTCGCCTGAAGATCAGCGATGCGCCACAGCGCTACTGATGAAACTGGCAGGGTCAACCGGTTCGCCATCACGCACCACTTCATAGTGCAGATGCGGCCCTGTCGAGCGACCCGTGCTGCCGACACGCCCGATCAGCTGTCCGCTGCTGACGACGTCGCCCGGGTGCACCAGCACGCTTTGGCAGTGACCATAGTGGGTGAGCACCCCGCCACCGTGCTTGATTTCGATGAGTTGGCCGTAGCCGGTGCGGGGACCGGCCCAGGTGACCAGCCCGGCGGCGGTGGCATAAATGCCGCTGCCTTCAGGCGCCGCAAAGTCGATGCCCGGATGAAAACTCGGCCGACCGTTGAGAGGGTCGCTGCGATAACCAAAAGGCGAGGTCTCTATACCCTCGCGCACCGGCATACCCGACAGCAAGACCTTGGGGTCCTCCTGATGGCGACGACTGAGCACGTCATCGAGCGCCTCCAGCTGGGCGTCACGGTAGTCCATGGCGGCGCTGAGCTCATGCAGGCGCATCTGCAGCATGGTGCTGTCGGAGAGCGCCAGTGGCGCAGGCTTCGGCCCGCCCATGGGCGGCTTCTTGTGGAAATCAAACTCGCTGCTTTTGATATTGTTGCTTTCCACCAGGTGCTGACCGAGGGCATCGAGACGCGCCATGTGCGCCTGCATCTCGGCCAGGTGCTGGGTCATCAGCTGAACCTGGGCCTGCAGCTCCTGCTGCCGGGCGTTGCTGGCCACCACCGTCGGGTGCAGGCGGGAGATCGCCATATAGACGCCGCCACCGATCAAGGCCGGCAGGAGCAGCAAGGCGCCGGCCAGTCCCCAGAATCGGCGGCCGCGCAGATCAAGATGCAGTGGCTTCGCCAATTTTTTATGGATGAATATGATATTCACCGTCATGACCTCATTTATACTGAAGGCAGAGTCGTGTCTGCGAGCCTGATCGTGCCCTTGGTCCACCCCTTAAAAAACCTAAGTCACGATGCTTCCGTCCTCGGCTCACTGATCGCCCAGGCCGAGAGCTATCTCGCCATGACCGAAAACCTGCGCCGCCTCATCGACCCACGCCTGAGTGCCCAGGTGAGCGTCGTGGCCTGCAGCGAAGGCGTACTCAGCCTGCTCTGTCCCAGCAGCACCTGCCTCAGCCAGTGGCGTTATGCACAACGCAGCTGCATCGCCAAACTCAGACAGGATCCCGCATTTTCTGGCCTCACCCGCCTGCGCCTGATCCTGGCGCAGCCGGTCCACACATCGGCACCGGCGAAAGCGCCCGCGGTGCCCCGCCAGCTGTCGCCGGCGACCCGTGAGCTCTTGCGTAAAGCGGCGCAATGCATGGAAGATCGAGAGCTTAGCCTAGCCTTGCTGGCGCTGGCAAGTCACGACACAGATCAAGAAAAGCGCTAGAAAGCGCCGACTTCAGGCGGCGCGTTCGAAGGAAGCGACGTCGATATAGGCGATAGGCGCATCAGCGGCCCGTTCAAAGCTGACGATTTCATAGCTGTCCGGCTCGGCGAGAAGGCGGCGTATCAGCTGGTTGTTGAGCGCATGGCCCGACTTGAAAGCCTGGTAGTGACCGATGATGGCGTGACCGGCCAGGTAGAGATCTCCGATGGCATCGAGCATCTTGTGCTTGACGAACTCGTCCTCATAGCGCAGCCCGCCCTGGTTGATGATGCCGTGCTCATCGACGACGATGGCATTATCGACGCTGCCGCCGAGCGCCAGATTGCGCGCGCGCAGCGCATCGATGTCCTTCATGAAGCCAAAGGTACGGGCACGCGCCACCTCACGCACATAGGAGGTGGTGGAAAAGTCGAGCACCGCGCTTTGCGGCTGCTCGGCCAGCACCGGATGATCGAAATCGATGGTGAAGCTCAGCCGAAAACCCTGATGGGGCGTAAAGCGGGCCCACTTGTCGGCTTCGCTCACTTCGATGTCACGGAGAATGCGGATAAAGCGCTTGGGCGCCTCCTGCTGCACCAGACCGGCCGACTGGATAAGAAAAACGAAAGGCCCGGAGCTGCCATCCATGATGGGAATCTCCTGAGCGCTGACCTCGATGATGGCGTTGTCGACACCCAGACCGGCCAGCGCCGACAAAAGGTGCTCGATGGTGGCGATACGCACCCCGTCGCGCACCAGGTTGGTCGACATCACGGTCTCGCCCACGGCATGGGCATGAGCGGCAATGTCGACGGCCGGGTTCAGATCGGTACGCCGAAACACGATCCCTGTATCCACGGCGGCCGGTTTGACCGTCAGGTAGATGCGCTCGCCGGAGTGCAGACCTATGCCGGCGGCGCGTATGGCAGATTTCAGGGTTCGCTGTCTGAGCATGATAAAAAATTGTTTCAAATTCTTTCAGAACATCTTAGCAGACCCTGGTCAGGGTCTGCAAACACCCCCGCTCAATCGGCTTGCTTGCGCAGAAAGGCCGGAATATTGAGATAGCTGATATCACGACGCGCTGTCGCTGCCGTCTCCGCCGCCTTCGGCTCGGCTTTTGGCTCGCTGGCCGCCTGCCGCACCGCGCTGGGAACGTCAAAACCGCTGTAGTCCTGGGCCGGACGCACCGCGGCACGCGGCGCTTCCATGCCGCCACCTTCACCCGACAGAGCCACCGCGGCACCGGTCAGACCTGCCGAACTCCAGCTGCGGGTACGCCGGGCATCGACCTGCGCGCTCTTGGCGACGGCCTCACGCTGGGTCAGACCGGTGGCCACCACCGTCACCAGAATCTCATCTTCCATGCTTTCATCGAGGATGGTGCCGACCACGACATTGGCCGATTCGTCGGCAAAGCTGTGGACGATCTCGCCGACCGTATGGAACTCGTCGATACCCAGGCTGGAATTGGCAGCGATGGACACCAGCACGCCGCGCGCACCTTGCAGCTTGATGTCTTCGAGCAAGGGGCTGTGGATGGCCAGTTCGGTCGCCTTGCGCGCACGATCTTCACCGGCGGCACGGCCGCTGCCCATCATCGCCATGCCCTGCTCCGACATCACCGTACGCACGTCAGCGAAGTCGACGTTGATGAAGCCCTGGCGCAGGATCATGTCGGCAATGCCGCGCACAGCGCCCAGCAAAACGTTGTTGGCGGCGGAGAATGCCTCCATCAGGGTGACCTTGCCGAGCACAGCGAGCAGACGGTCGTTGGGGATCGTGATCAGCGAATCGACGTGTTGCGCCAGAGCGCTGATGCCCTGATTGGCGGCGTCACAGCGACGCTTGCCTTCAAAGGAGAAGGGTTTGGTGACCACACCGACGGTCAAAATACCCATCTCCCGTGCCACTTCGGCGATGACCGGCGCGCCCCCGGTCCCGGTGCCACCGCCCATGCCGGCGGCGATGAAGACCATGTCGGCGCCCTGCATGGCTTCACGCAGACGGTCACGGTCTTCGACCGCAGCCTGACGTCCGACCTCGGGGTTGGCGCCGGCGCCCAGACCACGGGTGATCGCCGAACCGAGGCGCATACAGGTCGGCGCACTCATTTTCTGCAAAGCCTGCACGTCGGTGTTGGCACAGATGAACTCGACACCCTGCATATTGCTGGCCACCATATGCTCGATGGCATTGCAGCCGCCACCGCCGACGCCCAGCACCTTGATCACGGCTCCGGTGTGTGTCGCCAGATTCATGTCCGCCAGTTCGAATACATTGCTCATTTCCATCTCCTGTCTATAGCGATCGCTGCCTGTACGGCTGGCGTATCAGAAATTTTCAACCAGCCAGCGGCGCGCACGCGCCACGACGCCAGCAGCAGCTTCCTCATTCGAACGCATCATGGCGCTCACCTGCCCCTTGCCCTTGACCTGCTCCTGCTGTCCCCAGAGCAGCAGGCCTACGCCGGTGGCGTAGATCGGGTTACGCAACACATCGACCATGCCACTGAGGCGACCTTGTGAAGGCACCCCTAAGCGAACCGGCATATGAAAGACCGATTCCGCCAACTGCACCGCGCCTTCGATGCGTGAAGCACCGCCGGTCAAGACCACGCCTGCGGGCAAGCGATGCAGCATGTCGCTGCGTTCCAGCTCAGCCAGCACCATATAAAAAAGCTCGTCATAGCGCGGCTCGACCACTTCGGCCAAGGTCTGCCGTGACATCTTGCGCACGCCGCGATCCCCCATGCCCGGCACCTCGATCTCCTGCTCGGGATTGACGATCTGCGCCAGCGCCGAGGCGTAGCGCACCTTCAGCTCATTGGCATCCTGGGTGGGCGTACGCAAGGTCATGGCGATGTCGTTGGTCACCTGATCGCCAGCGATGGGAATGGTCGCGGTATAGCGTATGGCACCGCCATAGAATACCGCGATATCGGTGGTTCCTGCACCCATATCGACAACACAGACGCCCAGTTCACGCTCGTCTTCGGTGAGCACGGCATAGCCTGAAGCCAGCTGCTCGAGGACCAGGCCATCGACCGCCAGCTCACTGTCCTGTACGCACTTCTCGATGTTCTGCTGGGCGTTGTTCAAGGCCGAGATGACATGGATGTGCGCCTCCAGGCGTTTCGCCGACATCCCCACCGGGGAGCGTATGTCGTCCTGGTCGTCGACCACAAAATCCTGCGGCAGGATGTGCAAAATGGTGTGGTCGGCGGGCAGTGATCCGCTCTTGGCGGTATCGATGACCCGCGCCACGTCTTCTTCGGTCACCGAGCCACCGCCTATCGCCACCACCGCCTGGGCGTTGCGACCACCGATGTGGCTGCCGGCGATCCCGACGTAGACGGTGTGGATGTCGCAGTTGGCCATCAGCCCGGCCTCACGCACCGCCCCGTCGATCGCCTGGCGCGTCAGCTCCATATTGACCACGGCACCGCGCTTGACGCCGAGCGAAGGACGCATGCCTATCCCGATGATCTCGATGCTTTGATCCGGGTGCAGGCGGGCCACCAGCGCCACGACTTTCGATGTGCCGATATCAAGCGCCGCTATCATAGGTAGATCTGCCGCAGGCCTGCCGGTACGCAGCCCCGGAACAGAAAATCGGCTCGTGGTTCCCATCGGATATCTCTCCCTTAGACTCAACTTCATTTCAAGGTTTTCTTGATCTGTGGCGCCTGTTGCCAGGCCACCGCAATACCATTGCTGTAGCGCAGATCGACGGAGCGGATCTGCGCCACCCGTGCCGCCAGTTCATGGCGGTAGAGCACGACAAAACGCTGCAGCTTGGCCAGGGTGTCGTGGGCGTCGACACGCAGGGGCAAACCGTCATCGAGGCGCAGGCGCCAGGACATGCGGTCGGTCAGTTCAAGCTCGCTGACGTGCAGCCCCACCGGCGCCAGGATGGCGTTCATGGCGCGAAACTGGTCCATGACGTAAAGGGCATGGTCGGCCGGGCCATAGAGCACCGGCAAACCGGCAATCGTATGCACCTCGGTCGGGGTAAAAATGACGCCCTGTGAACTGATATAGGCGTGCTCACCCCACAAGGCGACCGGCCGGCGCTCCTGGATGGCGACATCGATGGTGTCGGGCCATACCCGGGTCACCCGCGCCGACTCCACCCAGGGTGATCGCAAAGCGGCGGCCTGCACCTGCGCCAGGTCAACCTGCCAGAAGTCACCACGCACCGCCCCGGCCAGCAAACGCGACAGCTCGTCACGACGCAGGGCATGAAAATCGCCATGCACACGCACCGCCTGGACACGCATCATCGGCAAACGCTCCAGCACTTGCGCCAGCATCACGAGCAGGCTCAAGGCGAGCACCGCGAGACCCAGATCGAGCAGGCGAAAACGCAGGCGCATGCCGCCTTGCCTTCTGTCCAGGGCGGCCGTATTCATAAGGTCTGGTCCAGAATGCGCAGGCACAGCTGGGTGAAATCGAGGCCTGCCGCAGCTGCCGACATCGGCACCAAAGAGTGGTCGGTCATCCCTGGGACGGTATTGATCTCGAGCAGCCAGAAGCGTCCGCTGGAGTCACGCATGACGTCGATGCGTCCCCAGCCCTGCGCATCGAGACCGCGAAAGGCCTGCAGAGCCAGGGTCTGCAGATCCTGCTCCTGTCCGGCATCGAGACCGCAAGGCAGCAGGTACTGGGTGTCACCGGCCTGGTACTTGGCGTCAAAATCGTAGAAAGCATGCGGCGTCTTCAGGCGTATCACCGGCAGGGCGCGCTCGCCGAGCAGCGGAACGGTGAACTCCTCGCCATGAATATAGCTTTCGGCGATGACCAGGCTGTCGTAGCGCAGCGCCTGCTCATAAGCGGCGGCGAGCTGGTCACGGCGGTCCACCTTGCTCATGCCGATGCTCGAGCCTTCATGGGCCGGTTTGATCATCAGCGGCAGCCCCAGTTCGGCAACCAGGGCGTCGAGATCCATCCCCGCCGACATGCGCCGGTACGCCGGCGTCGGCAAGCCTTGCGCCAGCCAGACCTGCTTGGTGCGCAGCTTGTCCATCCCCAGCGCCGAAGCCAGCACGCCGCTGCCGGTGTAAGGCAGACCGAGGAGTTCGAGCGTCCCCTGCATGCAGCCGTCCTCACCGCCACGACCATGCAGGGCAATAAAAGCCCGATCAAAGCTGCGCAGCGCGTCGAGGCTCTGCTCGGCAGGATCGAAGGCCACGGCATCCACGCCGGCCGACTGCAAAGCGGCGAGCACCGCCGCACCGCTGCGCAGCGAGATCTCCCGCTCCGCCGACCGCCCGCCGTAGAGCACAGCGACACGGCCGTAGTCTTGCACCGATCGATGCATGGTCATGCCCCCCCTGGTGTCCGATAGAGTTGATGTTGGGCGAGGTCCTGCGCGATGGCCCCGACATTGCCGGCCCCTTGCGCGATGAGCACATCACCGGGGCGCAGCTGCGTCTGCAGCAACGCCGGCAGGCTCGCGGTGTCCTCGACATGGATAGGTTCGACGCCACGGGCACGCAGACTGCGCGCCAGGGAGCGGGAATCGGCCCCGGCGATGGGTTTTTCGCCAGCGCTGTAGACATCGAGCAGCAGCAACTGGTCGACACCGCTGAGCACACGCACGAAATCGTCGTAGCAGTCGCGGGTGCGCGTGTAGCGGTGCGGCTGGAAGAGCATGACGATACGACGACCGGCAAAGCTTTGGCGCGCCGCCAGCAAGGTCGCCTCGACTTCACGCGGGTGGTGGCCGTAATCATCGACCAGGGTGATCTCGGCGTCGTCTTCGCGCACCGTTGCGAGGATCGAGAAGCGTCGCCCCACCCCCTGAAAACTCGCCAGGGCGGCCTGGATATGCTCCATGTCGACCCCCTCGTCACGGCACACGGCGATAGCCGCCAGGGCGTTGAGAACATTGTGGCGCCCGGGCAGATTGAGCTCGATGGGCAGCGCCTCGCTGCTGCCCGGCCAGTGCAGTAAAAAGTAGCTGCGCAGGCCCTGGTGGACGACCTCGCTGGCGCGGTAGTCCACCCCTTCGGCAAAACCGTAGGTCAGTATCGGGCGGGCCACCTGCTCCATCATCGCCGCCAGCACCGGATCATCGGCACAGAGAACCGCCAGACCATAGAAAGGCAGGTTGTGCAAAAACTCGATGAAGGTGGCCTGCAGGCGGGCAAAATCGCCTCCATAAGTTTCCATATGGTCGGCGTCGACGTTGGTGACGATGCTGACCATGGGCTGCAGATGCAAGAAGGAGGCGTCACTCTCGTCGGCTTCGGCGACGAAGTAACGACTGGCACCCAGCCGGGCATTGGTACCGGCGCTGTTGAGCAGGCCACCGATGACATAGGTCGGATCGCGCCCGGCTTCCGCCAGGATGGAGGCGACCAGCGAGGTCGTCGTCGTTTTGCCATGGGTACCGGCCACCGCGATCCCGTGCCGATAACGCATCAGTTCGGCGAGCATCTCGGCACGCTTGACCACCGGCAGCCGCAGGCGGCGCGCCTCGACAATCTCGGGATTGGCCTCGTCGATGGCGGTCGACACCACCAGGACATCGGCACCGTGGACCTGCTCGGCGGCGTGACCGATGAAGATCTGCGCGCCGAGCTTGCGCAAGCGCCGTGTGCTGACCCCCTCACGCAGATCGCTGCCGCTGATCGCATAACCCTGGTTGAGCAGGACTTCGGCGATGCCGCACATGCCGGCGCCACCGATGCCGATAAAATGCAGACGCTTGATGCGCCGCATTTCCGGCACGTCGCCATATCGTTTGCCTTCTCGGCTCATCGCATCACCTCTTCACAAGACGTCATCACCGCCATCGCCGCGTCGCGACGCGCCAGCTCCCAGGCTTTTTGGGCCATCGCCTGCAGGCGCTCGGCCTGCAGCAGGGGGCGCAGCAGCTCCAGCAGAGCGGCGTGTTGCAGCCCCGTTTGCGGGCACAGCAGCGCCGCCCCGGCCTGGCTCAGGTATTCAGCATTGCGCCGCTGATGGTCGTCGACCGCCTGCGGCAGCGGGATCAGTACGCTGGCGACGCCAGCCGCCGCCAGCTCGGCCACCGTCAGTGCTCCGGCACGGCAGATCACCAGGTCCGCCTGCGCGTAAGCTTGCGCCATGTCGCTGATGAAGCCCGACACCGTGACGAGCCCAGCCATACCGGCGTAGGCCTGGCGTGTGCTGGCGACATGCTGCTCGCCGCACTGGTGCACGACCTCCAGCGACTGTTCTTGCGCCAGGGCGGCCAAAGCCTCAGGCAGCAGGCGATTGAGGGCGGCGGCGCCCTGGCTGCCACCGAGCACGAGGATGCGCCAGGGACCGGCCGGCCGCAGCCGCAGGACCGGTGGCGTCAGCTGCAGGATCGAGGCGCGTACCGGATTACCGACAAACCGTGTGCGCGGCCCTGGCATCACCCCGGGAAAGCCGGTGAGAACAAGGCGGGCCAGATGCGCCAGGAGACGGTTGCTGAGGCCGGGCGCGGCATTTTGCTCATGGATGACCAGGGGCACGCCGGCCAGGTAGGCGGCCAGACCGGCGGGGGCACTGGCATAACCTCCCATGCCGAGCGCCAGCGCCACCTGCGGCCGGCGCAGCAGGCGCCAGGCGCGCCAGGTCGAGCGCAGCAGCTGGACCACGCCGCGCAGCTGGGCCCGCAGCGCCTTGCCACGCCAGCCCTGCATGGGCAGGCTGTGCAAGGTGATCCCCGCCGCCGGCACCAGCTTTGCTTCTATGCCTTGTTCGCTGCCTATCCATTCGACAGCAAAACCGCGCTGGCGGCACAACTCGGCAACCGCCAAAGCAGGAAAGACGTGACCGCCGGTTCCCCCGGCGAGGATCATGACGATGCGTTTCATGGCCGCACCGCCACGGTCTGCAGGCTTTCACGTTCGACCCGCAAGAGCAGGGCGATCATGATCAGCTCGACGACCAGACTGCTGCCACCGTAGCTGACCAGCGGCAGGGTCAGGCCCTTGGTCGGCAAGGCGCCGGCGGTCACCGCCATATTGATCAGAGCCTGGATGCCGATGATGAGCGCCAGACCGTAGGCGGTGTAGGCGGCGAACAGCCGCCCTTGCAATTCAGCGACACGACCGATGCGCAGACCGATCAGCACCACCGCGACGAATAAAGCCAGCACCAGCGTCAGGCCGAACAGGCCGAATTCCTCGGCGAGAACGGCGAAGACAAAATCGGTATGCGCCTCCGGCAAATAGAAGAGCTTTTGCACGCTGTGACCGAGACCGACGCCGAAGAGGCCGCCGCGGCCGTAGGCGATCTCCGACTGGATCAGCTGGTAGCCGCTGTCGTATGGGTGCGCCCAGGGATTGGTGTAGGCGATCATGCGATGCCAGCGATAGGTGGCCAGCGTGACCCCCAGGCCGGCCGCCGACATACCCGCCAAGGCGAGCACGGCGTAACTCATGACATTGGTGCCGGAGAGCCAGAACAGACCGGCCAGGGTGAGGATCAGCACCATCACCGTCCCAAAATCGGGTTCGAGTAAAAGCAGCAAGGCGGCCGCGAAAAATGCGGCGCCTGCCTTGAAGATCCCCCAGCGATGGCGGACCACGAACTCATGGCGCTCGAGAAAAGCCGCCATGTAGACGATCATGCAGATCTTGAACAGTTCCGAAGGCTGCACGGTCAAAGGCCCGACACCGATCCAGCGCAGGCTGCCATTGACGCGCCGGCCGATGTGCGGGATCAGCACCAGGGTCAGGAGAAGGCCGCTGGCGATCAGCAAGACCCGGCTGTGCTGCTGCCAGAAAGCGATAGGAATCTGATAGACAAAAAGTGCCGCCACAGCCCCCGCCCCGACGTAGAGCAGGTGGCGCAGAAGAAAATAAAAGGGATGGCCAAACTGCGCCTCGGTCACGTCCATCGAGGCCGAGGCGACCATCACCAGGCCGATGCACAGGAGCAGGGCCACACACAGCAGCAGGCCGGAGCTGCGCTGCGCGGCGCTCAGCTCAGATACGCTCATAGGCCCTCCACCGCGGCCAGAAACTGGCGACCGCGATCGTGATAATCCTTGAACATGTCCATGGAGGCGCAGGCTGGCGACAGCAGGACAGCATCACCCGGCTGGGCCAGCTGGCGAGCCTGACGGACCGCCTCGGGCATGCTCGGCGCATGGCAGCGCGGTAGCGCCGGTGGCAGGATGGCCTCGATCAGCGGCGCGTCCTGGCCAATGAGGACGACAGCGCGGGCATGGCGCGCCAAAGGCGCTTGCAGCGGCGAGAAGTCCTGACCCTTGCCCAGCCCCCCGAGGATGAGCACCAGCGGACTGCGCTCCCCCAAGCCCTCGATAGCCGCCACCGTGGCCCCGACATTGGTGCCTTTGGAGTCGTCGTACCAGCGCAGCGCGAACTTCTCCGCCACCAGCTGACAGCGGTGCTCCAGACCCCGGAAACGGCGCAGGGTCGCCAGCATGGCCGCCATCGGCAGCCCGGCCATCTCGCCGAGGGCGAGAGCCGCCAGGGCATTGAGCACATTGTGCTGACCGGGGATGAGCAACTCATCGGCCGCCAGCAGAAGCTCGTGACCACGCGCCAGGTAGAGCCGGCCCTCGTGCGTGAGCAGACCGTATTGGCCGAGGTCGGGACGCGAGGCACCGAAGGAGGTGTGCGCGATGGACGCCTCGACCAGCGGCTGGGTCAGCGCATCATCACGGTTGACGACGTAGGCCTGGCAGTGCCTGAAGATGCGTTGCTTGGCCTGGTGGTAGGCCTGCATATGGCCGTAGCGGTCGAGATGGTCCTCACTCATATTGAGGATGCAGGCGACCGCAGCGGCCAGCGTATGCGTGGTTTCCAGCTGGAAGCTGGAAAGCTCGAGCACGTACAGCTCGACCTCGTCGGCGAGGAGATCGAGGGCCGGCGTGCCGAGATTGCCACCGACGGCGACACGCACCCCGGCTGCACGCGCCATCTCGCCCACCAGGGTGGTCACCGTGCTTTTGGCGTTCGAGCCGGTGATCGCCACCACCTTGGCACGGGCGGCACGCGCGAACAGTTCGATATCGCCGATGAGCGCAATGCCGGCCTTACGCGCCGCGGCGAGCAGCGGATCGAGGGGCGACAGGCCCGGGCTGAGGATGATCTCCTCGGCGCCTTGCAGAACGTCGTCGAGATCAGCACCCAGGAACATCGGCAGATCAGGAAACTCACGGCGCAGGAGCTCGCCTCCGGGCGGCTGCTCGCGGGTGTCGGCAGCGACCACGGCGTAGCCCTGGGCGCGCAGATAGCGCACCGCGGAGACGCCGCTATGGCCTAGACCCAGCACCACTTTATGTCCTGAACGGGCGATGATCGCAGTCATCCTCAACCTACCTGATCTTCAATGTTGAAAGCCCCAGCAGCACCAGCACCAGGCTGATGATCCAGAAGCGCACCACCACCTTGGTCTCCGGCCAGCCTTTGAGCTCAAAATGGTGGTGGATGGGCGCCATACGAAAGATGCGCCGTCCGGTGAGCTTGAACGAAGCGACCTGCAGGATCACCGACACCGTCTCGAGCACGAAGATCCCGCCCATGATGAACAGGACGATCTCCTGGCGCACGATGACCGCGCAGACACCGAGTAAAGCGCCGAGAGCGAGAGCACCGACGTCGCCCATAAAGACCTGCGCGGGATGCGCATTGAACCAGAGAAAGCCGAGACCGGCGCCGATGATGCTGGCCAGCACCACCACCAGTTCCCCGCCTCCGACGACATAGGGAATATGCAGGTACTGGGCAAAGCGTATATTGCCGCTGAGATAGGCGAAGACCGCCAGGGCGGCAGCCACCATCACCGTCGGCATGATCGCCAGGCCATCGAGCCCATCGGTCAGATTGACGGCATTGCTGGTACCGACGATGACGAAGTAGCTCAGCAGGATGAAGCCGCTCATGCCTAAAGGCAGGCTGAACTGGCGAAACATGGGGATGAGCAGCGCCGTGTCCGCCGGCGTCGTCGCCAGGGCGTAGAGGGCGAGCGCCGCGACGAGGCCGCCGATCGACTGCCAGAAATACTTCCAGCGGCCGGGCAGACCGCGCGGATTGCGCTCCACCACCTTGCGGTAGTCATCCACCCAGCCGACCGCGCCGAACAGCAGCATCACCGCCAGCGCCAGCCAGACATAAGCGTTGTGCAGGTCGCCCCACAGCAGGGTGCTGGCGGTGATGGCGACGATGATGAGGGCGCCACCCATGGTCGGGGTGCCGCTTTTGACCAGGTGCGAGCCCGGTCCGTCGCTGCGCACCGCCTGGCCGATCTTCATCAGACGGAGCTTTTCGATCATCGCCGGGCCTATCCACAGGGCGATGAACAAAGCGGTCAGGACGCTCAATATGGCGCGCATGGTCAAGTAGTGAACCACCTGGAATCCGCTATAAAGGTGAGCCAGACGCTCAGCCAGCCAGAGCAGCATCAGACTTCCTCCGCATCATCGAGCAGGGACTTCACCACCTCTTCCATACGGGCACTGCGCGAGCCCTTGACGAGTAGGCTGACCACGCCTTGCAGTTCCCCCTGCAGTTCGCGGATGAGGTGCGCTTTGTCGACAAAGACACGCGCCGTCTCGCCATAACCTGCGGCGTAGTCCTCGGCGTGTTCACCCCAGGTGTACAAGGCATCTATTTTTTTCATTTTGGCCCACGCTCCCACATCACGATGGCTTTGATATGCCGCACTCCCGAGTTCCTTCATGTCGCCTAAAACGACGATCTTGCGTCCTGGCTGCATCGCCAGCACATCGATGGCGGCTTTGCATGAGGCAGGGTTGGCGTTGTAGGTGTCGTCGATCACGATCAGGTCCTGGCGGCGCGTCATGATCAGACGCCCGCCGACCTGCTCGGTCTCGGCCAGGGCGGCGCAGGCCTGCTCGGCCGGGACATCAAGCAGCAGCGCCAGGGCCAGCACCAGGCAGGCGTTGCCGAGATTGTGCAGGCCCGGCATGTTCAGCCTGAGCGGCGGCAAAGCTTGTCCGCGCCACACCGGAACACAGCTGTAGCTGCCGTCCCCTTGCGCCTTGACGTCGCTGGCGTAGAGCTCGGCGCGCGCGTCCTGCAAGGACACCCCGACGCTTTTCAGCTGCAGATCGGCGGCCCTGTGCAAGCAGGCGGCGGCGTAGTCGTCGTCGAGATTGACGACGACCGTGGCACCCGGCTTGAGCCCGCTATAGATCTCCATCTTCGCAGCGGCGATGCCATCGCGCCCACCGAAGCCGGCAAAGTGTGCCCAGCCGATATTGGTGATCATGACCAGCTCGGGCTGGACCAGGCTGACCGTGCGGGCGATCTCGCCCGGATGGTTGGCGCCCAACTCGATCACCGCGTAGCGATGCTCGGCACGCAAGGCGAAGAGGGTCTGCGGCACCCCGACCTCATTATTGAGGTTGCCGGCTGTCGCCAACGTCGGTGCACAGCTGCGCAAGACCCCGGTCAGCATCTGTTTGCAGGTGGTCTTGCCGGAGCTGCCGGTGATGGCGATGCAGCGCGCCGTGAACTGCTGGCGCCACTGCTGCGCCATGCCCTGCATGGCCGTCAGGGTGTCCTCGACCACCCACTGCGGCAGAGCCAGCTCGGGATGGTAACGGCGCACCACCGCCGCGCAGGCCCCGGCCGCCTGGACCTCGGGCAGAAAGGCCTCGCCGTCAAAATTCGGCCCCTGCAGCGCGATAAAGCAATCTCCGGCCTGCAAGCGCCGGCTATCGGTCGAGAAACTGACAAGCTCCACATCCTGGCCGTGGTGGCTGCCACCCCAGCGCCTCACCAGTTCTGATAGTTTCATACGGTCCATGTCTCCAGCGCTGCGCGTGCATGTTCGCGGTCGTCGAATGCGTGCCGCACCCCGGCCACGTCCTGATAGGTTTCATGGCCTTTGCCGGCGATCAGCACGATGTCCTCGGGACCGGCCTGGGCGATCGCCTGGGCGATCGCTGTAGCCCGGTCGAGCTCGATCTGAACGGCTTGCGTCGCCCCGGCCTGCATCTCCATCACGATCTGGGCGGGATCTTCGTGGCGGGGGTTGTCACTGGTCAGCCAGACCTGGTCGGCATGCTGACAGGCGATGGCCGTCATCAGCGGCCGCTTGCCGCGGTCACGCTCGCCACCGCAGCCGAAGACGCAGATCAGGCGGCTTTGCTGGTGGGCCTGCAAGGACTTCAGCACCTGCAGCAAAGCGTCAGGCGTATGGGCGTAGTCCACCACCACCAAGGGCTTGCCCGCCAGCTGCAAGGTCTGCATACGCCCAGCCACCGGCTGCAGGCGGGCGATCAGCGCCAAAGCGCGGGCCAGGTCGATGCCCTCGCCGAGCAGGCAGGCGAGCACCGCGAGCAGGTTGTGCAGATTGAAGGCGCCGAGCAAAGAGGAGCGCAGCGTCGCCGGCCCCCAGGGGGTTGCCAGTTCACCGCTCACACCGGCCAGTGTCGTCTGCGCCTGCAGCAGCCGGATGTCGGCGCGCTCGCCCTGCCCGTAGCGCAGGCAGGACACCGAGGGGGCCAGGGCCTTGAGCATCACCTCAGCCCAGGGGTCATCGATATTGATCACCGCCCGCTGCAGATGCGGCCAGCCGAACAGGCGGGCCTTGGCATCGGCGTAGTGCTGCATGTCGGGATGGTAGTCGAGATGGTCACGGGTCAGATTGGTGAAGACGGCGCATTGCAGGGGCACGGCGTCCATACGGTGCTGGTGCAGACCGTGCGAGCTGGCCTCCATGGCCAGATGGCTGACCCCGGCCTGGCGCAGCTGCAGCAGATGCTCCTGCAAGGAGATGGCGTCAGCGGTGGTGTGCGTGCCCGGCTGCAAGCCACCCCAGACGCCATTGCCCAGGGTGCCGAGCACCCCGGCGGTACGGCCCAGCACGTGCCAGGCCTGCGCCAGCAGGTGCGCACAGCTGGTCTTGCCATTGGTGCCGGTCACCGCGGTCGTCGCCAGGGCTTGGCCAGGATGACCGTAGTAGGCGGCCGCCAGAGCACTCAGCCGTGACGGCAGGCCGGCCAGGCGCAACTGCGGCAGGTCGACGTCCACCGACACGCTGGCGTCGATGATGAGCAGGCTGGCGCCACGGCGGCAGGCGTCCTGGACATGGTCGAGACCGTGGCCATGACTGCCCGGCAGAGCGACGAAGGCCGCCCCCGGCACCACCTTGCGGCTGTCCTGACAGAGGGCACTGATCTGCATCTCGGCCCATCCGGCAGGCAGCTCGGCAGCCGCCACGAAATCACCCAGACGTCGGCTCACCCTGCACCTCCCCTACGCTGGCTTCTGTCGGCAAGGTGCTCGGCACTGTGATCGGGCGCAACGTCGAGCAGGCGCAGGATCTCCCCCATCGCCTGCGCAAACACCGGCGCGGCCACCTGGCCACCAAAGTACTTGCCCTGGGTGGGGGTATCGATCATGACGGCCAGAACGACGCGCGGTGCGCTGGCCGGCGCCATGCCGACGAAGAGGCCGCGATACTGGTCGCTCGAGTAGCTGCCATTGACAACCTTATGGACGGTGCCGGTCTTGCCGGCGACCAGATAACCGGGCACCTGCGCCTGCGTCGCCGTCCCCCCGGGCTCCACCACGGTTTCCAGCATGCTGATGATCTGACTGCAAAGATGGGCATCGAGCACCCGCACCCCGGGCACCGGTCCGCGCTGCAGCAAGAAAGTAACCGGGTGGAGGATGCCACCGTCGGCGATGGCGGCGTAGGCGCGCGCCAGCTGCAGGAGCGTCACCGATTCGCCATAGCCAAAAGCCATATGCGCCAGGCCGATGGGCTTCCACAGACGGCTGGACGGCAAACGTCCGCTGCTTTCTCCGGGAAAACCGCTTTGCGTCGTGGCGCCAAAGCCGAGGCGCCGGAACATCGCCGGCAGGGTCTCGGGAGGCAGGGCCAGGGCGATCTGACTGGCACCGATATTGCTGGATTTGGTGAGGATGCCGGTCATGTCGATGACCCCATTGTCCGCATCGTCGTGGATGACATGATTGCCCACCATCATGCTGCCTGGGCGGGTGTCGAACATGCTGTGGGGGTTGAAGCGACCGCTTTCGAGCGCGGCGGCGATGGTAAAGGGCTTCATCGTCGAGCCCGGCTCAAAACTGTCGGTCAGCACCCGGTTACGCAACTGCTCCATCGTCAGATGCGCGCGATTATTGGGGTTGTAGGAAGGCACGCTGACCATGGCCAGCACCTCACCGGTTTGCACGTCGAGGGCCACTGCCATGCCTGAGCGCGCCCCTTGCGCCATGACCTGGGCGGCGAGATCGCGATACAGCAAAAACTGCGCGCGACTGTCGAGGCTGAGGTCGAGATCGTGGCCATCGACAGCGGCTTTGAGCATCGCAACGTCACGGATCTGCCGCCCTTTCAGGTCGGTGAGGACACGGCGCTCACCCGGCCGGCCGCTGAGGCTGTGCTCATAGGCCAGCTCCAGACCATCGCTGCCGCGATCGTCGATATTGGTGAAACCGATGACCTGGGCGTAGGGTTCGCCTTCCGGGTAGAAGCGCTGGTACTCGCTCTGGCCGTACAGCCCGGGCACCTCCTGATCGAGCAGCGCGCGGGCCTGTGAGGGATCCATATCACGCTGCACGTACATGAACTCACGGCCGGCGTTGTGCTGCAGGCGGCTTTGCCATTCACGGGCATCGAGGTGCAACTGCGCCGCCACCTCGAGCATGTCATCGCTATTGGCGCTGAGCTGACGCGGATTGACCCACAGCGAGACCACCGGGGAGCTGACCGCCAGGGGGTTGCCCAGGCGATCACGGATGATGCCGCGTGAGGCGGCGACATTCTCCAGGTGCGAAGCCCGCTGGTCACCCTGCTGGCGCAGGAACTTCTGGTCGAGCAAGGTCAGCTGCAGCATACGTGCCCACAACAGCAGGACCAGCGCCAGAAAGCTCAGGACCACCATGCCCATGCGCAGGGCAGGCGTGGCGCGTGCTGCAGCGCCGCGCGGCGTAGCCGGCTTAGGCACCCTCATGGCCGCACCATATTGATCGCTTCAGGAGCCGGATCGTGCATATGCAGCTGCAACTGCGCCTGCATGCCGATGCGGGTAAAGGAGCCCCAGGCGTGCTCCTCGAGCAGCAGCTGCGTCCACTGCGCCTGCATCTGGTCGCGCTGCGCTTCCAGACTCTGCAGGTATGCCAAGCTCTGCCGCACCCGAAAGGTGCTGTAGCATACCGCCACCGCATTGACCAGCACGGCGATGAACAGCGCCGCCACCACCAGCTGCGCCAGGCTCGGTCGCCAGGCCAGCACATCCCGCCAAGCCTGCTGCAGGGTGGAGAGACGGTCATTCATCACAGCTTCTCCGCCACGCGCAGGCGTGCCGAACGCGCCCGCGGATTGAGCGCGACTTCTTCATCTGTGGCGGCCTGCTGGCGTATCACTTCGCGCATGCAAGGCGGCGTGAACTGCGGCCGTACCGGCAGACCGCGCGGCAATACTTCCTCGACACCGCGTGTCGCCGCCTGCAAGGCGCGTTTGACCAGACGGTCTTCCAGGGAGTGAAAGCTGATCACCGCCAGTCGGCCGCCTGGTGCCAGGGCAGCGATGGCCTGCGGCAAGACCTGTTCGATCTCGCGCAACTCTTCATTGATACGCAGGCGCAGCGCCTGAAAGGTGCGGGTGGCCGGGTGATGGTGTCGTTCCCAGGCAGGATGGGCAGACTTGACGATATCCGCCAGCTGCAGGGTGCGCGTCAGCGGCTGCTCCTGGCGCGCGGCGATGATCGCCCGGGCGATACGGCGGGCGTAGCGCTCCTCGCCATACTCGCGCAGCACGCGTTCGAGTTCCTCGGCCTCAACCCCTGCCAGAAACCCTGCCGCATCGAGTGCCTGTCCCTGATCCATACGCATATCCAAGGGTCCATCCACCTGAAAGCTGAAGCCACGCTCCGCCTCGTCCAGCTGCGGCGAAGACACCCCCAGATCGATGAGGATGCCATCCACCGGCTGCCCATCCTGGTAACGCTGCAGCAGGGCGCTCAGTTCGCTGAAACTGGCGTGCTCGACCTGCACCCGTTGATCTTCGGTGGCCAGCTTTCGTGCCTCGGCGATGGCCTGGGCGTCACGATCGATGACCAGCAGGTGCGCCTCGGCGGCAAGGCGCGCCAGCAAACGCCGACTGTGCCCACCACGACCGAAGGTGGCGTCGATGTAGCAGCCATCGAGGCGGGTCAATACGGCGTCGACGGCCTCTTCTGCGAGCACCGCCTTGTGTCCTGGGCCGTCCATCTCAGAGCGCCAGCCTGTCGATGGCCTGGGCCAGATGCGCCGCCGAGAAGTCGGCTTCCTGAGCCTTGGCGCTCATCGCATCCCACGCCGCCTTGTCCCACAACTCGCACTTCTTGCCTTGACCGGCGAGCACGACGCATTTGTCGAGGTGAGCAAACTGGCGCAGCTCCGGGCTGATCAGCAAACGGTGCGCACTGTCGAGCTGCAGCTCGGTGGCATAACCGAGGATGCGCCGTTTGAGCAGGGCCAGCGACGGATCCGAGCTGGGCAAGGCATTGAACTGGGCCTCAATTTTTTCCCACTCGGGCAAAGGGTAGAGCGCCAGGCAGGACTCACGCAGGTCGACGGTGAGGACGAAACGGCCCTCACAGCCCTGCTCGACGCGCTGGTGGTAGCGGCTAGGTAAGCCGACCCGTCCCTTGGCGTCCATATTGAGTTCGTCATAGCCCCTGAACACGCCTTACCTCACCGGAAAATCCCACAATTCAACACAAAGCCCCACTTTGCATCACTATAGGCAGGCATCGCCGGAGCGTCAATGCCACAGAGACCCCGGCAAAGGCGGTGAATATCGATATAAAACAAGAACTTATCTTGTGGAGAATGGATGCGCAACTGAAAAGCAGCCTTATAAATCATGCACTTGCAATGGGCTCTTAATGCCCTTTCTGGAAGTACATGATTTTTAGTTATAAGCCGTCGAGAAGACAGAATTTTCGATGTGGGAAATACGCCACAGCGCAGGGGTGAAAGGTGCGAGTCAGCCTGTAAGCCGGGTTCTGTCGAGGACAGTCATTCATCTAGGCCGGCGATCACTCGCAAGCTCAAGCAACCTACCCGAACCCCGCGCGGGCCACGCGATCGGGTTCCTATTTGGTCTTGCTCCCGGTGGGGTTTTCCCTGCCACGCCGTGTTACCACGTGTGCGGTGCGCTCTTACCGCACCTTTTCACCCTTACCGGCCACCGAAGCGGCTTAGGCGGTATATTTTCTGTGGCACTTTCCGTCGGCTTGCGCCGCCCAGGCGTTACCTGGCACCTTGCCCTGTGGAGCCCGGACTTTCCTCCCCCATCGCTGGCGGCGACTGTCCGGCCGACTCGCCGCGGCAGATTACGCAGTTCCCGCGGACAAGGCAAGCTGCATCGTGCTCCCGGCAATTGTTGCTCCTATGACGACAGTGTTTGAGCAAACTGCCAACGATGCGAATAATCCCCCCAAAACGCGGATAACATCTTGATTATCTACATCTTTTATCTTTATGGACAGCGCGCTGGGCGCCACCCATCGGTGTCCCCTCGCCTTTGCGGGCCGGCAAACTTTGCTACTATTCAAACGCCACAGCGATGGCAAGCAGGACTGTGGCCACAGGCAACACATCAAGACTGAAGCACCCAACCATCTTGGAGTTCGCTATGCGTATTTTATCTGCCATGATCCTCGGCTCTGCCCTGGCCGCGGCCTGCGCCACCAGCAATGCCGATCAAATCATCCACTACAAGCTCGACCCCTGGCACACCCAGGTGCGCTTCACCTGGCAGCATGTAGGCTTCTCAAGCCCTGGCGCCGACTTCACCGATGTCACCGGGACCATCGATGGCAATCAGGATCATCCTGAGCTGTCGACCGTGAACGTCGTGATCCCGGTCAAGTCGCTCGACACCTATGTGCCGGCCCTCAACGAACACCTGATCGACAGCGGCGACTTCTTCAAGACACAAAAGTTCCCGACGATCACCTTCAAAAGCACCGGCATGGACCACATCAACAAGGATGCCCGGACCTTTGATCTGCATGGTGTGCTGACCGTCAATGGCATCGCCAAGGACGTCGTCCTGCACGCCCACGCCAACAAGATCGGAGCCCACCCCTTCTACAACAACGCTCCGGCAGCCGGCTTTGACGCCAGCACTACCCTCAAGCGCAGTGACTTCGGCATGAGCGCCTACGTGCCCATGGTCAGCGACGATCTCGATGTCCATATCACCGTCGAAGCGATCGAGGCCAGCGCCTACGACAAGAAGATGGCCGAGATGGCAGCCAAGAAGAAGTAAGCATAAAAAAACCCCCGGAAGATCCGGGGGTTGCTGCTCAGCATCGAAGCGCGAGCAGGACTTACTCGAGGTTCTCAGCGCACTCTGCCGCACTCGGCTTGTCGTGGCAGCGCAGCACTTTCAGAAAGTGCATGGACTGTTTGTCGTAAATGCCGTCTTTGGTCAGGGCGATACGTGACTGCCGCAGCATCGCCACGTACTTCTCCTTGTCCGCCGCCGGCAGCTCCATCCAGTACTTCGCATCGATACCGGCTTCAGCACGCTTGATCACCGCGAGGGTGTTGTCAAAGCGGCTGGCCACGTACTCGCGCGAGCGCTGACCATAGCCGGCCGGGAACTTGTCCGGACGGATGACGATCTGCACCGTCAGCTGCGCCAGCGGAAAGTTGGGAATGGCACCGCGCGTACCCAGGCCCTTGTAGAGCTCGAGCGGCTTGAAGGCCACGGCAGGGGCAGCGACGATGTCGACCGAGCCATTGTTGAACTTGCCGGCGAAGTTGGTGATGTCCGAGGCCACCGGCTGCGCCCCCACCTGCTGCACCAGCTTGGCCTGCGCCTTGTCGTAGTCGAGCACGCCGATACGTTTGCCAGCCAGCTTGGAGACGTTGTTGATCGAACGGTCATTGACGAACAGGTAGGCCGCGCCCATGGGCGAGATTCCTGCCACTTCAAAGCCATTCTTGATCATGTACTTGGCCATGCTCGGCTTGGCCAGGTAATCGACCACTTCACGCAACTGGTCATAGCTGACCACCGCACCGACCGAGTCGACACTGCCGGTGAAGCTGTCAAACTGACGCGCCCGCAGACCGGTGAGCACGACACCGTCGCACTGTCCGGCCTTGAAGTCCTCGGCCGCGATACGTTCGTCCGTATAGGGCTTGAGGGTCAGGGTGTCACCCCATTTGGCGGCTTGCAGCTTGTAGTCCTGCATCTGCGAGAACACACTTCCTTGTGTACCCAGGATATCGAAAACACACAAGGTGTTGCTGGCCGCCACCGCCTGGCCACTCAAAGTCACACCCATGGCCAAGCCGAGGCCGGCCACCTTCACGAGAATCGACTTCATCAGTTTTACTCCATGTCAGGATGTCGTCGTTGAAAAAATCATGCGCCTCAAACGCGACTCAAAGATTGTCGAGATTGAGGTTGAGCGTCGGTGCGCTGTCCTTCTTGTCATCCCAGAAGGTGCCCAGACCGCCGATCGGCGTGCGCGAACCGGTATGCTCGGTCCAGTAGCGATCCGAGATGTCGAGTATCTGCGACTGGGCGATGGCATCAAAAATATGGTATTTGGGATCGACGCTGAAGTTTCTTGAGTCGGCGGCGTAGCTGCGCAGGGCGTCACGCAGATGCGCTTCGTCACCCTTGGTCTGCGCCGACAGCGCATACACCACATAGCTCAGGCGAACCCCGCGCGCGCGCCCGGTCTTGGCCGCCTGGGCCAGGGTCTGCCAGGGATCGGCGCCAGGAGGCGTCGCGCCAGGCAGCATATTCCATATCGCCGCACGTATGGCCATAGGCACCCCCCACCAGCGGGTGTTGTCCAGGCAGCCCATGCTTCTTTCGACCTTGGCGGCGATGTCCTGCGGCACACCGACCTGATTTTGCGACTGGATATCGGCCCCCATGGCCTGCACACCCGCGATCATGCCCACCAGGAAAGACAACTCGTCAAAGTTGCGGTGGAAGGACGGGCAACGGCCGCCGATCTCGACATGAAAATGGGTTTTGAAATAGTGGTTGATGTCGTTGTAAGCGGCAAGTTCACGACGTGCAGCGACAGCCGCCTGGCGCTTTTGCACGATACGCGCATCTTCCGCGTCATCGATCATATTGTCGTGCTGAGCGCGCAGATAGCGCATCTCGGCGGAGAAAGCTCTTTGCTCACTGCAGTAAGCGGCGGTGACATAGGTCATGGCCGCCAGCTGATCAGGATCGGCCCCGGTCACCGCGATCGAACGCAGCACCGGTGTCAGCGTCTCTCCTGAGGCGCAAGCCATGTCGACATCGTCATCCTGGAGCATGAAGGGCAAGGTTTTTTCTTCGGTCATCTTGACCGCCAGTTCCCCCCCCATCTTGACCGGAGAACATGCCGCCACGACGCTACCCAAGGCCACCCAAAGGCCTATCCTCAAGATGCGGGCACCCAGACCCATCCCTTGCTGCTGACTCATTGCCTCTACCCTCTTAGATATTATTCTTCCCTGGCGCGGCGCCGACACCAACGGCGCGCCGATGCAAGCTAGCACGTTTTACCGGCGAGTCCAAGCGTGCGGGCGGCCGAAGTCGCCCGCAGCAGCGTGAAATTACTCGCTGAGGTCCTTCATGGACAGCTTGATGCGCCCGCGGTTGTCGACATCGAGGACCTTGACCTTGACCTTCTGCCCTTCCTGGAGATAGTCGGACACATTTTCCACACGCTCCTCAGCGATTTGGGAAATGTGCAGGAGACCATCGGTACCCGGCAGGATGGTGATGAAGGCACCAAAGTCGACGATACGGGCGACCGTACCTTCATAGATCGTACCCACCTCCACCTCGGCGGTCACCGCCTGCACGCGATCGATCGCCGCCTGCACGGCCGCTTTGGTGGCGCCGTAGATGCGCACGACACCGGAGTCTTCGATATCGATCTCAGCCCCTGACTCCTCGCAGATCTGCCGTATCATCACGCCACCTTTACCGATGACGTCACGAATCTTGTCGGGGTTGATCTGCAAAGTAGCGTAGGTCGGAGCATTGACACTGATCTCCGGACGCGCGCTGGCGAGCACCTGGTTCATCTGCGCCAGGATGTGCAGACGGCCTTCCTGCGCCTGGGCCAGCGCCTTCTCCATGATCTCTTCGGTGATCCCTTCGATCTTGATATCCATCTGCAAGGCGGTGATGCCACGCGCCGTACCGGCCACCTTGAAATCCATATCGCCGAGATGGTCTTCATCGCCGAGGATGTCGGTCAGCACGGTGTAACGATCGTCTTCTTTGACCAGACCCATGGCGATACCGGCCACCGGTGCCTTCATCGGCACACCGGCATCCATCAGCGCCAGCGAAGCGCCGCAGATCGAGGCCATCGAGCTGGACCCATTGGATTCGGTGATCTCCGAGACCACACGCAAGGCATAGGGGAACTTGTCAGCCGGCGGCAGCATAGGCTGCACACCACGGCGAGCCAGGCGACCATGGCCGATTTCACGGCGCTTGGGACCGCTGTCACGACCGGTCTCACCCACCGAGTAGGAGGGGAAGTTGTAGTGCAGCATGAAAGGATCGGTCCGGGTGCCTTCCAGCGCATCGATCATCTGCGCATCACGGGTTCCGCCCAGGGTGGCCGTCACCAGGGCCTGCGTCTCGCCACGGGTGAACAGGGCCGAGCCATGCACGCGCGGCAGCACACCCACCTCGATCGACAGGGCGCGTACGGTACGGTGGTCGCGACCATCGATACGCGGCTTGCCACTGAGGATGTTGTCACGGACACAGCGGTACTTGAGGTCTTCAAAAAGACGGCTTAATTCTTCGGCCGCTTCTTCATTGGCCGGCGCGTAAGCCTGCAGGGCTTCATTTTGCAAAGCCTCGAGACGCGCGTAGCGGGCCTGCTTTTCGCGCAGGGTGTAAGCCTCGGAGAGCGCGCTGGCGTAGCGCGCCTTGAGCTGCTCATAGAGCGCTTCGTTGCGTACCGGAGCCGTCCAGGTGGACGGCGCGGCCTGGGCGGCGGCAGCGAAATCACGGATGGCGGCGATGGCCACCTGCATCTCGTCATGACCAAAAAGTACGGCGCCGAGCATCTCGTCTTCGCTCAGCTCGCGCGCTTCCGATTCCACCATGAGCACCGCGCTCTCGGTACCGGCGACGACCAGATCCAGCTCAGATTTTTCCAGTTCGGCGTAGGAAGGATTGAGGATGTAAGCCTGATCGATGTAGGCGACACGCGCCGCAGCGATGGGGCCCTTGAAAGGAACGCCGGAGATGCTCAGGGCCGCCGAGGTCGCCAGCATGGCGAGGATGTCGGTATCTTGCAGCTTGTCCGTGGACAGCACCGTTGCCGTCACCTGCACTTCATTGAAGTAGCCTTCCGGGAACAGCGGGCGTATCGGCCGGTCGATCAGACGCGAGGTCAGCGTTTCCTTCTCGGAGGGACGCCCTTCGCGCTTGTTGTAGCCGCCAGGAATGCGACCGGCGGCGTAGGTTTTTTCCTGGTAGTTGACGGTCAGCGGGAAGAAGTCCTGCCCGGGCTTGGCGTTCTTGGCGGCAACGACGGCCACCAGAACGCTCAGATCACCCATGCTGGCCAGCACGGCGCCACTGGCCTGGCGGGCGATCTTGCCGGTGCGCAACACGACGGTCTGCCGACCAAACTGAAATTCCTTGACGATTTCATTGAACATAAACAAAGCTTCCTGTGATGGGATGAGGACAAGTCTCAAGCATCGGCGTAGGCCTCTAAGAATTGCGGAGCTACCCGCAGGCCTTAGAAGCCTGCATCGCGGCGACCTTCAGGTCTTGCCCGAAAAAAACCGGGACGGCGATAAGCCGCCCCGGCACCTCTTAGCGACGCAGCCCCAAAGAGCCGATCAGCGCCAGATAACGGCTACGGTCTTTCCCACGCAGATAATCGAGCAGCTTGCGCCGCTGATTGACCATGCGGATCAGGCCACGACGTGAGTGGTGATCCTTGCTGTGGGCCTGAAAGTGAGCACGCAGGTCCTCGATCTGGGCGGTCAGCAAAGCGACCTGCACTTCTGGGGATCCGGTATCACCTGCCGCACGCGCGTACTGAGCGACGACATCAGCTTTTTGTTGTGCATTCAAAGCCATTTTCTACAACTCCAAGATGCTAAGCATCCACGACAAGCCGCGCATCTTTACAGCCTGCGTGGGTTGGAGACCGATTGTCTCCGAACTCACAGGAGGGTCCTGCCGGGACGCTCCGCTAGGTGTCGGTGCGCAGCAAACGCTCAGCGCGCACGTGCTGCATGGCATCGACCCGCACCACCCCGATCAAACGCCCCGCCTGGTAGGCGACGTACACGCCTTCGGCAGCCTCAACACGGCCGGGGCGCTGACCGCGTTGCAGATTGTAGGCAAACTCGGCCGAAATCTCCAGCCGCGGCCAATCGGCCAGGGCGCTATCCACCGCCAGCAGGTGGCCGCGCAGATCCTCGCCACGGCTGTGCGCCGCCAGCAGATCCGGCAAGGCGCAGGCCTGCTGTTCATGGTAGGGGCCGGCCGCGCTGCGGCGCAAGGCGCTGACATAAGCACCGCAGCCGATGGCGCGACCGATGTCGTCCACCAGGCTGCGGATATAGGTTCCTTTCGAGCAGCTCACCTGCAGAACCCAGGTGTCCGCCTGACGCTGCACCAGATCGAGACGGTGGATACGCACCTGGCGGGCAGCTCGCTCGACCACTTCACCGCGCCGCGCCAGGCGGTAGAGCGGCACGCCGTCGCGCTTGAGCGCGGAGTACATCGGCGGAATCTGGCTCAGATCTCCCCTGAAGGGCGCCAGCACCGCCTCCACCCCGGCGTCATCGAGTTCAGGCACCGCCTGGGCCGGGCTCAGCTCGCCTTCGGCGTCGAGGGTCGAACTGCTCTGGCCCAGCTTCATCTCAACGCGGTAGGTCTTGTCACTATCGAGCAGCGACTGGGCGAACTTGGTGGCTTCACCGAAGCACAGCGGCAGAACGCCACTGGCCAGCGGGTCGAGGCTGCCGGTATGACCGGCTTTCTCCGCCTGCAAGAGCCATTTGACCTTTTGCAGGACGGCATTGGAACTCATGCCCCAAGGCTTGTCGATCACCAGCACCCCATCGACACGGCGGCGAGCTCTCGCCAGCTGCTCATTCAAACCGGGGCATCCTCATCACCGTGGCGGGCGACATCCTCGGCCACCGCCTGACTGATCAGGGTGGACAAACGCTGGGCACGCACCAGCACCTCGTCATAGTGAAAGCGCAGACGCGGGATGACCCGCGTCCGCATGTCACGGCCGAGCGCCGAACGCAAATGCCCGGCCGCCCCCTGCAAAACGGCGATGCTGACGCTGGGGTCAGCGTCGAGCTCGCGTCCCATGACGGTGACGTAGACGTCGGCATAGCCCAAGTCCCGGCTGAGCTTGATCGCCGAGATGGTGACCATGCCCAGGCGCGGATCCTTGAGGTCCTGTCTGATCAAGGCTGCCAGATCACGCATCATCTGATCAGCCAGCCGCTCGAGTCGCTGACTCACACCAACCTCCGCTTACAGACTGCGCTGTATGACCTGGATCTCATAGACTTCGATCTTGTCGCCGGCTTTGATGTCGTTGTAGCCCTTGACGGCCAGGCCGCACTCCATGCCATGGCGCACTTCCTGCACGTCATCCTTGAAGCGGCGCAGCGACTCCAGCTCGCCCTGGAAGACGACGACTTCATCGCGCAGCACACGGATGGGACGATGCCGATAGATGGTGCCTTCCAGCACCATACAGCCAGCAGCCGCACCGAACTTGCTGGAGCGGAACACATCGCGGACCTCAGCGATACCGAGGATGTGCTCACGATGCTCAGGCGACAGCCGGCCGGCCATGGCCAACTTCACATCATCGATCATCTCGTAGATGATGCTGTAATAACGCAGCTCGATGCCGTCGCGCTGGCAATGGGCCCGCGCACTGGCGTCGGCACGCACATTGAAGCCGAGGATCACCGCACCGGTCGATTCCGCCAGATTGACGTCCGACTCGGTGATGGCGCCGACCCCGGAGGCAACGATGGCGACCCGCACCTCATCCGTTGACAGGTCGTTGAGCGCCTTGGTCAGGGCCTCCAGCGAGCCACGCACATCGGTCTTGAGCACCAGATTGACGGCGGCACTTTCACTTTTGCCGAGGTTGGCGAAGACGTTCTCGAGGCGTGAGCCGGACTGCCGTTCGAGGCGCTGCTGTCGATCACGGCTGGCACGGAAGTCGGCGACTTCACGCGCCTTGCGCTCGTCATCAACGACCAGAAACTCGTCACCGGCGTCCGGTGCGTCGGGCAGGCCGAGCACTTCCACCGGGATGGAGGGACCCGCTTCCTTAACCGGCTGCCCGTTCTCATCGAGCATGGCACGTACACGGCCATAGTGGGCTCCGGCCAGCACCAGGTCGCCCTGACGCAGACAGCCTTTTTGTATGAGCAGCGAGGCCACCGGACCACGTCCTTTGTCGATGCGCGCTTCCAGCACCACACCCTGCGCCGCACCTTCCCGACTGGCGCGCAGTTCGAGCAGTTCCGCCTGGATGAGGATGGCTTCGAGCAGCTGGTCGATGCCGTCGCCGGTATGCGCCGAGACCTTGACCACCTGGGTGTCACCACCCCATTCTTCCGGCACCACCTGCTTGACCGAGAGCTCATTGAGCACACGGTCAGGGTCCGCCGAGGGCTTGTCCATTTTGTTGATGGCGATGATCAGCGGCACGCCGGCAGCGCGGGCGTGATCAATAGCCTCGCTGGTCTGCGGCATGACGCCGTCGTCGGCGGCAACCACGATGACGACGATGTCGGTCAACTGGGCACCGCGCGCACGCATCGACGAAAAAGCGGCGTGACCCGGGGTATCGAGAAAGGTGATCATGCCGCGTGGCGTCTCGACATGGTAAGCGCCGATATGCTGGGTGATCCCGCCCGCTTCACCGGCAGCGACGCGTGTCCTGCGGATATAGTCGAGCAGCGAGGTCTTGCCGTGGTCGACGTGGCCCATGATGGTCACCACCGGGGCGCGCGGCGAGGTCTCGCCAGCGTGCTCGAGTGAGCGGATCAGGGAGTCTTCCAGCTCGGTGGCGCTGACCAGATGCGGCCGGTGCCCCATTTCTTCGACCACCAAAGCTGCCGTGGCCTGATCGATCAGCTGGTGCGCCTGCACCATCTCGCCCATCTTCATCAGGGTGCGTATGACCTCGCGCACCTTGACCGCCGTCTTTTGCGCCAAATCAGCAACGCTGATGTACTCCCCGATGGCCACATCGTAAATTTGCTTTTCCACCGGCTTTTCAAATCCATGTTTGCGTGACAGCGAGGAGCTCAGGCCCTTGGGCTGAGGTTTGAAGTTCACTTCCTCATCGCGCCGACGACCGGCTCTGCCCTTGCCGGCGCGCGATGCGGCGCCACCGCGACGTATCTCGCGATCTTCACGGGCAAAAGAGTCTTCGTAGGCGTTGCCGACCAGACCACGCGCCAGGGGCACGTCTTCGGCCTTGACCTCTTCGACACGCTCATCACCACGTTTGGCGAGATCTTCCGCCATGCGCTTGGCCTGCTCGAGCGTACGCTGGCGTGCAGCCTCGTCCTGCTCGCGGCGCTGCTGCGCCTCCTGGCGCATACGTGCCTCTTCGGCCAGGCGCTTCTGCTGCAGCTCGGCTTCGCGGGCGGCTTTTTCTTCAGCACTCTCCGGACGCGGATTGGCGTGCAGCTTGGGCGAGGCCAGCTTGCGTTCACGCGCATCTTTCTGCGCATGTTCCTGCTGCCGGCGCAGTTCCTCGGCCTCGCGCCGTGCCTGTTCCTCGGCGGCGGCCACACGGGCCTCTTCCTCGGCACGCTTTCGCTCTTCTTCCGCCTGCTTCAATGCAGCCTGCCGCTGCGTTTCCGCCTCCGCTTCGAGACGCGCCTGCTCGGCAGCCTCGTCGCTGGACTCATCGAGCTTGACGTAGGTGCGCTTCTTGCGGATCTCGACATTCACCGTCTTGCCGCCACGAGCCCCGCTGGGACCGGAGGTCTTCAGGGTGGTCGTCGTTTTCCGACTTAAGGTGATATGCGAGCTTTCCTGCAGCGGCTCGCCATGCGTGCGCTTGAGAAAGTTCAGCAAGGTCTGCCGGTCGGCATCATTGATGCTGTCGTCGGGACTGCGATGACTGAGTCCTGCCTGCTGCATCTGCACAAGCAAGGTTTCCACCGTCTTTTTGGCGGCTTCGGCGAGTTCTTTTACCGTAACATCGGCCATACTCTATTCTCCCCTGCCTTACTTGAACCAGGGCTCACGAGCCTTCATGATCAGCGCTGCTGCACGCTCTTCGTCCATCCCCTTGATATCGAGAATGTCATCGATACCCTGGTCGGCCAGATCTTCCATGGTGCAGACACCGCGCGCTGCCAGGGCACGTGCCGTATCGACGTCCATACCCGGCATTGCCAGCAGATCGTCGGCAGGCGGCTGCACCTGCTCTTCATCGACCAAAGCGCGCGTCAGCAGGACGTCTTTGGCCCGTTCACGCAAGGCGTGCACGATGTCCTCATCGAAGCCATCGATAGAGAGCATCTCTTCCAGCGGCACATAGGCCACTTCTTCCAAGGAGCTGAAGCCCTCCTCGACGAGAAGCTGGGCGAGCTCCTCATCGACACTCAAGTCGTGCATAAACATCTCGATCTGCTGCTGGGCCTCGCCCTGATGCTTGGCCTGAGCCTCGCTGAGCGTCATCACATTGATGCGCCAGCCGGTCAGCTCCGCGGCCAAACGAACATTCTGGCCACCCCGGCCTATCGCCTGAGCCAGCTGCTCATCATTGACCGCCACATCCATGGCATGCGCGTCTTCATCGATGATGATAGAAACCACCTCCGCAGGTTGCAGCGCATTGATCACATACTGCGCCGGATTATCGTCCCAAAGAACGATATCGATGCGCTCTCCACCGAGCGCTTCACTGACCAGCTGTACGCGTGAACCACGCATACCTATGCACGCACCTTGTGGGTCGATGCGATGGTCGTTGGTCTTGACGGCGATCTTGGCGCGCTGGCCAGGATCGCGTGCGGCGCCTTTGATCTCGATGATCTGCTCACCGATCTCGGGCACCTCGATACGAAATTTTTCGATCAGCATCTCAGGACGCGTGCGCGACACCATCAGCTGCGTGCCGCGTCCTTCCTGATCGATCTTGTAGAGGACGGCGCTGACCGTCTCGCCCATGCGGAAAGACTCACGCGGCAGCATGTCCTCACGCGACAGATAGGCTTCGGCGTTGTTGCCGAGATCGAGAATCAGCCCGTCACGGGTGGTCTTCTTCACCGAGCCGCGCAGGATTTCGCCGAGACGGTGACGGTAGGCGTCGGCCACCATGGCACGTTCAGCCTCGCGCACCTTGGTGACGATGACCTGCTTGGCGGTTTGTGCCGCGATGCGACCAAATTCGACCGATTCGATCTGCTCTTCACGCACATCGCCAACTTTCATGCCCTGCTCGGCGACATCGCTGATCGCCAGTTGCTGGGCCGGCATTTCATGATCGCAGTCTTCGACCACCGTCCAGCGACGGAAGGTTTCGTACTCACCGGTCTTGCGGTTGATGGTGACGCGAACGTCGACCTCATCATTATCGAAGCGCTTCTTGGTGGCCGCCACCAGAGCCTGCTCCATGGCCTGGAAGATGATTTCTCGTGGCACGCCCTTCTCATTGCTGACCGAATCCACCACGGCGAGAATTTCTTTGCTCATGTCCGACCTCAAACCCCTTAAGACCTGTCCTTCAATCTGCGACGACATGCCCTTTGTCGATTTGCGACAAAGCGAGCTCCACTTCGTTCCCATCGACCAGCAGGCGCAGCTTGCCGGTCTCGTCGACCGACTGCAAGAGGCCTGTATAACGGCGACGCCCTTGCACCGGCACACACAGGCGCAGATGCACCTGCGAACCGACATAGCGCCGGTACTGTTCCTGCGTGTACAGCGGCCGGTCCCAGCCTGGCGAAGAAACTTCAAGAACATACTCGCCAGCGATCGGGTCCTCGACATCGAGCACACCGCTCACCTGATGACTCACCACCCCGCACATATCGACGGTCACGCCCTCAGGGCTGTCGATATAAACCCGCAAAACGCTGCGTCGGCCCTGAGGGAAGAACTCCACACCCCAAAGCTGGACACCGCAAGCGGCGACAGCTGGGGCCAGCATTTGCGCCAGCTTCTCTGCTTTGGTCGTCTGTGTCATTGCCTTCTGTGCCAAAAAAAAACCCACGTCATCGTGGGCCTTCTTCATTTCGCTGTCTATCGCGAAACTCTCGAATGTCTGCCAGCGAAGAGGCCTCCGTTGGCTTGTTGCCAGCCGATCACGTCACTGGCAACAGCAGAGACTGCGCTTGTCAGCCTCCTGGCACCGGCACCCTATCCCCTTGAACCAGGGATAACTGCCTGCACCTTTCAAACTTGGTAGCGGGGGCTGGATTTGAACCAACGACCTTCGGGTTATGAGCCCGACGAGCTACCAGACTGCTCCACCCCGCAACTGAGGGGGCAAATGATATGTAAAAGACAGCATCTCGTCAAGGATTATTTGCACAGACCGTGCACATCCTGTGCGCCACCGTCGCCTTCACACGGCCATAAAAAAACCCGCCAGCGACCGGCTGGCGGGTTCTGTTCAGGGCCTAAAAACCCTCTAGATGGTGCGGAAGGAGGGACTTGAACCCTCACGGCTTGCGCCACTACCCCCTCAAGATAGCGTGTCTACCAATTCCACCACTTCCGCTGAACTGTGCCCCCTCAATGGGAGGCGGGTGCCACCGGGATGTCTCCCACCGGCATGGGCACCGGCGCCACAGGCGCTGGTGCATGCACGACCTTGCCGCCTTGCAGACCCGCCGGCAGGACAAGCGCCGCGCTTTGCACGACATCCTTGCGGGCGTAGACCGCCAGGGTCAGGCTGGTCAGCATAAAGATGAGCGCCAGCCAGGCCGTCACCTTGGTCAGCAGGGATGCCGCACCTGCCGCACCAAAAACCGTCTGCGACGAGCCGGCGCCAAAGGACGCACCCATCTCGGCGCCTTTACCCTGCTGCAGAAGGATGAGCCCTATCATGCTCACCGCAACCAGCACATGGACGATCAAGACCAGGGTCTCCATACCGCCTCACACCTCTTCTCTTGTACCGGGCACGGACTTGGCCTGCCTCGATAGCTCTATGATCTTGATAAACTCGCCGGCTTTCAGCGAGGCGCCCCCGACAAGGACCCCATCGACATCGGCCTGTGACATCAAGGATGCCACATTATCCACCTTGACGCTGCCACCGTAGAGCACCGGCAGTGCCTGCGCCCAGGACGGCGAACGTTGCGCCACGCAGGCTCGTATCGCCTGGTGCACCGTTTGCGCATGCTCAGGCGTGGCCACCTGACCGGTACCGATCGCCCACACCGGCTCGTACGCGATCAAAGCCCGTCGGGCCAGCTCCTCCGGCACTTCGAACAAGGACTGCAACTGGCGCCGAACCACCGCCATACCCAGCCCCGCCTCGTACTCGGCGAGCGTTTCACCGACACACAAGACCGCGCGCAAGCCCTGCTCGAGGATACGGCGCAGCTGCTGTCCTACCTCTTCATCGCTGCGGCCCTGCTGCCGGCACTCGGAGTGCCCGGCGAGCACCAGCTCGCAGTCAAAATCCCTAAGCATGGAGGCGGCGTGCTGGCCGGTCCATGCGCCTTGTTCATGGGCGCTCACTTCCTGCGCTGCCAGCTTGACGGCGCTGCCGGCCAGGATCGCCTGCGCCTGCGCGAAATAGATCAAAGGCGGCGCGATGGCGACGTCGATGCCGGCACAGTCCTGCGTGCTCAGCGCCTGCAGGCGCAGCAGGTTGCCGGCCACGTCGCCGTGCATTTTCCAGTTACCCAGAACCCAAGGCCGACGCATGAACACCCCCAAGGCAGGCGGCGAAGTCTACACAAGTTTGCCGGTCGGAACAAGAGCCTCCTGCCGATCTCAGGCGAGGTGAACGCGCACGCTCTGCGCCAGCTCCTCGACCAGATCGGCGACCAGGGCCTCATCCTCACCTTCGACCATGACCCGGATCAGCGGCTCGGTGCCCGAGGCTCGCAGCAGCACCCGACCGCGCCCGCGCAGACGCGCCTCGATGTCCTGCACCACAGCAGCGACCGCCGCATGGGCCATAGGATCACTGCGCTCACGCACCCGCACATTGATCATCTTCTGCGGGAATTTGTGCAGCAAGGCACGCTGGTCGCGCAGGCTGACACCGAGGCGGACCAGGCGGGCGAGCACCTGCAAGGCGGCGACGATGGCATCGCCGGTCGAGGTCTTGTCGAGACAGAGGATGTGTCCGGAGGCCTCGCCCCCCAAAGGCCACTGCCTTTGCTCCATCTCGGCGACGACGTAGCGATCGCCCACCTTGGCACGCACAAAGTCCAGGCCCAGCTCGCGCAAGGCCAGCTCCATGGCCATATTCGACATCTGCGTGCCGACGACACCGACCAGATGCTGACCATTGTCGAGGCGCTCACGCGCCATCATCAGGATCAGCTCGTCACCATCGACGATCTCGCCGTCACTGTCGACCATGATCACGCGATCGCCGTCACCATCAAAAGCGATGCCAACATCGGCACGATGGGTCCGCACGGCCGCCACCAGGGCCTGCGGATGCGTGCTGCCGCAGTCCTCATTGATATTGAGTCCGTCGGGAGCGCAGGCGATACGAAAAACCTCGGCACCGAGTTCACTGAAGACACTCGGCGCCACCTGATAGGTGGCACCGTGCGCACAGTCGACAACGATGCGCAGGCCGTGCAGGCTCAGGTGGTAGGGAAAGCTGGCCTTGCAAAATTCGATGTAGCGGCCCTTGGCATCTTCCAGGCGTGAAGCACGGCCCAGCTTGTCCGGGCCCTGTATGCTCATCGGCCGTTCCAACCAAGACTCGATCTCGGCTTCCGTCTCGTCGGGCAGCTTGCGGCCGTTGGCGGCAAAGAACTTGATGCCATTGTCGTAGTAAGGGTTGTGCGACGCCGAAATGACGATCCCCGCCTGGGCATGAAAGGCCCGCGTCAGATAGGCGATGGCTGGCGTCGGCATGGGGCCGAGCAGGCGCACGCTGACCCCGGCCGCAGAAAGACCGGCCTCGAGGGCGGACTCGAGCAGGTAACCCGACAGGCGGGTATCCTTGCCCATGACGACCGTCGCATCACCGCCACCGGCGAGAACTCGGCCGGCGGCATAGCCCAGACGCATAGCAAAATCCGGGGTGATAGGTGCCTCACCGACCCGGCCACGCACCCCATCGGTGCCAAAGTATTTGCGACTCACGCTCGCCTCTCCTGCAAGGACCACCATAACTGCAGCGCATCGGCCATGGCCGCGACATCATGCACACGGACGATGCGCGCGCCCCGCTCCACCGCCCACAGATGAGCGGCCAGACCCGCCGGCAAACGCTCTTCGATGTCGCGTCCACCCACCAGGGCCTCAGACAGCATACGCTTGCGCGACATGCCGACGAGCAGCGGCCAGCCGAGCTCGAGCAGGCGCTCCAGATGCGCCAACAGCTGCATATTGTGCTGCACCGACTTGCCAAAACCAAAACCCGGGTCCAGCCATAGCCGAGCGCTGTCTATGCCCGCCGCGATGCAGGCGCGGGCGCGCTGACCGAGAAAGTCGCTGACTTCGGCCTGCACATCTTCGTAGTGCGGGGACGCCTGCATATGGCCGGGCTGCCCCTGCATGTGCATCAGACAGACGTGCGCCGTGCTTTCCGCCAGTGCCTCCATGGCTCCTGGCACAGTCAAGGCACGGATGTCGTTGATCATGTCGACACCTTCGGCCAGCAGGCAGCGCATCACCTGCGGCTGCGAGGTGTCGATGGATATCGGGATGTTGGTGCGCTGACGCAGACGCTGCACCACCGGCAGCAGGCGCCGCAACTCTTCATCAGCGCTGACCGGGCTGGCGCCGGGGCGGGTGCTCTCCGCCCCGAGATCGAGCATGTCGGCACCCTCATCGATCAGCCGCAGGGCATGATCGAGAGCCGCCTGCGGCTGCAGATAGGCGCCGCCGTCGGAAAACGAATCGGGGGTGATATTGACGATGCCCATGACCCACGGGCGCCCGCCGGCTGGCGCCAGAGCTCGCATGGATCAGCCCGCCGCAGGCTCGCTGGCCGGCTCGGCCGGCGTCAAGGTCCACTCCTTGGGAGCACGGACCGGTCGCCCCGCCATGACGTCATGGATCTGCTCGCTGTCCAGTGTTTCGTACTGCATCAGCGCCTCGGCCATGGCGTCCAGCTTGTCGCGGTGCTCGAGCAGGAGTGCGCGAGCCCGACCATAGCACTGGTCGATGATGGCGCGGATCTCGTTATCGATATCCGCTGCCGTCTGCGCCGAGACGTTCTTGCGCTGGGTCACACTGCGGCCGAGAAAGACCTCACCCTCGTCCTCTTCGTAGAGCAAGGGACCGAGCTTTTCCGACAAGCCCCATTTGGTCACCATATTGCGCGCCAATTCGGTGGCCCGCTGAATATCGTTGGAGGCACCGGTGGTCACCCCATCCATGCCCAGGGTCAACTCCTCGGCGACGCGCCCGCCGAACAGCGAGCAGATCATCGACTCCAGAGCCCGCCGCGAACGGCTGTAGCGGTCGGCTTCCGGCAGGTACTGGGTGACCCCCAGGGCGCGTCCGCGTGGAATGATGGAGACCTTGTAGACCGGGTCGTGCTCAGGCATGAGCGAGCCGACGATGGTGTGTCCGGCTTCATGAAAAGCGGTATTGCGCTTCTCCTCCTCGGACATCACCATGGACTTGCGCTCAGCGCCCATCATGATCTTGTCCTTGGCCTGCTCAAACTCCTGCATGCCGACGCGCTTTTTATTGGCGCGGGCGGCAAACAGGGCCGCCTCATTGACCAGATTGGCCAGGTCGGCGCCGGAGAAGCCGGGCGTACCCCGGGCGATCAGCGCCGAATCGACGTCATCGCCGACAGGCACCTTGCGCATATGCACTTTGACGATCTGGTCGCGGCCGCGGATGTCCGGCAAACCGACCACCACCTGGCGGTCAAAGCGACCCGGGCGCAAGAGCGCGGTATCGAGCACGTCGGGACGGTTGGTGGCGGCGATGACGATGATGCCGTCGTTGGCTTCAAAACCATCCATTTCCACCAGCAGCTGGTTGAGGGTCTGTTCACGCTCATCATGACCACCGCCAAGGCCGGCGCCACGATGCCGGCCGACGGCGTCGATTTCATCGATGAAGATGATGCAGGGCGCCTGTTTTTTGGCCTGTTCGAACATATCGCGCACGCGCGAGGCGCCGACACCGACGAACATCTCGACGAAATCGGAGCCGGAGATCGAGAAGAAAGGCACCTTGGCCTCGCCGGCGATCGCCTTGGCCAGCAAGGTCTTACCGGTACCTGGCGGGCCGACCATGAGCACCCCACGCGGAATTTTACCACCGAGGTTCTGGAATTTTGCCGGATCGCGGAGAAACTCGACGATCTCACGCACATCGTCCTTGGCCTCATCACAGCCGGCGACGTCGTTGAAATTGGTCTTGATCTGGTCTTCGGAGAGCAGGCGGGCACGGCTCTTGCCGAAGGTCATAGGCCCGCCCCGGCCCCCGCCACCACCTTGCATCTGGCGCATAAAGAACATGAACAGCGCCACCACGATGATCACCGGAAAGCTGGCGACCAGCAGCTGCATCCACCAGGACTGCTGCTCGGGGGCGACACCCTCGACCTTGACCTTCTGCTTGATCAGCAGGTCCATCAGGCCATTGTCCGGCATCGCTGGCCTGACCGTGGTGAAGTGTGCGCCCGACGCCTCGACGCCGTTGATCGCCAGGCCATCGACACGCACACTGCGTATGGTTCCGGCCGCCACCGCATCGACAAAGTCCGAGTAAGCCAAGCTCTGCACCGCTGTCGGCTGCCCGAGATTGCTATAGACATAAGCCACCAGGGCCAAAATAGCCCCCCACAACATCAGAGTTTTCAGCCAGTTTTTCAACTCAGAGCCTCATCTTAGCCTTGTAAGCCCGTCGCCATCGACGCATCGTCATGAGCATCGAGCCAGCGGCTGGACTGGTATCCACATCCTAGCATATACACCTCGCGCGATCGCGGCCGCGAGGCCTTGGGTTTGCGTACTTTCACCTGGGCAAAACAGGACTGCATCGCCCGGCGAAAATCATCGCTCCCCTCTCCCTGAAAAACCTTGACCAGAAAATGTCCCTGCGGTTTCAGCACCCGGCAGGCCATGTCCAGGGCCAGCTCACACAGCGCGATCGAACGCGGCTGATCGACAGCGTGGCTACCGGAGATATTGGGGGCCATATCGGAGATTACAAGGTCTACCGGCCGGCCGCCGATGAGGAGCAGCAAGGCATCGACCACCGGCTGCTCACGAAAGTCACCCTGGCAAAAGCGCACCCCGGCATAGGCGTCCATAGGCAGGATGTCGGTGGCGATCACCTCACCACGGCCGTCAAGGCGCCTGGCCGCCACCTGTGACCAGCTGCCCGGGGCGGCACCGAGATCGAGCACCAGCATACCCGGTCGCAGCAGATGGTCCTTGTCATCGATCTCGATGAGCTTATAGGCGGCACGCGCGCGATAGCCGTCTTTCTGGGCGCGCTGAACGAAGGGATCCTCGACGTGCTCACGCAACCAGGCCGCACTGCTTTTGCTACGCGCCACAGCCGACCCTGCCACTACGCTGCCTGGGCTGGCGTGTATAATGGTCGTTTTCCTGAGACAGGCTGAACATGGACGTCATACGTTCTTCGCAAAATCCGGTTTTCAAGTCACTGCGCCGACTGGTGGAACAACGCCGCGAGCGGCGAGCGCAAAGGCTGATTGTGCTGGAAGGCGTCCACCTCGTCCAGTCTCTCTTGCAGGCGGGGGGTGAAATTACCGAGTACATCGTCCGCGAAGACATGTGCGAGCATGCGGAGATCCTGCACTGGACACAGGGCCGTCATCGGCTCATGACCGAGCAGCGCCTGGCCGAACTCAGCGAGCTGGACAGTCCGCCGCCGTTGCTGGCCCTGGCGCGCCTGCCGGCGGCGACGGTGCAGGCCAGCAAACACGCCATCTGGCTGGACCGCATCCAGGACCCCGGCAATCTCGGCACCCTGCTGCGCAGCGCCGCCGCGGCCGGCGTCCATGAAATCCATCTCAGCCCGGGCTGCACCGACCCCTGGTCCCTGCGCTGTCTGCGCGCCGGCATGGGGGCACATTTTCAGCTGCAGGTGCAGGAAAGCGCGCTCGAACAGGCCCGCTTGAGCCCGCGCCAGCTCGCTGTCACCTGCCTCGAACAGGCGCAATCGCTCTACCAGGCCGACCTGCGTCAGCCCACCCTGTGGGTGTTCGGTAATGAAGGCGAGGGGGTGCGTGCCGGGCTGATCGAGGCGGCCGACCTGCGCCTGCGCATCGATATGCAAGAGGGCATGGAGTCGCTCAATGTCGCCTGTGCCGCCACCGTTTGTCTATTCGAACAGCGGCGGCAGGAAAGTCTGCTTTCAAGCCCGGGCACGAAAGTCTAGAATGCCCAGCCTTAACCGCCCGGAGAATTCGGCATGCCTTTGAAATCAGAAGATCGCAGACACTATCGCAGCATCGGCCACCACCTGCGCCCCATCATCCTGATCGGCGCCTCAGGCCTCAGCCCAGCTGTGCTTGAAGAAGTCGAGCGGGCCTTGAACGACCACGAGCTGATCAAGGTCAAGATCGCCGGCGAAGACCGCCAGGCCCGCCAGGCGCTGAGCGCCGAGCTGGTCGCCGCCACCGGCGCTGAACAGGTGCAGAGCATAGGACGCACTCTGCTCATCGTCCGCCGTGTCAGCCAGCCGAATCCACGGCTGTCCAACATTCTGCGCCACAGTGGCGGCGCCTGAACACAGGCACCGCTGCAGCGCACTCAGTTCTGGCGCAGTTTGGAGAGCAGACGCAGCATCTCCAGGTACATCCAGACCAGGGTCACCACCAGGCCAAAAGCGCCGTACCACTCCATGTACTCCGGCTGCCCATCATGGACCGCCATTTCAATCTGCGCGAAATCGATGATCAGATTGAAAGCGGCGATGCCGGTGACGATAAAGCTGAAGGCGATGCCGGCAGGCGAATGGCTGGCGATCAAAGGCAGCTGGGTGTGGAAAAATCCCATCACCATGGCCACCAGGTAGTAGATCGCCACGCCGGCGGTGGCCAGGGTGATCCCCCGCACCAAAGCCGGGGTTGCACGCAGCAGACCGGTGCTGTAGGACAGCAGCATCACACCCATCGTCGCGAAGGTCAGACCCACCGCCTGAAAGACGATGCCGCCGTAGCGTTGCTCATAGGAGGCAGACACCGCACCGACGACCAGTCCTTCCAGCAGGGCATAAGCCGGCGCCAGAATGGCCGCCCATTGCGGCCGGGCGATCAGCACGAAAGCGGCGACCAGACCACCGATGCCACCGAGCATCGCCAGCCCACCGGCCGCCGCCGGATCGAACATGAATTTTTGCCAGGTGATACCCGCCGTTGCCGCGACCATGGCGAGCAGCATGGCGGCTTTGTTGCTGGTGCCGAGCAGGGTGGCACGGCGCTCACCGACACGCTGTTCACGCTCCAAAGAGCGTCCCAGCACAGGGTTGCTAGATCTCAACATGAATTCTCACTCCTTCGATGGCTGATTTCGTATCAGTCATGGCGAACTTCGCCGATTTCATACTCAACCAAGCCTCCCGGCGTCTGCACGGCGACGATGTCGCCGACCGACTTGCCGATCAGGGCTCTTGCCAGCGGCGATCCTACCGAGATCTTCGCCAGCTTGATGTCGGCTTCATCATCACCGACGATCTGGTACGTCCGCGCCTCGTCGGTGTCGACATTGATGATCTCGACGGTGACGCCGAAGATCACTTTATCACCGGCAGGCATGGCGCGTACATCAATGATATGGGCGCGCGACAGCTTGTTTTCAATGTCGGCGATACGCCCTTCGATAAAACCCTGCTGCTCACGCGCAGCATGGTACTCGGCGTTCTCCTTGAGATCGCCATGGGCACGTGCCTCGGCGATCGCCTGTATGACGCGCGGGCGGTCGACACTTTTCAGTTTTTCCAGTTCTTCGCGCAGGGCCTGGGCCCCGGCGACCGTCATGGGATGCCGCTCCATTACGACAGCTCCTTGTGCAAATCCTGCAAACGCCTGACCTCACGCGTTGCATCCACTTCGATCGCCTGACAGACGGCGCGCGCGCCGCTGATGGTGGTGGTGTAGTAGACCTTGGCCTGCAAAGCCGAACGCCGTATCGAGAAGGAGTCCTGGGTCGCCTGCTTGCCTTCGGTGGTATTGATGATCAGGCTGATTTCACCATTTTTCAGCATGTCGACGACGTGCGGCCGCCCCTCGGTCACCTTGTTGACCCGGCCGCAGGGGATGCCGGCAGCTTCAAGGGTGCGCTGCGAGCCACGGGTCGCCACCAGTTCAAAGCCCAGGCGGGTCAAGGCCCGTCCCAGCTCAGGCAGATGCACCTTGTCCGACTCGCGCACCGAGAGGAAGGCACGACCGCCGCTGGGCAGTTTTTCGTTCGAGCCGAGCACCGCCTTGTGAAAGGCCTCGGCAAAACTCTTGCCGACACCCATGACCTCGCCGGTGGATTTCATCTCCGGACCGAGGATGGGGTCGACGCCGGGGAACTTGGCGAAGGGGAAAACCGCTTCCTTGACCGAGAAATACGGTGGCAGGATCTCGTGCTCGACCTGCTGCTCGGCCAGGGTCTGGCCGGCCATGCAGCGCGCCGCCACCTTGGCCAGGGAACGACCTATGCACTTGGACACAAAAGGCACCGTACGCGAGGCGCGCGGATTGACCTCGAGCACGTAGACCTCATCCCCCTTCACCGCGTACTGCACATTCATCAAGCCGACGACGCCCAGCTCGCGGGCCATGGCCACCGTCTCCACACGCATCTGGTCGAGGATGGCTTGCGGCAAGGAATAGGTGGGCAAGGAGCAGGCGGAGTCCCCCGAATGGATGCCGGCCTGCTCGATATGCTGCATGATGCCGCCGATGACCACATCCTTGCCGTCACTGACGCAATCGACGTCAACCTCGGTGGCGTCATCGAGGAAACGGTCGAGCAGCACCGGGCATTCATTGGAAGCCTGCACGGCGACGCGCATGTAGGTGCGCAGTTCGTCCTCGTTGTAGACAATCTCCATGGCCCGGCCCCCGAGCACATAAGACGGCCGCACCACCAGCGGATAACCGACCTCGGCGGCCAGGCGCACGCCCTCTTCGGTCGAACGGGCGACACGGTTGGGCGGCTGACGCAGCTCGAGACGATGGATCATCTGCTGAAAGCGCTCACGGTCCTCAGCCCGGTCGATGGCGTCCGGACTGGTACCGATGATGGGTACGCCGGCGGCTTCGAGATGACGCGCCAGCTTGAGCGGCGTTTGACCACCGAACTGGACGATCACCCCCTGCGGCTTCTCGATGCGCACGATTTCGAGCACATCCTCCAGGGTCACCGGTTCAAAGTACAAGCGATCGGAGGTGTCATAGTCGGTCGACACCGTCTCCGGGTTGCAGTTGACCATGATGGTTTCATAACCATCTTCCGACATCGCCTGGGCGGCGTGCACGCAACAATAGTCGAACTCTATGCCCTGGCCTATGCGGTTGGGGCCGCCGCCGAGAACCATGATCTTGCGCCGGTCCGTCGGTGCTGCCTCACACTCTTCCTCATAGGTCGAGTACATATAAGCGGTGCTCGAGGCGAACTCAGCGGCGCAGGTGTCGACACGCTTGTAAACCGGATGGATGGACAGGTCGGTACGCCGGCGCCGCACTTCCTTCTCACTGACACCGATCAGGCTGGCGATACGCGAATCGGCAAAACCCTTGCGCTTGAGGTCGCGCAAAGCGACGGCGTCAAGGCCCCCGAAACCGAGACGACGCACACCTTCCTCGGCGCGGATGAGGTCCTCAATCTGGGTCAGGAACCACGGATCGATGCGCGTCAGCTCATGCACCTCCTCCAGACCCATGCCCAGACGGAAGGCGTCACCGATGTACCATATACGCTCGGGACCCGGGGTGTGCAGCTCGTTGCGCAGTCGTGCGATCACCTCGTCCTGCTGCGGATTGAGACGCGGATTGAAGCCGTCCGAACCCACTTCCAGTCCACGCAAGGCTTTTTGCAGCGATTCCTGGAAAGTACGCCCTATGGCCATCACCTCGCCCACCGACTTCATCTGGGTGGTCAGGGTCGGCGCCGCCTGGGGGAATTTCTCGAAATTGAAGCGCGGGATCTTGGTGACGATGTAGTCGATGCTCGGCTCGAAGGAAGCCGGCGTCGTGCCGCCGGTGATGTCATTGCGCAACTCGTCGAGGGTATAGCCCACCGCCAGCTTGGCGGCGATCTTGGCGATAGGAAAGCCGGTGGCTTTCGAGGCCAGTGCGGACGAACGCGACACCCGTGGATTCATCTCGATGACCACCATGCGGCCATCCGCCGGGTTGATGCCAAACTGGACGTTGGAACCACCGGTCTCCACCCCGATCTCGCGCAGGACGGCGATCGATGCGTCACGCATGATCTGATATTCCTTGTCGGTCAGGGTCTGCGCGGGCGCCACCGTGATCGAGTCGCCGGTGTGCACGCCCATCGGATCGAAATTCTCGATGGAGCAGACGATGATGCAGTTGTCGCGAGCGTCGCGCACCACCTCCATCTCGTACTCTTTCCAGCCGATCAGCGACTCGTCGATGAGCAGCTGCTTGACCGGCGACAGCTCAAGCCCGCGTTCGCAGATCTCGACAAACTCTTCGCGATTGTAGGCGATACCGCCCCCGGAGCCCCCGAGGGTGAATGAGGGTCGGATGATGCAGGGAAAGCCGACCTGGTCAAGGATGACGGTCGCCTCTTCCATATTGTGAGCAATGCCTGAACGCGGGCAGGCCAGGCCGATCTTGCGCATGGCCAGATCGAAAAGCTCGCGATCCTCGGCCTTGCGTATGGCCTCTTTGGAGGCGCCGATGAGCTCAACCGCAAACTCGGCGAGCACGCCGTGCTTTTCCAGATCGAGCGCGCAATTGAGCGCCGTCTGACCGCCCATGGTCGGCAACACCGCCTGCGGTCTTTCTTTTTCGATGATGCGCGCGACGGTCTGCCAGTTGATCGGCTCGATGTAGGTCGAGTCGGCCATGCTCGGGTCGGTCATGATGGTGGCGGGATTGGAATTCACCAGAATCACGCGATAACCTTCCTCACGCAAAGCCTTGCAAGCCTGTGCTCCGGAATAGTCAAACTCACAGGCCTGGCCGATGACGATGGGGCCTGCGCCTATGATGAGGATGCTCTTGAGATCGGTACGCTTGGGCATGATGGACTCTCAGCTACGCGCTTGCATGAGCGCGATGAATTCGTCAAACATATGGGCGGCTTCGTGCGGCCCGGGACTGGCCTCGGGGTGCCCCTGAAAACTGAAGGCCGGCTTGTCGGTACGCCGTATGCCCTGCAAGGAACCATCGAAGAGCGAGCGATGCGTCGGCCGCAGACAGGCCGGCAAGCTCGCCTCGTCGACGGCGAAGCCATGGTTCTGACTGGTGATCAAAACCTGGCCGCGATCGAGGTCGAGCACCGGATGATTGGCGCCATGATGACCAAACTTCATCTTCACCGTGCGTGCGCCGGAGGCCAGACCGAGAAGCTGGTGGCCCAGGCAGATACCAAAAAGCGGGATCTCCTGCCGGAGGAACTCGCTGATGGCGGCGATGGCGTAGTCACAAGGCTCGGGATCACCCGGACCGTTGGAGAGAAAAATCCCGTCCGGCGCCAGGGCCAGGGCCTCGGCGGCGGAGGTCTGGGCGGGCACCACCGTCAAGCGGCAGCCACGGTCGACGAGCAGGCGCAAGATATTGGTCTTGACGCCGAAGTCGTAGGCGACGACATGAAAACGTGACGTCGGCGCGGCCCTGAACCCCTCACCGAGCACCCAGGAGCCCTCGTTCCATGCCTGGCGTTGTGAAGTGCTGACCACCTTGGCCAGGTCCATGCCCTTGAGGCCCGGGAAGCTGCGCGCTGTCTGCAGCGCCTGCTCCTCGTCGACCGTACCGGCCATGATGCAGCCGTTTTGTGCGCCTTTTTCGCGCAGCAGGCGGGTCAGGCGGCGGGTATCGATGTCAGCGATGGCGACGAGACCCTGCTCACGCAGGTAGTCCCCCAGGCTCTGCTGACTGCGCCAGTTGCTGGCCAGCCGGCTGCCATCGCGGACGATCAGTCCGGCGGCCCAGAGGCGCGACGACTCGGCGTCTTCGGAATTGACCCCGGTGTTGCCGATATGCGGATACGTCAAGGTGACGATCTGACGGCAGTACGAGGGATCGGTGAGGATCTCCTGGTAACCGGTCATGGCGGTATTGAAAACGACCTCACCACTTGTCACGCCGTCAGCGCCCAGGGATGAACCTCGAAAAATGCTGCCGTCTTCCAGGACGAGTATGGCGGGTTTGCTCAAGACGACCTCCCAAAATCAGGATACAAAAGGCGCGTTCACAAAAAAGCGAGAAGGACTCAAGATCCGTCTCGCCCGAAAAATGCGCCTTGATGGGGCACCGATTGTAAGGGAAATAGCCGCCGACGTCCACTTGTCCCCACCGCAACTCATGCTTCCTCGCTGCTCTCCATCCCCAAATCCTTGAGTTTGCGTGTCAGGGTGTTGCGCCCCCAGCCGAGGATCTCGGCGGCCTCGCCACGACGCCCGCCGGTGTGTTCCAGGGCAGCGAGGATGAGCACCTTCTCAAAACGCGGCAGCGACTGCTCGATCAGACCCTGATCGCCGCGCGCCAGGCTGTGGCGTGCCCAGGCCGCCAGGGATGACTCCCAGTCGGGCAGTTCCATGGAGGGGGTGCGCCCCTGGGCGACCAGCAACTCCGGCGGCAGATCCTCGATCATCACCTCGCGGCCGGCAGCCATCACCGTCAGCCAGCGACAGGTGTTCTCCAGTTGCCGGACATTGCCCGGCCAGGGCAGCGACTGCAGAAACTCCACCGTCGACGCCCGCAGGACCTTGGCCTCCACCTGCAACTCGCGGGCAGCGCGGCGCAGGAAGTAGTCGGCGAGCATGGGAATATCACCGCGCCGCTGCGCCAGTTTGGGGATGTGCACGCGGATGACGTTGAGACGATGGAAGAGATCCTCGCGAAAACGCCCCTCGGCCACCAGTTTTTCGAGGTGCTGGTGGGTGGCGGCGATGATACGCACGTCGACACGCAGGGGGGTGGCGCCACCGACGCGGTAGAACTCGCCATCAGCCAGCACGCGCAACAGCCGGGTCTGGGTTTCCAGCGGCATGTCGCCGATCTCGTCGAGAAACAAGGTGCCGCCATTGGCCTGCTCGAAACGCCCGGTGCGCTGTCCGCTGGCGCCGGAGAAGGCGCCTTTTTCGTGACCGAAGAGTTCCGACTCCATAAGGTCGCGCGGAATGGCGGCCATGTTCAGGGCGATGAAAGGCGCGCCGCGACGCGGCGAGTGGCGGTGCAAGGCCTGGGCCACCCGCTCCTTGCCTGTGCCGGACTCACCATTGATGAGCACGGTGATGTGCGAGCCACTGAGCCGGCCTATGGCCCGGAAGACCTCTTGCATGGCCGGGCTTTCGCCGATGATCTCCTGACTCTCCTCGGCGTCCTCGCCGCGCTCTTGCGCCGAGAACTGCTCGCGCCTGTGCAAAACGGCGCGACGCACCAGGACCAGGGCCTCGTCGACGTCAAAAGGCTTGGGCAGGTACTCGAAGGCGCCGCCCTGAAAGGAGGACACCGCCGAGTCCAGGTCGGAGTGCGCGGTCATGACGATCACCGGCAACTGCGGATGCGAGACCTGCAGCCTGGCCAGCAGACCCAGACCATCGAGCCCCGGCATGCGCATATCACTGATCAGGGTATCCGGCTCATCGTCCTGCAACTGCTGCAGCAGGCTGCGGGCGTCTTCAAAGGTCCGCACCTGGAAGCCCTCCTGACTGAGCGCCCGCTCCAGCACCCAGCGTATCGAGCGATCGTCGTCAACGACCCACACTTTCGCCGTCATGGCGTTCCTCCCAGGGCAAATAAACGGAGAACAAAGTCCTTCCTGGCTGTGACTCGCACTCGATCAGGCCGCCGGCCTGACTGATGATGTCCTGTGCGATCGACAGACCGAGACCGGTACCGGCGGCGCGCCCGCTGACCATGGGGTAAAAAATGGCCGCCTGCAAGGCCTCCGGGATGCCCGGTCCGTTGTCTTCGATATCAAGACGGAGGACCAGGCGATGGCGCACGCTGCCTATGGTGAACTGGCGCTGCGAGCGGCTGCGCAGCAGGATGCGGCCACGCTGCCCCGGCTGCGGATTTTCCCTCAGCGCCTGCAAGGCATTGCCGCCGATATTGAGCAACACCTGTATGAGCTGATCGGGATCGCTGTAGAGATCCGGCAAGGAGGGGTCATAGTCACGCTCGACGTCGATGGCGTCTCCCGCCTCCGCCATCACCAGGGCACGCACCCGCTCGAGACATTCGTGCACATTGATTCTGCGTGGCTGCGGCAGCCGACGCGAACCGAGCATTCGGTCAACCAGATGGCGCAGCCTGTCGGCCTCCTCGATGATGACCCGGGTGTACTCTTCGAGCTCAGGATCATGCAGTGCCCGCGCCAGCAGTTGCGCCGCACCGCGCAGACCGCCCAGGGGGTTTTTGATTTCATGCGCGACGCCGCGGATGAGCTGGCGGGTGGCCATATGCGTCGTCGACATCGCCTCCTCGCGGGCGATGCGCAGCAGACGGTCCATGGGCTGCAGCTCCATGAGCAGATGCGTCTGACCATCCTGGGCGGTCAGCGGCGTCACCGCATAGTCGACAACCCGCTCCTGGCCGCCTATCCACACATGCGCTTCGCGCTTGTTGAAAGGATGCCCCTGCTCCACCGCCCGCCGCAAGGCATGGCGCATGCCTTCGCCATCCTTGTCGAGAAACAGCTCCTCCAGCGGCTGCCCCAGGGCCTTGCTGCCTATACCGAGCAGGGCCGAAGCCGAGGCGTTCAGCTCGACGATGCAGCCGCTCTGATCGAGGTAGATCACCCCGGTACTGAGATTGTCGAAAAGATGCCAGCGATCAAAACCTTGTAAGGCCATAACAGGTCCTCCTGGCCAGCTCTAGCAAGTTATGGGCCAGTCCGTACAAACGCGACGTGGCGCCCCATGCTCGCCAAGAGCCGGGCATGGAATGCACTACTTTAGTGCATTGTGCGGCCATGCCGCCAATACCTTGCACCATGAGCGCTCATCCTCACGCCAGCGACATCAAGATGATATAATGCGCGACCTTAGTCTCTAGGTGTGTCGCTCATGTCCGACTCCGCGCGCAAGATAGGTTTTGTTTCCCTGGGCTGTCCCAAGGCTTTGGTCGACTCCGAGCGCATCCTCACCCAGTTGCGCAGCGAAGGCTACGATATCGTCGGCGACTATCCCGACGCCGACTTAGTGGTCGTCAACACCTGCGGCTTCATCGATCAGGCCAAGGCCGAATCCCTCGAGGCGATCGGCGAAGCCCTCCAGGAGAACGGCAAGGTCATCGTCACCGGCTGCCTGGGAGCGCAGGCTGAACAGATTCGTCAGGTGCACCCGCAGGTGCTCGATGTGACCGGGCCACAGGCCTATGAGGCGGTTGTCAATGCCGTCCATCGCCACCTGCCGCAGCCGGCACGCGCCCACGATCCCTTCGTCGATCTGCTGCCGCCGCAGGGCATACGTCTCACCCCCAAGCACTACGCCTACCTGAAAATCTCCGAAGGCTGCAATCACCGCTGCAGCTTCTGCATCATCCCGTCGATGCGTGGCGACCTGCAGTCGCGGCCGGCGGGCGAAGTGCTCGAGGAAGCTGAGCGGCTGGTCCGCGCCGGGGTCAAAGAACTGCTGGTCATCTCGCAGGACACCTCGGCCTACGGCGTGGACCTGCGCTACAAGCTCGACTTCTGGAATGGGCAGCCGGTCAAGACGCGGCTTTATGAACTCTGTGAGGCCCTCGGCAGCTTCGGTGTCTGGGTGCGCCTGCACTACGTCTACCCCTACCCGCACGTCGACGACATCATGCCGCTGATGCAGTCGGGACGCATCCTGCCCTACCTCGACATCCCCTTTCAGCACGCCAGCCCACGTCTGCTCAAGCTGATGAAACGCCCGGCACACGCCGAGGATACCCTGGCGCGCATCCAGCGCTGGCGCGAGCTGGTGCCGCAGCTCACCCTGCGCTCCACCTTCATCGTCGGCTTTCCTGGCGAAACCGAGGAAGACTTCCAGATCCTGCTGGACTGGCTGGAGCAGGCCCAGCTCGATCGCGTCGGCTGCTTCATCTATTCGCCGGTCGAAGGCGCCGCCGCCAACGAGCTGCCTGATCCTGTTGCTGCCGAGATCCAGCAGGAACGCTATGAACGCTTCATGGAAAAAGCCCAGGACATCTCGCGCCGACGTCTCGCTGCCAAGGTCGGACAATCGATGCGTGTGCTCATCGACGAGATCGACCTCGCCGAAGGGGTGGCGCTGGCGCGCAGTGCCGGTGATGCTCCGGAAATCGACGGCCAGGTCTTCATCGAGGGTGCCGGGGCCGGCGCCCTGCAAAAAGGCGCATGGGCCGACGTTCGCATCACCGATGCCAGCGACTATGACCTTTATGCGGAGTTGCAGGCATGAGTGCAGATTCGGCCATCAAGCAGTCGACCCGATCCCTGGCCATCGCCGCCCTCGGCGTCGTCTACGGTGACATCGGCACCAGCCCGCTGTACACCGTCAACACCATCTTCGCCGGCGACAGTCACGCCGTTCCGCTGAGTACGGTGCACGTCTTTGGCGTCCTCTCTCTGCTGTTCTGGTCGCTGATGGTGGTGGTGTCGCTGAAATACGTGCTTTTCATCATGCACGCCGACAACCGTGGCGAAGGCGGCATCATGGCCCTGATGGCCCTGGTGCTGCGCAGCGGCGGCAAGAAAGCCCACTACCTGATGCTGCTCGGCCTGTTTGGGGCCGCTCTTTTCTATGGTGACAGCGTCCTCACCCCGGCCATATCCGTGCTCTCCGCCATCGAAGGTCTGGGCATCGCCTCCCCGAAGTTCACCGCCTATGAAGTGCCCTTGTCGCTCATCGTTCTGGTCAGCCTGTTCGTCGCACAAAAGCGCGGCACCGGCACCATGGGCCGCTGGTTTGGCCCGATCATGATCGTCTGGTTCAGCACCCTGGCCGTCCTCGGTGGCTATGGCATCGCCCAGGCGCCACGCGTGCTGCTCGCTCTCAACCCTTACTACGCGATCGATTTTCTCCTCCATAATCCAGCCCTGGGCTTCTTTTCCCTGGGCGCCACCGTCCTCGCCCTCACCGGTGGTGAGGCGCTCTACGCGGACATGGGCCACTTTGGCCGCCGCCCGGTCCAGCGCGTCTGGTTCTTTGTCGTGCTGCCCGGTCTCGTGCTCAACTACTTTGGCCAGGGCGCGCTGCTCATCCGCCACCCGGAGGCGGTCAGCAACCCTTTCTACCTGCTCAGCCCGCATCAGCTGCTCTATCCCCTGATCGCCCTGAGCACGGCGGCGACGGTGATCGCTTCGCAGGCGGTCATCTCGGGCTGCTACTCCATCACCCAGCAAGCCATACACCTCGGCTACGCGCCACGCATGGAAGTGCTGCACACCTCGAGCGAGGAGATCGGACAGATCTACCTGCCCGGCGTCAACTGGGCGCAGATGTGCGCGGTGGCCCTGCTGGTGCTCATTTTTGGTTCCTCTGCACGTCTGGCGGCGGCCTACGGTATCGCCGTCACCGGCACCATGCTCATCACCACCATCCTCGCCTACTTTGTCGTGCGCGACATCTGGCGCTGGAAGGCCCTGCCCACCTTTCTCACCGTCGGCCTGTTTCTCATCGTCGATATCGCCTATTTCAGCTCCAACCTTTTCAAAATCAGTCAGGGTGGCTGGATGCCGCTGGCACTGGGCTGCTTCATCTTCCTGCTCATGACCACCTGGAAGCTGGGCCGCCGCATACTCAATCAGCACCTCGGCGAAGACCTCATGCCGCTGGTGCAGTTTGCCACCCAGGCGCAAGGCAATCTGCCGACCGTCCCCGGCACCGCCATCTTCATGACCCAGCACCTGAACAGTACGCCGCACGCCCTCATGCACAGTGTCAAGCACTTCAAATGCCTGCATGAGCGGGTGGTGATCCTCAAGGTGGAGATACGCGATGAACCGCATGTCAATGACAGCGAACGCGTCCAGGTGACGCGTGTCAACGATCAGTTCTTCCGCGTGCTGGTCACCTTCGGCTTCATGGACGTCACCGATCTGCCCGGGGTCCTGCCGCTGTGCACCCGTCAGGGTCTGGCGCTGGACACGCAAAACACCAGCTTCGTCCTCGGCCGCGAGACCCTGATACCACAGCGCAGCTCCTCCATGCCGCTGTGGCGTGAGCACCTGTTCATCGCCATGTTTCGCAATGCCGGCAGCGCCGCGGCTTACTTCCACATCCCGCCCAACCGGGTCGTCGAACTGGGCTCGCAGATCGCCCTCTGAGCGCGTCGGCAGCCCACGGCTGCCGGCGCCTGTCCCTCTTTAGCTGCGGTGGTAGTCCTCGAGGCGTAAAACCTCTTCGCGCGCGCCCAGCATGACCGGTACGCGCTGATGCAGGCGCTGCGGCTGCAGATCGAGGATGCGCTCACGGCCGGTGCTGGCCAGGCCGCCGGCCTGCTCCACCAGCCAAGCCATGGGATTGGCCTCATAGAGCAGACGCAAGCGGCCACCCTGGGCTCGCGTCTTGGCATCGACCGGGTACATGAAGAGGCCGCCACGGGTCAACAGCCTGTGGACGTCGGCCACCATGGAGCCGACCCAGCGCATATTGAAATCCTTGCCGCGCACACCTTCTCGGCCGGCGAGCAGTTCGGCGACGTAACGCTGTACCGGTGCCTCCCAGTGGCGCTGGTTGGACATATTGATGGCGAACTCCTGGGTCGCTTCAGGAATGCGCAAAGCTCGCTCGCTGAGGATGAACTGACCCAGCGAACGGTCGAGGGTGAAGACGTCGACCCCGGCCCCCAAGGTCAGCACGAACTGCGTGGACGGCCCGTAGATGGCGTAGCCTGCGGCCTGCTGCTGACGGCCGGCCTGCAGCACGTGCTCGACCTGCACCGCCTCACGTACCGGCGAGCGCAGCACCGAAAAGATCGTCCCCACCGAGACATTGACGTCGATATTGGAAGAGCCGTCGAGCGGATCGAAGGCGAGCAGATAGTCACCGCGCGGCCTGTCCGCCGGCAGTTGGTAGAGATCCTCCATCTCCTCCGAGGCCATCGCGGCCAAGTGCCCGCCCCAGAGATGCGCCTCGATCAGCAGATCATTGGACAGCACATCGAGCTTCTTTTGCGCCTCCCCCTGAACATTGTCCTGGCCGGCGCTGCCGAGCAGATCGGCGAGGGCGCCCTGGCCGAGGGCGTGGGCGATGCCGACACAGGCATGCGCCACCTGCTCGATCAAACGCACCAGCGCAGCGTCGAGCGTGGGGAGTGAGGTTTGCTGCTCGCGCAGGTAGTGCGCCAGAGTGATTCTCGACATGGAAGCCTCGTCAGCGAAAAAAGAGCTGCCATTGTCCCGCAATCATCGTCGCGACACCAGTGATCTGGCGGTGCGTCCTGCTTATATATGTCTTATTGTTATAGGAATATCTTTTTTTAGTATTTCCAATCATCACAAACCTTGACTAGAGTGCAGATCAGCACCTAGCCGCCAGGGACCTTCGTGATGACAGACAGCCGTACGCCGCTCACCCACCTCAAGCAGCTCGAAGCCGAGTCCATCCACATCCTGCGTGAAGTGGCCGCCGAGTTCGACAACCCGGTCATGCTCTATTCCATAGGCAAGGACTCAGCCGTCATGCTGCACCTGGCGATCAAGGCCTTCGCGCCCGGACGCCTGCCCTTTCCCTTGCTGCATGTCGATACAACCTGGAAGTTCCAGGAGATGATCAAGTTTCGCGACAGCTTGCCGCAGCGCTACCCGGTGGATCTGCTCGTGCACATCAACCAGGAAGGCGTCAAAGCCGGTGTCAACCCGTTCAGCTCGGGCTCGGCACGCCATACCGATGTGATGAAGACGCAGGGTCTCAAGCAGGCCCTGGACGCCCATCGCTTCGATGCCGCTTTCGGTGGCGCCCGCCGGGATGAGGAGAAGTCTCGCGCCAAGGAGCGGGTCTACTCCTTTCGTGATCGCGCCCACCGCTGGGATCCAAAAAATCAGCGACCGGAGCTTTGGAACCTCTACAACGGCCGCATCCACCGCGGCGAGAGCATCCGGGTTTTCCCGCTCTCCAACTGGACCGAGCTCGACATCTGGCAATACATCTATCTTGAGAACATCCCCATCGTGCCCCTCTATTTCGCGGCACCACGGCCGGTGGTGGAGCGCGACGGCACCCTGATCATGATCGATGACGAGCGCATCCTGCCCTACCTCAGCGAAGAGGAAAAGGCGCGCATCGAAACCCGCTCGGTGCGCTTTCGCACCCTCGGCTGTTACCCGCTCACCGGGGCGATCGAGTCGACGGCGAGCACCTTGCCGGAGATCATTCAGGAGATGCTGCTGACCCGCACTTCGGAGCGTCAAGGTCGGGTCATCGACCATGACCAGTCCGGTTCCATGGAAAAGAAAAAGATCGAGGGGTATTTCTGATGTCGCACCAGTCCGATCTGATCAGCCAGGACATCCTGGCTTATCTGCACCAGCACGAACACAAGAACATGCTGCGCT
>JAJZHK010000083.1 GCA_021804565.1 Pseudomonadota bacterium | reverse complement strand
ATTATAGACGCCGCCCGGCCATAGCATGACTTGGGGTCGACGGTGCAGTTGCTGCTGGAGGATAGGCACCGCAGACCACAGCGATTTTTTGATGCGTGACCGATAAGTCGGCTCATCTTCATAATGCTTATGCTGCCAAGCCCGCGTCGTCGCCGCCCAGCCCAGATCACCCTGCGGATCCACCGGCAGCTTGCGGTTCAGATGGCGCCCCTCACTACCCAAGGTAATCAGCGGGTCGGCAAAAAACTTTCGGCGCATCTGCAAGCTTCGCGCATCCGTCTCGTGCCGCGAGGCGCTCATGCCCACCAGGGCTGGCGCCCTGAGCACCTGCAGTGTCGACAGCAAGGGCAGCATCAAGGACGTCGCCGGTTCATCAAAGCACAGCAAAACCGGATGACTCGGTAGGCGCTGATGATGAGCCAAGGCCTGCTCAAGCTGCGCCAGAGACACGAAATGGACGTGGTGATTACGCAGCCAGAGCAGCTGCCGCAGCAGGTCGCTCAGCTGCACAGCTTGCGGCTTGCTGGCTGAAGCAGGGTGATCATGGGCGATGGCGGCATAGCGCAAAACCTGCACAGGCTGGGTTTTGCTCGCCCATAGACCGGCATGGGCCATGGCGGACCCGCTCAGCAAGAAAAGCGCCAGCCAGCGCCAAGCCTTCGATGTCCGCGACTCCAAAAATTGCATAGCGCTGCGCTCTCAATCCTGTGGATCTATATCCTTTGGCCCAGTCTATCGGGTCCGATCTCAGGCTGCATGAAGACTGGACAGCCCGTCCGAATCATCATGCGGAGACACGCGCCAGGTAGTGCTCGGCCAAGGCACCGATCATGATCTGCATCTCTTCAACGTAGGCCTCGGCCTGCGCCTCCGTACCGGCACACAAGGCCATATCCAAAAAGGACTGGACCATCTCGGCCAGCATCAGAGCCACCCGCTCGACACGCTCGGGCGACATCTGCAGATGCACGAAAGCGGTCCGTAAAAACTCGACCGAACGGCGATTGGAGGCCGCTTCGATTTCACGCAAACCCGGCGTCGCACGCAACAAGGGCAGCACCTGGCGATAGCCTGGAGCCGATTTGTAAGCCTCATAGAGCTGACGCACCATACCCTGCCAGTCGGGGGGATTGGACTGCTCGCCTGCGGCCAGCAGCACGTGCGCGAAGGCCTCGTCGACCTCGCGCATGGTGCGCTCCGCCAAGGCCATAAAGATGGCTGTTCTGTTCTCGAAATAGTGGTAGATCGTCGCCGGCGGCAGCTGTGCCTCACGCGCGATCGCCAGGATGTTCAGTTCATCGACACCATGGTGCTCTAGCAACAGAGCCGTGGCTTGCAAGATGCGCTCGACTTTTTCCACGGCACGCTTTTGCCGGGGCTTGATGCGCAAACTTGTATCATCTTCATGCATGACAACGGTTCCCTCCAGATATCCAGGCAAAGTTGACAAACCATCAATTTTATGTGAGCTTGGACGTTCAGACTTTTCAAGATGCAGAGAATAACATGATGTCCGCGCAAGGATGGACGCGACGCCATTTTATCCAGGCAGGATTGCTGCTGACACCCGCCGTGGCCCGGGCCGCCCGCTGGCAGAACTGGTCAGGACGCCTGCAGGCGCAAAGCCTCGGCGCTATCGGCTATCCCCGCGACGAGCAGGAACTGCTGCAATGGCTGCGCAGCTCGAATGCACCTTTGCGTGTCGTCGGTGGTGGCCATAGCTTCAGCCCCCTGGTGCCGACGACGGGACGTCTTCTATCACTCGAAGCCATGAATGGCCTGATCGATATCGATCAGGCCCGGTTGCGCGCAGAATTTTGGGCGGGAACCCGCATCGCCGCCGCATCACCCTTGCTGGCGCAACATGGCCAGGGCTTTTTCAATGAGGCCGACATCAATATGCAATCGCTGGCTGGAGCCATCAGCACCGCCACCCATGGCAGCGGCCGGCGACTGCAGTGCCTGTCCGCCTACGTCAGACAAGTACGGCTGATCACCGCACAGGGGGAGATCATCGACTGCTCCGCCGAACACGAGCCCGATGTATTTGCCGCCGCACAGGTCAGCCTCGGCGCACTCGGCATCATCACCCGTATCACGCTGCAAAACCGTGCCGCTTACCGCCTCCATGAACGCCTGCGTGTCCTGCCCATAGCTCAAGTTCTCGACATCGTAGAACGGGAAAAGGATCAGCACGAGCACATCGAGTTCTTTGCTTTTCCCTTCGGGGACCGTGCCATGCTCAAGACCATGGACTCGACCTTGGCCGCCAGCACCCCGCTCCAGGATGAGGACGACAACACCCTGCTCGATCTGGCTGCCAACACCGCCCGCGTCTTGCCCTGGAGCAACCCTTGGCTGCAAAGGCTGATCGGGCTGCTTGTTGCCGATAGCGACCGTGTCGGTCCCTCCTATGCCATCTACCCCAGCGCCCGCAGTGTGCGTTTCAATGAAATGGAATACAGCCTGCCGGCAGAGCATGGGCGCGCCGCCATCGAAGCCATCATGCAACTGATGCGCAAGGAAAAACTCGACGTCTTTTTTCCCCTGGAGTATCGCTTTGTCGCTGCTGACGATGCTTGGCTGAGTCCCTTTTACCAGCGATCTTGCGTGTCCATCTCCGTACATCAGTACTATCGGCAACGTCCGCACCCGATCTTCTCGCGCATCGAACCGATTTTGCAAAGTTACGGCGGTCGTCCGCACTGGGGAAAGATGAACAGCTGGAACGCTGCCGCCATCGCCAGCCACTACCCCAGGTACCCGGACTGGCTGCAGGTCAGGCAAAGACTCGACCCCCAAGGACGCATGCTCAACGGCTATATGCATCACCTCTTAGGAGTTTGAATCAGGAGACTGGCATGGACAGACGCGGTTTTCTCTTCGCGGGTGGTGTGCTGCTAGGTTCGGCATGGTGGCTACGCCCTGCCGATCAAGGTCGCCCCTATAGCGACTATTTTCGCAAGCTCAACCGGCAACTGCGCCAGCAGGGCCCTGGCCGCCCGCTGATGCTCATCGACGTCCCCCGCCTGGATCACAATATCGAGCGTATCCAAAAGATGCGCCCTGCCCATCAAGACTTTCGTATCGTTGCCAAAAGCCTGCCTTGCCCGGCACTGCTGGCGCGCATCATGCAGGCCATGTCAACACGCCGGCTGATGGTGTTTCATCAGCCGCAGATACTCGCTCTGGCGCAACAGTTTCCCGACAGCGATCTTTTGCTGGGCAAGCCCATGCCCATACAGGCGTGCGCCGACACCTACCGGCGCTGGCCGCAGGCCTGCAAGTTTCAACCCGAACGGCAACTCAGCTGGTTGATCGACACCCCAGAGCGGGCGCAGCAGTACGCACAACTGGCTCGGCAATGGGGCCTGAACATGAAAGTCAGCCTGGAAATCGACGTCGGCCTGCACCGTGGCGGGCTGGCAAGCCCTGCTGCACTGGAGCCCATCCTGCCCTTGTTGAGCAGCGCAGGTGGCCCCCTCCATCTGCAAGGCTTCATGGGCTATGATGCCCATGTCGGAAAAATTCCTGCCCTGATCGAGTCGCGAAGCCGCTCTTTACAAGGTTCACAAGCGAGCTACCGCGCCTTCCAGGAAACGCTCTACCGTCTCGCTCCGGTATACCGGGAACAGACTTTGGTCATGAATGGCGCCGGCAGCCCGACCTTTCGTTGGCACGACAGCCACAGTCCACTCAATGAAGTCTCGGCAGGCTCAGCCTTCGTCAAGGCTTCCGATTTTGATTTGGATGTTCTCGCCGACCTGCAGCCCGCCGTATGGATCGCCACCCCCGTGCTCAAGGCCTCGGATGGCCTGCACCTGCCGGGTATCGAGAAAACTGGCGGCTTGTGGCCGCTCTGGGACCTCAACCGGCGACGCAGCTACTTCATCTACGGCGGCGAATGGAGGGCCCACCCTGTCTCGCCAGCGGGCCTGCAGGGCAATCCGCTCTATGGCTACAGCAGCAACCAGGATCTGCTCAATGGCAGCCAGGCGACCGGCTTGCGCGTCGACGATCAGGTCTTTTTCCGACCCACGCAAAGCGAAGAGCTCATGCTCGAGTTCGGCGATCTTGCCGCCATTCAGGCCGATGGCCGTATCGACTACTGGCCGGTTCTACCCGGGTAGACTGGAATCTGGTGCTCCGCCGGGGGGTTGATGAAAGACTCCCCACGCAGCAGCCGTGCATAGAAATCGGGCTCTTTCCACTCGCTACGGACCTGTTCGGAGAACTGGATGCGATCCAGGCGTATCTCCCCCATCCGCGGATTGTAGGCGTCGGCACGAAAACATTGGGCGTAACCGCTTTCTGTCTCATGGGCGATAATGGAGTGCAGGCGTACGCCCTGCTCACCATTGCTCATCACCGTATGGTTGAGCAAGGCATCGATCATGACGAAGAAAACCCGAGAAAACTGTTCAGCGCTGGGCGATACCGGGATCGACACCCATCGTGCACTCAAACGGCGGCAGGCATCGATGTACTCGGCCGCATCCTCGTCCCAGAAAGTCACCGCGTGATCGAAGGCATCGATCAGGTCGCGCAGGCCCGTCTTCATCAAGCCGAAGTCATAAACCATCTGGCCATGGTCAAGGGCGTCTGCCTCGAGCAGCACCTCGACTTTGTAGCTATGGCCATGCAGGGAGCGGCGGCAACGGTCGGTCGAGCAATTGCGCACGATGTGCGCGCTCTCAAAATCAAACAACTTGCGTATAAGCATGGCGCCCCCCCGGCGCTGCGGAACAGCGCCCAGTCTAGCCTAGTTTGGCCGGCCTTAGGAGATGATTTCAGGATGCAAAGTGCCCCATCTATGGGTACAATGGCGGCCACCTGCTTCATTCACCCTGTTCAGGAGACCTTCGATGAAGAGCCCCGTTCGCGTCACCGTTACCGGCGCTGCTGGTCAAATCAGCTATTCCCTGCTGTTCCGTATCGCTTCGGGCGCCATGCTCGGCGCTGACCAGCCGGTGATTCTCCAGCTCCTGGAAATTACGCCGGCCCTGGAAGCGCTCAAGGGTGTCGCCATGGAGCTCGACGACTGTGCGTTTCCGCTGCTCGCCGGCATCGTCATGACCGACGATCCCAAGGTCGCCTTCCGTGATGCCGATTACGCCTTGCTCGTCGGCGCCCGCCCGCGTGGCCCGGGCATGGAACGCAAGGATCTGCTCGAAGCCAATGCCGCGATCTTCTCGGTGCAAGGCAAGGCCATCAATGAA